>JAYVXO010000223.1:0-31042 GCA_043785105.1 Fimbriiglobus sp.
CACTCTCCACTCTCCACTCTCCACTCTCCACTCTCCACTCTCCACTCTCCACTCTCCACTCTCCACTCTCCACTCTCCACTCTCATACCCTGGCACCCGCTCTCACTCCATCGCCGTTTTCACGCAGGCTTTCAGCTTCGCCAAGCCGGTTTTTGCGACGGCGTGCGGGTCTTGTTTCCAGTAGTCGCGGTTGAACAGTTCGAGCGAGACGAACCCGCGATAGCCGATGTCGCGGAGCGTTTTGAACACGTCGGTGAGTGGGGCGATGCCGTCGCCGGGGTAGACGCGGTCGGCGTCCAAGATTTTAACCCGGTCGATTTTCGGGTAGTCGTTGACGTGGAAGATGCCGATCGCGTTGGGTGCGAGGAGCTTCAACCCGGTGAAGTCCGACCCGCCTTTGTACAGGTGGTACACATCCGGCAACACAGCCCCGCCGAGTTGCCCACACTCCGTTGCCACGAGTAATGTTTCACCAAGTCGCTTTAACGTGCGGGAAAAACCCCACACTTCCACGATGGGCGTGATGCCCATTGTGCGACCGAGTTCGAGCAGTTCGCGGTAACGGTCGGCAGCAGCGAGCAAGTCGATCACGGGTTCGGTGAACTTCGGGTCATCGCGTTTGCTAGTGCCGCCGGTCGCGCCAACCGGGGGTGCGGCGATACGGCTACCGCCGATTTGCTGCACCCGGTCCATGTCCCGCTTCGCTTGTTCCAACCCTTTCTTGCGCCGCGCTTCGTCTTGAACAATCCACTCTGCGAACCCAATCGCGTCCGGCACTTTCAACCCAGCATCGCTGATGCGTTTTCGGAGATCGGTCAACGTCCCGCCTATTTTGGTGAATTCTTCAATCTCCGAAATCCACGGCTCAATGGCCCCGTAGCCCGCCTTGGACGCAATCTCAATCAACTCGACAATCGGTCGGGATTTGCCTTCGGCGTTGCGTACAGTGCTGGTGTTCAAGCAATACCCAAACGGCTCCGGGTTCACCGGCTCCGCAGCATGGGTGATTGTCGTGGTTGCAATCGCAGCCGTACCGGCAAGCCATGCGCGCCGGGTAATGGGGGGAGTCGTCATGAGAGGGTCTCGCGTGTCGGTGACTTCACAGGTAAATCGGCTGACCGTTTCCACGGTCAAGCTTACCAACTCCAGAAATGAAAGAACCCACCTGCACCGGCAGATGGGTTCGTGTCACGGTGACAGGCTGTTACTTCTTCTCAGCCTTCTTGTACGTGAACAGAAAGAAACCGTTGTCAGCGGTCGATTCAAACTTCGCAGGGCGTTCACCGCCCATCGGGTGGTAGCACAAGGTCATTTTGCCGTCTTCCAACTTGATGATGCCCTTGGCCTTGTTGCCCTTCAGGTCGTCGGGTGACAGGATTTCCATGTCGATTTCGACGGGTGTTTTTGACGTGTCGAGTTTGTACCCGAAGACAAAAGTTGCCTGGTCGTCGGCCACGGTGATTTTGTCTTTGGTCACCTCCGTCGTGCCGTTCATCGTGTCTTCATACTTCACGCCCGCCTTCAGGCCGGCGGACAGTTTCCACTCGCCAATGAGTTTGGCAGGGTCAAGCTTCTCGGGCTTTTTGTCTTCTGCTGAAACTGTTGAGACCACGAGAGTCACCAGACCGAGCACCATCATACGTACCAGAATCATGGTCAATTCCTTGGGGTTGAGAACACAGTCCAGAACGGACGGTCAGAACGGTGCCCTGGTAACCGGGTTGTCGTTACTTCTTTTCTTCTTTCTTCTTCTCTTCAGCAGCCTTGAAGGTGAACAGGAAGGAACCGTTGTCCTTAGTCGATTCAAACTTGGTCGGACGATCGTCACCCATTGATTGGTAACACAGCGTCATTTTGCCGTCTTCCATCTTGATGATCCCTTTGGCTTTCGCGCCTTTGAGATCTACTGGTTCCAGGATTTCAAAATCGACTTCGGCAGGTGTCTTGGTGATATCGACTTTGTAGCCGAATACGAATGTCGCGTCGGCATTGGCTAGCGTGATTTTTTCTTTGGTGAATTCGGCCGTCCCTTTTTTGTCGTCGCCCAACTTTTCGCCGGCTTTCATGCCTCCGGTGAGTTTCCACTTCCCAACCAGTTTAGCGGGATCGAGTTTCTCTGCCTTTTTGTCTTGCGCGACAACCGTTGACATCACCAGAGTCGCCAAGCCGAGCGCCAACATGCGTACCAAAATCATGATCAATTCCTTGGGTTTCATTTCTTTACACGGACTGAAGTACACCTTCAGTTAGGGCACACCTTTTCTAGTCGGTCGGGAGAACTGGCAACAGGCCAATTTCTGTTTCTTGGGTAGCGTCACATTTGTTCTCGGAAGCTTGTTTGAGTCTTCGTTTTCAACCCCAACGGGGTTGTTCCCTTAGCCCAGGGTTGCGGACCGCAGGTCCGTTACCCTGGGAACTGCTGCACCCATTGCCAACGTCCCAGGGTAATCGTCGCAGAGCCTCCTCAACCCTGGGCTAAGGGAACAACCCCGTTGGGGTAGAAACCCCGTTACAGAACGAACGCCAGAAAATTTTGCCAGACCCTTCCTGAAGCGGCACAGTTTTTACACGTGACCCGGCAAGTCGTGATAGAATCAGACATCGCTCGATTGTCCAGGACATCCGATGATTCGACCTCGAAGCCTCATCTTGATTCTGTCACTACTGGTCGTCATGGGAATCCTCTTGGATGCGGCCATCGAAGTGGGGCCAGCACCCGCACCGCTTTCGGAGCAAGAGTCCGCGTCCGATCGCATCAACACAATTCGTACCGCGTTCCAATCGAACGCCAAGCCTGTTGAAATTGCTGACCCGCGATTGGTGCGGTTCTTCGAGTGCATTTCCCGAGCGGCGGATACGAAGAATCCCTTCTCCGCAATCGACTCGTTTGACCTGGATCGACTGCATACCGAAGTTCGTGCCGCCCATGTTCTGCCACGACCGGATCGGGAAGTGGACGACCCGGACGGGTTGAAGAAGCTTTATTCCGGCGTCTGGAAAGCGTTCGAGAGTCGTTGGCTGGGCCAAGGTTGGCAATCGACGGAGATCCGTCGGGTTGACACGTTGATCGGTGGCCAGGAAATCATCGTGTCCGCACGGCATCGCACCGTAGACGGGGTCCGACCGCTACGCTGGTGGTTCACGCAACGCAACCAAGAGCTTTTCGCGTTTGATGTGGAAGATTGCCGAGTCGGAATGCGGTTGTCGTATCAACTCGCACCGCTGTTCGCGCTGCAAGCCAATGAAGCCGACCATGCCGCAATTCAAAACGGCTTGACAGCCATCAACGATGCTTACATCGCATTGGCAGGACGAGAGCCGCTGCTAGCCGACCAACTGTTACGACCCGCTCGCGCGGCACCGTTCCCGAATGCTGCCAAAGCCATGTTGTATTTAACCGAAGCCGCCATCGCGCTGGGCAACAATTCACCCGAAGAGGCACTGCGTTGGACGACCCAAACCGACGAAGTCCGCCCTGGCATTCCGGGCACGGATTTGCTGCGAAGCGTCGCCCACTTTCGCTTGAAACAGTGGGCCGAAGCCGTTGCAGCGAGCCGAAAATACGTCGATCTTCTTGGTCCGGACCCGCAGGCGAGTTACGTGCTGAGTGCCTCGTTGCTGGAATTGGGCAAACGACCGGAAGCCCTCGTCGTGTTGGAAACCGCCCGCCGCGATTTTCCGAATGACGACGGGTTGAAGGAACTGCTAACTCGGTTTGCGGACCCGTAGTAGCACGGTGGGGTTCACGGCTTCAAAGCGCAGACTTTCGAGTTGCTCCACGCCACGGGCCAGGTTCATGAGTAGGACATCCACCGTGGGCGCGAGGCGCTTCAGCACAGCATAGGTTGAGGAAATCATCTCCAAGGTGCCGACGTTCGACACCAGCCGACCGCCGGGCCGTAGTGCGGTGAACGCGCTTTCGAGCAGCCGCGCCACTTCGCCACCATTGCCACCCACGAAGATGGCATCCGGAGCCGGTAGGTCAGCGAAAACAGCCGGGGCTTTGCCGAAAACGGGCTTCACGTTGGTGATGCCAAACTGCTCCGTGTTGGCCACGATCAGGTGGTAGTCCGCCGAGTCTTGCTCAATGGCGTAGACAACGCCCGGTGAAACCAGTTGGGCCATTTCGATCGCCACGGACCCGGACCCGGCGCCGACATCCCAGGCCACGTCGCCGATTTGTAAGTCCATTTGTGCCAGCGCAACCGCCCGCACTTCGGCCTGGGTAATGAGGCCGGTTTTGGGCCGCGATTGGGCGAACAGTTCATCCGGATTGCCGAAGCGGGCCAGTCGGGAGGTCCGGCGTGGCGAGTCCGCGCGGTTCGGCTTGCGCTTCAAAATCATGATATTGAGCGGGTCGAACCGCAGGTCTTGGATTTCGGACAGTTCGCCTTGGGTGATCCGTTCATCTTTACCACCCAGGTTTTCACAGACGTAAGCGCGGAAGTAGTCGATGCCCCGCGCGAGCAGTTCCCGAGCCACACGGTTCGGGGGCGTCGTTTCGCTGGTGAACAGGCCGACCGTTTCCGCCGACCGAATTTTATCAAGTACGTCGTCGAGTTTCTTCGCCGAAAGGTCCGTGAGGTAGGCTTCTTCCCACGTCTCCATGATGCGCGCAAACGCAAGCTGCATGGACGACACGTGCGGCACCACCTCGAACGCATCCGGGCCGACTTTGTCGCACAAGTAACGGGCGGTGCCATAGAACAGCGGGTCGCCGATTGCCGCAACGACTTGCCGTTTCGTGCCGAGGCCGGACTTCAATTTCTCCACAATGTCGGGAAGATCGCTGCCAATGCGGACCCGCTCCGCTTGGAGTTCGGGTAACAGTCGCAGTGCGGCATCGGACCCGAACACCACTTCGGCAGCCTGCAGCACTTCCCGGCTCCGGGAAGTCAGCCCCGCTAACCCGTCCGGGCCAACGCCAACAATCGGGATCTTCGGAATCACGGCAATACCTCGGAAAGAGCGAATGATTAGCCGGTATTGTAGCCAGTCCGAACCGGAGGGCTAATCCGCGTGGCGTTCGGAAGAGTCGCCGGGTAATATGGGGTGTCTGGACTGGTTTTTCATCCGAACTCAGAAGGGTGGTGGGTTATGCTCCGCAACTGGTTTGCTATCGGCGTTGTTGCGACACTTTTGCTTCCTCTTTCAATGATCGCAGCCGATCCGGTCGCCGAAAAAAAGACGGATGAGCAACTGAAGGAAATGGCCCTGACGCTGAACGACCTCACCAGCGTTGACGGGATGAACGCCAAGCTTAAGGAACTGGGGAAAGATAAAGCCACTGCCAAACAACTGGTTGCCGTCGCCGGGAAAATGCAAAAAGACGCCGAGGAGAAGAAATCGCCGTTCAAGTTCAACGCGGCGTTGGTGTTGGGTATGTTGGCCTCCCAGGTCAAGGACTTTGCGCACGCCGAGCAGTTCTTGGAATTCTGCTACGAAAGCGCCGTCAAGCTCCAGAGCGGCAAACGGATACTGACCGCTTACGAACCGTTGGTCGAGGTCTATTGGGAACAAAAAAAATACAAGGAAGCCGAAGAACTCATCAAGAAGCTGATCGATACCGATGGCGGTCAAGAATTGGAGAACTTCAAGCCGGTCGTGATGGAGCAACTCGTCCGCACTAAAGTGAAGCAAGGCGACATCGACGATGCTCTGGCGATTACCGAAAACATGATTTCCGCTGACAAAGACGGGTGGTTCTTCGTGCAACTGAAAGGCTCTGTGTTACGCGAGGTTGGGAAATTCAAGGAAGCCATTGTGGCTTATGAGGATGTCGTCGAGCGACTGAAAAAAGCCAAACTCCCCGCGAATAAGAAAGCGCGGGAAGCAATCAGTCAGCGAGCGCGGTACGTGCTGAGTTCGTTATACGTTGACATCAAGGACGTTGATAAAGCCGCCGAGACGCTGCAAGCACTCATCAAAGACGACCCTAAAAACTCGACGTACTACAACGACCTTGGGTTTATCTGGGTCGATAACGACATGAAATTGGACGAGTCCGAAACCATGATCCGCAAGGCGATCGAACTCGACGCGGCCTTGCGGAAGAAGCTGTTGGACGAGGGCAAGATCACCGAAGAAGTTGCCAAGGCCGAAAACTCCGCGTACCTCGATAGCCTCGGTTGGGTGCTGTTCAAACGCGGCAAGTTTGAGGAAGCCTACAAGTACCTCGACAAGGCGTCCCAAGACCCCGAGGACGGCAACCACATCGAAATCTGGGACCACGTCGCCGATTGCCTCGTGGCACTCGACAAGAAGAAAGAGGCGGTAGCCGTGTGGACGAAAGCGTTGAAGCTCGAAGACCTGACAAAACGGGATGCGGAGCGCCGCAAGAAGATCACGGAAAAGTTGAAGAAGACCAAAGCCGAACTGGCGAAGTAGGTTATACGGCCCTGAAGGGGACGTTCTATCAGCCCAGGGCCATGCCCTGGGAACTCGAAGCCAACGGTATGAACTGTCCTGACCGGGCCGAAAAACGCTATCTCTGCCCGGTCCCCAGGGCATGGCCCTGGGCTGACAGAACGTCCCCTTCAGGGCCGAAAGCACTGAAAATTCAACCGCTCAACAGGTCTGGTTTTTCGCACAAACCCACGGCAATGCCGTGGGTTTGTCTCTTGAGGGAACGCGATGTTACCGAACTGGTCCACGACCACCCTTGGCGGCAAGCCGGTCTCGATTTATCAACCGGCCAATCGCCCTAAGTTTGGGCTGCTGTTTCTGCACCCGTTGTGCGGTAACACGTTGACTGATAACGGCGTGTATACTGCCGAACTGGCACGCCACGGTATCGCTTGTTGTGCGCCCCAATCCGGGCAATCGTGGTGGGCCGATCGCGTCAGTTCGCAGTTTGATGGCCGACAATCACCGGAACGGTACCTCCTCGATTGCGTCCTGCCGTGGATACGGGAAACTTGGCAACTGGCACCGCAAGCAATTGCCGTGGCGGGGATCAGCATGGGCGGGCAAGGGGCGATTCGACTGGGGTTCAAGTACCCGGCGTTGTTCCCCGTCGCGGCCGGCGTGGCGTCGGCGTTTGATTACCACGACCTGTACGGCGACGGGACACCGCTCGACGAACTTTATGACAGTAAGGAACAGTGCCGCCAGGACACCGCGATTTTGCACATCAACCCGTACAAAGCTCCGCCGCACATCTGGTTTGCCTGTGACCCGACCGACGTGTGGCATCGCGGCAACGACCGCCTTCACGAAAAGCTGGTGGCATTGGGGGTTCAGCATACTGCCGTGTTGGAAACCGAAGCCGGTGGCCACTCGTGGGCGTATTTTGATGCGATGGCGGCACCGATGATGCAGTTCGTGGTCAACGCCCTGGAACAACAATCGCGCCGATTGCTCTGAAAGGAACTTGCATCCGCGACGACTTTGCGTTCTGCTATCGCCATCTCCCGAGGGCTAAAGTATGCGTCGATTACTGGTGCTGGTGTGCGTGGTGGGTCTCACGTCGTCAACGTGGGCACAGGACTACCCCAAGATTGAGTTGAAGTCAAACAACATCAAAATGACGGTCTACCCGCCCGATGCGAAAGCCGGGTTCTATCGCGGCAGCCGGTTTTCGTGGGCGGGGGTGTTGGGCGATGTCGAGTTCGCCGGGCACAAGATTTTCCACAAGTGGAAGGACACCCACGACCCGAAGAACAACGACGACATCATTGGCCCAGTTGAAGAATACGGGATGCAAGAACCCCTCGGCTACGCCGATGCGAAAGTGGGCGAAACGTTCTTGAAAATCGGCGTCGGCGAATTGGAGAAAGTGCAAGAAGAGAAGTATCGCTTCTCCCACAATTACAAAATCGTCAACACCGGGCTGTGGAAGGTGCGAGATTACACCAAAGAAAAGGAAGTCGATCAAAAGGTCACATTCCGGCAGACGATTCAAACGAAATCCGGGTACGGCTACCACTACGAAAAAACGATCCAACTCGCCGGAATCGCACCGAACACACCGCTCCTCATCCTCACAACGCGGCTCGTCAACATCGGCACCAAGCCGATTGAGACCAACGTCTATAACCACAACTTCTTCAACGTCGATTCGGCCCCCGTTGGCGCAGCCTACGGGTTACTGCTTGCCCGAGGTCAGGTCACCGTGAAGCCGGCGCCCGATAGTGCGTTCGGGGAAGCGTGTCAGGTGAAGGGGAACAACGTGCGATTCATCCGCGAGTTGCAGAAAGAATCGGCGTTCGGCCTCATCGTTCCCGAAGGCGGTCCAAAAGACTTTGTTGAAATGCAACGGTTCGGCCTTCGCTATATCCCGGAGGAGAAATCTGGCATCGAGATCACCGTCGAGAACTCGCTCCCAATCGACAAGTTCCAATTCTGGTCGATCCGCACCACCATGTGCCCGGAACCGTTCAGCAAGCTCAGCATCGAACCCGGCGACGCCGTCGAGTTCAAGACTCAATACCAGTTCACACAGATCTTGCGGAAATAAGCTGTGACAACCAGAAGCCCACGAATGATTATTCGTGGGCTTTCGCTCGATTAGAAGTTCCCCAGAGTGGCCCGGAAGCGGTCGATGGACCCCCGGACTTCGACCGCCCCGTCTTCGGCGGACGCCCAGCCGAGTGGTTCGATGGTGACGCCTTCGAGGTGCTTGTACGTGGAGAAGAAGTGTTCCACTTCACGGAGAAAGTGGGCCGGTACGTCGTTGAGGGTTTTCAGATCGGCAAACAGCGGGTCTTTGTTCGGCACGCCCAGCACTTTGTAATCGTTGAACCCTTTGTCACGCATCTTAAAAATCCCGACCACGCGGGCTTCGATCAGGCAGCCTGAAAACGTCGGCTCGTTGACCATCACGAGGATGTCCAACGGGTCACCGTCTTCGGCGAGTGTTTGCGGAATGAAGCCGTAATCGCCGGGGTACATCGTGGAACTGTACAGGTATCGGTCCATCTTGATGAGACCTGTCGCCTTATCGACTTCAAACTTCGTGCGCCGACCTTTCGGGATTTCGACAATCATGTTGGCCACGGACGGCTCGCCGGTACCCGGTGGGATCATCATGTAATCACGAGCATAGTCCCGGCGTGCAAACATGAGCGACCCTCATCCACAAACAGTTTCGATCGGCAGTACACAACACAACAATCTTACGGATTGAGCGGCGACATGGGGGCTTTTTCAGTAGGAAGTGTTGGTAGAATTGGGCGGTTTGGATCGGCAGGAATCGTTACTTCCGGTTTTGCCGGTGATGCAATCGGTGCAGGTGCTGGACGTGGCGTACTGTTCTCGGCGATGTTCGGTAATTTCATCGGTTCCGAAGCGGGGACGGGTGCCGAAGTCGGCACGACAGCGGGGGAACTATTCGCTTCGCGGATTTGGGGCTTCCCGTTGGCCTGGACTTTCTCCACGAACGCCTTCGGCGTTTCCAAGTCGATTTTCACTTCATCCTTGCTCACGTCCTGGCCGCGATGTCCCGCGAGGTCCACGGCGGTGACCCGGATAAAGAACCGCCAGAGTTCTTTGTCTTCAACTTCCCAAACGTACCGCCCGGTGTTCGGCAAAAAACTCGGGTCGATGTGAATCGGCTTCCAATTCGGCCCGGTGCGGGAGTCGGAATACTCGATGACAATCGGGCCGGGCGCGAGGTTCTTGTCCTTGGCGTTCCAGGTGATTTCCACCCGCGGCCCGGTCGCCCCGTTGGGCATGGGGCGGGCGCTCGTGACCGTGACCACAGGCGGAAGGGTATCGACTTCAATCAAGAACTGGGCAAGATCGTTGGGCTTGGGGTCTTCGTCTTTCCCCCCGGCACCGTTCATGGGAATTACGATAAAGCCGTACCGCCCGTCTTCCGGGACAGCATATTCCATCACGATTTTTGGGTCGGCCGCACCTTGCACGATGTTGACCGGCTTCGTGTCAACCTTCTTCCAGCCGCCCCGTTCTTCGCGCATCCACAGGTCCGCCGACACGATTCCGGATCGCGTCACTTTTTGAATCTTGGACGTGATCTTCAGGTTCTTGGTGTTGGAAAACTCAATCTGCGGTTGGTTGACGCCGTTCCCATTCGCATCAAAATCGCGCGGGTTCCCGAACCCGGACCCGCCGGTCCCACTCGATCCGCCCAACCCGGCACCGGCGCCATTGCTAGGCAACGTGATGGGTGTCGAAACGGTTTCATGCCCGGCTTTGTCACGGGCCACGATCCGCACTTCCATCGGGACGTTTGGGGGGATGTACGTCCAGGTGTAACTATCCCGTGCTTTCGCGTGGAAGTTCTTCGGGGTGACGACCGAGAACTTCGGGACATCGACAAATCGGGCTTCGATTTGGATGCTATCGGCCTTCAGGTTGTCATCGACGACATCCCAGTCGATGCCGGTCGTGCCGAGGCGTGAAACCCGAACCACGGGCGGCTTCGTGTCAAAGATCACCCGCCACTGCGGTCGCAAATCGGCATCGAGCGGATCACGCTGGCCATTGGCATATTCCAGTTGCAAGGCAAAGTCGTAGGTGCCATCCGCAAGACTGGAGTAACTAAAACCACGCCGATTCGACTTCGCATCAATGACATCCAGTTCGTTGATGCCCTTGTTAGCGACCTCTTTCCAACTGCCCCCCTGCGCGGCCACGTGAAACCGTAATTTCGTCGGTCGTTGGGCGGCGGCTTGCAACCGTTCGACGGCAACAGGGAACGTAATGTCACTCAGCGGCCAGTAACGAATGTCCGGCGCGGCATCCTGGGCGTACCCTTGCGGCGTGGTGACCCACAGCATGGCGAACACAACCAGTATCACAAAACCGGACCCGTGCCGCATAGCACACCTCTCGGCCCGCGCAAAACTACGATGCACCCAATCCGGGCGCACCGCTCAACACTGTTCAACTTCGGTTGCAGTAATTACAAGACTTGAACAATTCAGGCCGACTTGAGAACTTGGCGAGTTCATGAGAAGCAGCAAATCCGGTTACAACGGAGGCGACCAGCGAGCGTGATAGGCCAGACCAGTCACGCGCGCTGGTTGTCACAAAATGCTACATTCCCAAGTCTTTCTTCATGGCGGCGTACCAGTCGCTGAACCAGCCGGTTTTGATTTTGTTGTTGCCGGTGTCTTCCATGACTTGGACGATCATCGTCTTAATCTGCCGCTCGTTTTTCTTGCCCTGAAGCGCCTTCGTGGCATTCCCCAGAATCAGCTCAAACTCCTTCTGATCGACCTTGCCGTCGTTGCCGGACACGGTCTCGACTTGGTCTTTCACCATCTTGAGGATGACACTCTCGACGATGTAGCCTTGTTCTTCGCAAACTTGCACCAACGCACTCCGGGCGCTGTCGATGTTGACCCCCAGTTGGATGGCGATTTGCAGAATCTCGCGCTCTTCGTTTTTGTCGATGTACTTGTCGTCGTAAGCCCGGAGTTTGATTTCGTTCACGAAGCGTTTCTTGATTTCTTCAACAGACATCGGAATCTCCAATCGAGTTAAGGTGGTCAGTAATAGCCTGTGTGACTTGTTCGCCGGACGCATGGGAATCTTTGCGACATTGTATCGAGTCCGACAGAACTTTCCGGTACGTGATGTTTATTAGTTTTCGGCCCTGAAAAGGACGTTCTGTCAGCCCAGGGCCATGCCCTGGGGACCGGGCAAAGAGCCAGTTCGTGGTCCTGCCTCGACGGTTCATTGCCAGCGATTGTCAACCGAAAGAACCGTCCCTTCCGGCGTTCCCAGGGCATGGCCCTGGGCTGATAGAACGTCCCCTTCAGGGCCGAAAACCATGTGCCTGAAACAATTCCCGGACCATTTGCATTCTATCACGAAATCGTTATCGACCCATGACTGCGAATACCGTACCCTACCGCCAGAAGAATTAGGCCGCACATGGGATAGGGGCGAACGATGCTTGTGGACAAATCGGGGCCGTCAGACGGAACAATCGACACTGCTCCACCACTTGCCGGTGCAAATCGCGCACTGGCGTTGATGCTGATTATCAACCTGTTCAACTACATCGACCGCCAAGTTTTGTCGGCGGTGTTGCCGCGATTGCAGATGGATGGGACGTTGTTTGCGGCGGATGACACCAACGTGCAACTCAAACTCGGCGCGTTGACGAGCGCGTTTTTAGCGGCGTACATGCTGTTTTCGCCGCTCGTGGGCTGGCTGGACGGCCACGGCTACCGGCGCTGGATCATTTTGGGCGTCGGGGTTTCGCTCTGGAGCCTAGCCAGTGGCGGGTCGGGCTTTGCGACAACTTACTGGATTCTGTTTCTGACCCGCTGTTTCGTCGGCGTCGGCGAAGGGGCTTACGTTCCGGTGTCGTCGGCGATGATTGCGGACATCTATCCGCCCCGGCAACGTAGCACGGTGATCGCCCTTTACAACATGGCCATCCCGGTCGGCAGTGCGATCGGGTTCCTGATCGGCGGGCAAGTGTCGGACTACTTCGACGACTGGCGTCATGCGTTCTGGTTCACGTTTCTGGGCCTCTTCCTTGGTGTGTTGTGTTTCCTAAAAAAAGAATTTCCACGGCCCAGGGTCATCACCACGGACACCGTCGCCCACAGTTATTTTGACGTGTTGCGACTGCTGACCCGCAACAAATCGTTCGTCATGTGTTGTGCCGGGATGACCGCGATCACGTTCGTGATCGGCGGCGTTGCCGCGTGGGTGCCGGCGTATGTGTTTCAGCGCGAAGCCCGGTTTGTGATGACCGCCAAGACTCTCGAATCGCTGGAGAACCCGCCCGCCGACGTGAAACGACACCCGGTGCCAGCCGCGACCATCACGAAACTTCAGCCCAAAGTGGACGGCGAACAACGCGATTTGGTGGCGTTCAAAAAGCACATCAGTACCACGCTCGATGAAAAAGAATCGGCGCTCTACCTGGAATCCGTCATCGTCGTTTCGACCACGGAATCGTCGCCGAAACTCGGCACCATTAGCACGATCTTCGGCGGCATCGTCGTGATTGGCGGGTTGGTGGCAACCGGCGTCGGGGCGTGGCTCGGGGAATTGCTGAAACCGCGTCTGCGCGGGGCGTACTTCTGGGTGATCGGCGTGGGGGCGCTCGCCGCGTTCCCGTGCTACTTGGGGCTGTTGTACGCACCCTTCCCGCTGGCGTGGCTGTTCGTGTTCTTGTCGGTTTTTGGCCTGTTTATGCACGTCGGGCCGGGGAACACGATCTTGGCGAACGTCGTCACGTCCGACGTTCGGGCGACGGCGTTTGCCATCAACATTCTGGTGATTCACGCGCTGGGCGATGTGATTTCGCCACCGCTGATCGGCGCAGTGGCGGACGTGTCGAGCTTACAGACGGCGTTCTTGCTGATGAGTGTGATGATTATTCTCGGCGGCGTGTTGTGGATCGCCGGTGCCCGGTTCCTCGAAGCCGACACACGCCGTGCGATTGAAGCCGAAAGACGCAACGGGTGATCCGATCACACGCCGCGTGTGGTTGGTTCCCAGATGTACTTGTGCATCTGCAATTGCATCCGCACGCGGGGTAACTTCGCATCCAGAAGCCATTCGACGAGATCGCGTGGCGTGACGTTGCCGAAGACCGTGCTGACCAACACATGGAACCGTTCGTCGAGACGGTGTTCACGGATCGTCTGCTCGGTCCAATCCCAATCGCGTCGTGACGCGATCACAAATTTGATTTGGTCGGTCGGCTTGAGTTTTGCCAAGTTCGGCCATAAGTTGCGATCACATTCCCCGCTATCGGGGCATTTCAAATCCATGATGATGTGAACCCGCTTGTCCACGTGCCCAACGTCATGCGCACCGCTGGTTTCCAGCAACACGGTTTTCCCCGCATCGCACAACTCAGCCATCAGCGGCAACACATCAGGTTGGAGCAACGGCTCCCCGCCGGTGATTTCGATGAGCGGGCAATCGAACGCTAACGCCTGTTCCCGCACGGCGGCGCGGGTCATCCGCTCGCCACGGTTGAACGCATGGGGGGTATCGCACCATGTACAACGCAAGTCACACACCGAAGTTCGCACGAATACGCACGGCAACCCGGCGAACGTCGATTCGCCCTGAACGCTGATATAAATCTCGTGGATGAGCAATTCGCCCGCCGGGACGGTTTGCAAAAGGGCCGTGCGGTGCGCGAGGTTGGGTAACGCAGTCATGGGTCAAAATACCGGGGTCCATTTCTCAAAACGTCAGCATAGCAAAAAACCGTTGCGTGCTGGCGGTGGGGTTGCTATATGGCAGACTCTTTTCTTGAACTTTGACCGGAGAGGCACGGATGCGACCGACCCGTTTCCATTGGCTACGCCTCATTGCACTCTCAACTCCGCTCGCTTCGTCGCCGGCGCTGGCGCAAACGCCGCCGATGCCGCCGGTGCAGCAAACGGGTGCGGCAACCCAGGCCCAACCGAACGTGGCCGCGACCGTTAACGGCGAAATCATTCGGCTCGATCAAGTCGATGCATTCATCAAAAAACAGCCCGCTCCGCCCGGCGTCCTCACGACCAGCCAAACGCGCCAATTGCGGTTAGATGTCGCTTCGGACATGATTGAAGACGTGCTGATGAAGCAATTTTTGAAACAGCACGGGCCGAAAATTGACCCGATCGAAGTGGACAAGCTCTTCAAAGGACTCGTTGAGAGTCTGCGAAAACAGAACAAAACCGTCGCCGATTACTACCGCGAAACCGGCCAAACCGAAGCCCAAGTCCGCGAATCGTGGTTGACGTTGTTGCAGTTCAGCAAGTACGTCGAACAACGCGCGCCGGAAGCGGAGTTGCGGAAGTTCTACGACACCAACAAAGATTTCTTCGACCGCGTCGGGGTGAAAGCGTACCACATCGTGCTGCGCGTTAGCCCTAATGGGCAACCCGGCGAACGGGTCGAAGCCCGCGCCAAACTCACGGAAATTCGCTCGGCAATCCTGAACGGGAAGATCACCTTCGCCGACGCCGCCAAAAAATACTCCATCTGCCCCACCGCACCACAAGGCGGCGAGATCGGCATGATCGCCCGGCGTGATACCCTCGTCGAGGAAGCCTTCGCCCGCAAAGCGTTCAGCCTGCCAGTCGGTGAAATCAGCGAGCCGACAGACACCGATTTCGGCGTTCACCTGATTAAAATCACCGAACGCAAACCCGGCACCCCGTCCACGTTCGAGAAGTCGCTCGACTTAGTCCGCGACTGCTACTCCGAC
This sequence comes from Fimbriiglobus sp., assembly GCA_043785105.1. Classification (GTDB taxonomy): domain Bacteria; phylum Planctomycetota; class Planctomycetia; order Gemmatales; family Gemmataceae; genus Fimbriiglobus. The sequence goes on from JAYVXO010000223.1 coordinate 15,143, forward strand.
GACGTGCGGCAAACTCTCGTGACCCACTTGCGTAAACAGAGTACGATCACGATCACCGTGCCGTAAACAAATACCCCCCAAAGTCCACGGGCGATCATCCGTGGGCTTTTCCTGGACCAACCATGCAACACTTCAACCTGACCGGGCGCACCGCACTCATCACCGGCGGCAACAAGGGCCTCGGCAAAGCGATGGCACGCGGCCTCGCTGCCGCCGGCGCCGATGTGCTGATCGCCAGTCGCCACGAAGCCGAACTGCAAACTGCCCTCCTCGAAATCCTAGACGGCACCAATCAACGTGGCGAATACCTCGTCACCGACGTATCGGATCGGGACGCGGTGAAGAAACTGGCCACGGACGCCATCACCAAAATGGGCAAAATCGACATCTTGATTAACAACGCGGGGATGAACCACCCGGAACCGATCGACGCTATCACCGACGACATCTGGGACCGCGTTTTGGAAGTGAATCTTTCGTCCGTGATGGCGTTGACGCGGGCGCTAGTGCCGGGGATGAAAGACCGGCGGTGGGGTCGGGTCATTCACATCGCGTCGATCTTTAGCCAAGTCTCGAAAGAGAAACGCAACGCCTACTCCGCGTCCAAGTCCGCCCTGCAAGGCCTCTGCCGCGCCAGCGCCATCGACCTCGGGCCGTTCGGCGTGACCGTCAACTGCATCGCCCCCGGCCCGTTCCTGACCGACATGCCAATGGCAATCCTGTCCGCCGCCGAAAAGCAACTCTTCGCCGACCACACCTGCCTAGGCCGCTGGGGCAACCCCGCCGAGCTAGTCGGCCCCTGCCTACTCCTCGCCAGCGATGCCGGCAGCTACATCACCGGGCAAACCCTGTACGTGGACGGCGGGTATCTGGCGCGGTAGATGAGGTAAGAATCTATTTCCCTGATTCACCCATCAGATGCTTCGCTGTATGACGGTTTGAGGTATCATGCTTTTCGGGAATGCTTTGAACCCTGTTCACACCATGACGGAGAGTTCGTGATGAGGACTATGCTTGTTCGCCCTAAAGTACAACGCCTTCTCGGGCAAAAGCCGTTTCGACCTTTTGCGTTAATTATGGAAAGTGGCGATCGGGTCATCGTAGAACACCCGGAAAACATCGCGTTCGATCCGGTTGCACAAGGCGACGGGGACTTTTACGTGATTAGCGGCCGGCTTCGATTATTCAGCACCTTTGAAGCGGTCACCAGTGTGACGCTACTTGATGCGGGCGGAGAAGCCACGACCAGTTGAAAACATTCCGCCAGTTCCTCAAGAACACGGAGTTCGACGACCCAAGCCCGTCGATGCTGTGAAGTAATTCCACCGCACTGGCGAAATTAAAACGGTGTTGATCTACCGGAGCGACTGTTCTAAGTCGTTGGAGCGCACCCAATGCCCGATCCGTTCGAGTTGCTGTCGTCACAGTTGTGTCTCCGGCGGCTTCGCCGGGATGATGCGTCTGCCGTCGTGGGCTATCGGTCGCTGCCGGAGGTGGCGCGGTATCAGTCGTGGGAGTCGTTTGAGTTGGCGGATGCGGTTCGCCTCATTGAGAACCAAGCGTCCGTCGTGCCGAACACGCCCGGCACTTGGCTGCAACTTGCGCTTGTGCCGCACACCACCGGGACGGTTATCGGGGATTGCGGCATCCACTTCCGGGCCGACGAACCGCAACAGGTCGAGTTAGGAATCACGCTGGCGCCGTCCCATCAGGGACAAGGGTACGCATCGGAGGCGTTGGAAGCCGTGCTGGGCTACGTGTTCGGAACACTTCACAAGCATCGGGCCTCAGCCACAACCGACGCCGACAACCCCGCTGCCAGCCGCCTCTTTCGCCGACTCGGGTTCCGGCAAGAGGGCCACTTCATCGAACACGTCTGGTTCAAAGGCGCCTGGGGCAGCGAGTATCTCTTTGCGATGCTGCAACGTGAGTGGCGAACGCAGGCACGCGCTTTTCCAGAGGCCGAAGTTCTGGTAATGTGAGTGAATGAACCCTCGGGTCTTCCTAGATGTTGATCCGCGATTGCTTCGGTTGCCGTGGTCACGGCGATCGGGGGCAGACCTATTCAAGTTGCACCGGCAAATTGCCCAGCATGGAAAATCGACACAAGGGATGCAGCCGTTAGAAGTCAGTCGTGGATCGGACGGTGAGTTGGTTATCAACAACGGCGTGACAAGGGCGACACGAGTTGCCATACTATTGCCAGGGACGCTGATCCGAGTTGAAGTGATCGACAACTTACCGATCCCTGTGAGTTCGTATCCGAAAGTGGGAGATTTCGTGCCATGACGACAACTCATGATGAACTCCTTGGTGCCATCGCCGAGTTGCGGACGCTGTTCCCGGATTGGCGAATGGGGCAGCTAATTGGCAACTTAGTCCAAGCAACTGGCTCTGATGGAGACGGGGCGATATGGGATGTCGAGGATGAACAATTACTCGTGGTCGCACGCCGATTGATTGTGCGGAATCAAACCCGGCAAACGGTCCAGGCCAGTCAATAACATCGCACGTCGCGTCGAATTTACAGGAATTCAGGATTCGCCGCGTTTTGCAAACGATGGCAAGTTGCGTCGCACATTGTCACGGCAAATTCAGATTTGGCGCGAATGACACTTGCTATTTGGGAATCGTGTGAACTAGAATGGACCACTTGCGGAGCCTGTACGGTACGCAAATATCTCCCACCATGACTTGCTCAGGTGCAGAACAGATGGAATCGCCCCAATTCAACTGTTATGAACACAATCCCTGCTGCGTCGTGGTGGACCGGCGAAGCGTTCACGTCGAGTGCGAGCGTGAAGCGGATCGCTTTAAGTGGATTGAAAGCGAAAAAGTAGGGTACGACCTGGGTGAACTGGCGATTAGGAACTGGGTCCGGCAACACTGGTGGGATTATCTCCGGGCACGGTGGCTGGAACATCTTCGAGGCAATTGTTTCTGGACGGAACTGGATCGCGGTGACTTTGGTCTCTTGCAAAAGGACTTCACGGAACACAAACAACTTCTCAGTCAGATTGTCAACTTCCTCAAAGATGGCCGCGAAAACCTTGGCGTGATTGCCTGGGCCGATCACAACGAAATCCCGTCCGAACCCGTCCTGCAAATCCTCGAAGCACTCGACATCAACAGCCGCCGTCTGATCCACAAGTTCGATTGCGTCGCGTAAACTGGTACGGTTTTTTCACATCATTTGCTTCAACAGCTTCACAAACTCCCGCATCCACGCGGGGTTGTCGTGCCAAGTGCGGGCGGTCACGAGGTTGCCACTGACGCATACTTCCGCATCGACGTAATGGCCGCCGAACGACTCAACATCCAGTTTGCACTTGGCGACCGTCGTGGCCGTTACTCCTTTGAGGACGTTGGCGGCGGCAAGGATTTCGATGCCGTGGCAGACGGACGCGACTGGTTTTTTACTGGCGAAGAATGCCTGCGTGATTCGCAACAAGTCTTCGTCATAGCGCAGGTATTCCGGTGCCCGACCGCCGGATAGCACCAACCCGACGTAGTCGTCCGGGTTCACGGTTTGAAACGCCACATCCGCTTTCAGTTTGTAACCGGGGGATTCGATCGTGATGTCCCAATCGGGATGGCGATCGTGTTGCACCAAATGATACACCCGTGTGGCGGGACCGGCGACGTGGACGGTGTAGCCTTCCTCTTGCAGCCGGAACAACGGGTAAAACGTGTCGAGCACTTCGGCGGCATCACCGATGACGAGTAAAATTGCAGGCATCACAACTCTCCGCACCAAGGAACTGATTCGGGGTTACTATACAAGCATGTCGTTCGTGACCGTTGAATTTTATGGCGTTCCCCGCCAGCGTGCTGGTGTAGCTGAGTTGCGCGTTGTGCCGGGAACCGTGGCGGATGTTTTAGCGCGAGTGACACAGCACTGTCACGGACTCCCGGAGTTGGTCAACGCTGACGGGGAATTGCTGCCGCACTATCTCCTGTCTATCAACGGCGAACGGTTCGTGACGAGCTTGGCGGAAGTTTTGCCCGCCGGTTCACGGCTCTTACTGCTGTCCGCTGACGCTGGTGGGTGATCGCTTACAACTCAATTCTTCCCTTCAAAAAGCCGCCTTTCATGCCGGCGACCGTCATCAACATTTGTCGCTTCACCCACGGGATTCGTGGCATCAGTGGCAACGCGATGTCACGCCCCCAACCGAGGATCGACCAATCCGCTTGGAAGAACGGCGAGAGCATGTACGTGATCGTGCCGTAGTAGCGGATGTAGTCGCGCTGGCGTTCGTAGAAGGCGTGGAACGCGGTGTGTGGGTCGGGCGCGGCACGCAGGCACTCGGCGAATCGCCACGCATCGACCATCGCCAAGTTGATGCCTTGCCCCATGTGCGGACTCATCGCATGGGCCGCATCGCCCAGGAAAAGCATGTGGCGATCGAACCATCGCGGCATCCAGACGTGTTGGTAACTCGTGAGTAGCAGTTGATCGAAGTCGTGCAGAAAGTCCAGGATCTCCGCCGATTCCGGCGCGAACGTGAGGATCTCGGCTTTCAACGCAGGGAGTCCGCGTGCCCGCAGCTTGGCAAAATCGCGGACTGGCAACCCCCAGTAAAGCGTGCTGAGGCCGTCCCCCAGCGGCAGCAACCCGAACAGCTTGTGGTTGCCGCGCACGACTTGAAGCAACTTGTTCGGCACCGGCGAGCCAGGAGCGATTAACCACAACGTGCCGTGGTCGTACAGTGTCACGCTAGCGACGAACCCGCACGCCTTGCGCAACCGAGACCGCGCGCCATCGCCGACCATCACGAAGTCGAACGGGCCGTGTTTCTTGAAGTGGCTATCCACGAGATACACGCCGTCCGTTTCCACCACGCGCCGGACGATGTTACACCCCAGTTCCAAAGCGACGGGTTGTGTGTTCACGAGGTCGTGAATCGCTTCAAACAACACCCCGCGATGCACGCCATACGCATGACACCCTGCTTCAAAATCGCAATAACTCGTCTTGATGAGTTGCCCACCGCTGACGTGCCGTGCGTCCAGGCATTCCAGCGGCGCTGCCCGTTTCAACACTTGGTCCAGCACGCCCAAGTGGCGCAGAATTGCCTGCCCGGACATCTGGAGCAACACGCCCGCGCCTGCCGGTCCGACGACCGGAGCCTGTTCCAGCAACGTGACTTCGTGACCATCTTTCGCTAACAGATACGCCGACAGTCCACCCGCCATGCCGAAGCCAACAATCCCAATCCGATACCGCTGCGACATGGGCGAACCTCTGGGCATTGCAGAAGCTGATGGTTCTACCGCATACGATGACAGGACACAACCAGTTCAACGCGGGATGTTCATGTTTGGTTACTACGGACGATACTTGCGGATCACGTTGCCAACCGGACATGCGGAAGCGGTGCCGTTGTCCGAAGGCGTGTTGCGGCAGTTCATCGGTGGTGTCGGGTTGGGTGCGTATCTGTTGCATCGGGAATGCCCCGTGGGTGTCGATCCGCTGGCGCCGGAGTCGCCGATCATTTTTGCGTTCAGCCCGTTGGTCGGCACCCCGCTCACGACATCGGCCAAGTTCACGGTCGTGGCAAAATCCCCGCTCACGCAGCGGTTCAACGATGCGTTGTCATCGTCCCACTTCGCCATCCACGGCAAGCAAACGGGTTACGACGCCATCGTGATCGTGGGCCGGTGCGAACAACCGTTGGTGATTTTGATTGATGACAACGGTGTTTCACTCGCCACTGCTGACGACATCTGGGGGAAGACGACATCAGCCAGCAACGCGATGTTGGAAGAACGATTCGGCAGTGCGTTCACGTTCGCCGTCATTGGTCCGGCAGGTGAAAAACTGGTGCGGTTTGCCACGCTCAGTTTCGACAGTCGCCACGCGGGTCGTGGGGGTCTTGGTGCGGTGCTGGGGTCAAAGTTAGTGAAGGCGATTGGCGTTCGCGGTACCACACGCACGCCGCTCGCAAACCCGACGGCGGTTGTGGCAGCGGCACGCGATTTGTCGAAACGGTCCTTCGGACCCGCTACCGCGAAGTACCGCGAACTCGGCACCGTGGCGAATTTGCTCACCTTCAACCGGATGAACGCGCTCCCGACCCGCAACTTCCAACAAGGCCAATTCGCCGACGCCGACGCCATCTCCGGCGAGAGCTTTAACACTGAGCATCGTGTGGCGAAAAAGTCCTGTGCCGCCTGCACCATTGGGTGCGAGCACATCTACAAGTCTGGCGAAAAGGGCGTGCGTTTAGAGTACGAGTCGCTGTTCGCGCTCGGGCCGTTGTGTGGCGTCGGCGACCGCGACATGATTTTGCGTGCCGCCAGTTTGTGTGATGAACTGGGCGTGGACACGATCTCCGCCGGGGCCACGATTGCGTTTGCGATGGAGTGCAGCGAGCGGGAGTTCATTCCCCATCAGCTACCCTTCGGGCATGGTGACATCGTGTTGTCATTGTTGAACTTGATTGCCAAGCGAGAAGGGTTGGGCGATGTGTTAGCCAATGGTTCGCGGATCGCGGCGGAGGTGATCGGTTGTGGTTCGTCCGACTTCGCGCCGCATGTCAAGGGACTGGAATTACCGGGCTACGAACCGCGTACCTTGCAAGCGATGGCGCTCGGGTTTGCGGTCGGCACACGCGGGGCGGACCACAACCGCAGCGGCGCGTATGAGGTCGATTTTTCCAGCGTCGGCGACCGCCGCCACGGCACGGCGGAATCGGCCCAACTCGCCATCGACACCGAAGATCGCGCGGCCCTCATCGACTCACTCATCCTGTGCAAATTTCTGCGTGGCGTCTTCACCGATATTTGGACCGAGACGGCGGAGTTGTTGTCCCATGTGACGGGTTGGGATGTGACCGCGACCGAACTTCGCACCACCGCCCGCAGAATCATCACCGCGAAAAAACTCTTCAACATCCGTGAAGGGTGGACCCCCGCCGAAGACACACTCCCAAAGCGATTTCTGAGCGAACGACTGCCCGACGGCACCAGCCCCGGCGCGACCTTGACAGCCGAACGGCTTCAGGACATGGTATCGGCCTACAACTTGGCGCGAGGGTGGACTTATGACGGGTGGGTTCCGGCGGAACGGATCGACGAGTTAGAATTGCGGGCCGCGCTGGACGAAAACATTTATACACTACTGACACCGAACTAACCGCGATCGGCATTCCCTGCAAAAACCTATGGCACTACTCGACACGAAACCGCTCACCGTGACCGCCCTCACCAACACGGTGAAGTTGCGGTTGGAGGAGCATTTTGCCGGCGCGTGGGTGATGGGCGAGGTGACGAACTTCGTGCGGGCGGCGTCGGGGCACATCTATTTTTCGCTGAAAGACTCGGGTGCGACCCTTCGGTGCGTGATGTTTCGCGGCTTCGCACTGCGGCTGCGATACGACCCCCGCGACGGGATGCAGGTGGTTGCGCGGGGCGGCATTACGGTCTACCCGCAACGGGGTGAGTACCAACTCATCGTTGAAGAACTCACGCCCAAGGGCATCGGTGCGGCGGAACTTGCGTTGCGACAACTGAAGGAAAAGTTGCTGCAAAAGGGGTACTTCGACCCGAAACGCAAGAAGCCGTTACCAAAGTACCCCCGGCGGGTCGCGCTGATTGCCAGTGCCACCGGCGCGGCGATTCGGGACATGCTCGAAATCCTCACGACCCGCTGGCCGTTAGCGGATGTCATCGTGCGGCCCTCGCGGGTGCAAGGCGAAGGCGCCGCCCAAGACATCGCCGCATCCGTGCGGTTGCTCAACCGGCTGCACAAACTGCGAACGTTGCCGCTCGATGCCATCGTGATCGGGCGTGGCGGTGGTAGTTCGGAAGACCTCGCGGCGTTCAACGAAGAGGTTGTCGCCGACGCGATTCATGAATCGGTGGTCCCGATCGTCTCGGCGGTCGGCCACGAAATTGACGTGAGCATTGCGGACTTGGTGGCGGACTATCGTGCCCTCACGCCATCGCAAGCGATCACCGCGTTGACGCCGGACCGTGGCGAGTTGATGGACGGTCTGATCGACTTGAAAGACCGCCTCGGGGACGCGGTGGTTCACCGCATTCAACTGGCCCGCCAACGGGTCGATCAACTCGCAGACCGACCGACATTACGCAAGCCGCTACAACGGGTCCGCGATCTCGAACAGGAACTCGATGAAACCGTGACGCGACTTCAACGGGCGGCGAAAGTGAACGTGCAACGGCATCAAGATAAACTCGTCGCGGTGGCGGACCAATTGGAAAGCCTGAGTCCCTTGAATGTGCTGAAACGCGGCTATAGTTTGACGAAGGCCGCTGATGGTGAACACTTGATCCGTTCCGTAATGGACGTGAAGCCGGGCGAGCGGATCATCACCCGCGTGGCCGACGGCGAGATTGAATCCGTTGTTCAGATGAAACGGGACAGCGGACCGACAAGGATTTGACATGCCCGAACCGACACCGCAACCGCCCCGATTTGAACAAGCTCTTGCCGAGTTGGAGCGCATCCTGCGCGACCTCGAAGACGGCACCACGTCACTCGAAGAATCACTCGCCCGCTACGAACGTGGCATCGGCCTGTTGAAACACTGCTACGGCCAACTGCGAAGTGCCGAACAAAAAATCCGCCAACTCTCCGGCGTCGGCGAAGACGGCAAGCCCGACCTGAAACCCTTCGACCACACCGCCTCCGTCGAAAAACCCAAGCCCTCCACCACACGTCGCCCCAAGCCGCCCATCGACCCCGTCAACGGCGACGAATCGCCGTTCTAAACGGCAGGTTGGACAGAGAAGCACGGGTACGGATCAACGCTCAAGCTCTCCCGGCAACTTTAATGATCTCGACTAACCTAGGACTGACGCAGTGCAACTGGGTTTGCCGTAGGATTGACGATTCCAAGCCAAAAACACAGACGACCACGAAAGTACGAAGGCACGAAGTCGAACCCTAAGATCATGGATTTTTTCGCGCTACCGTGTTTTCGTGATCGGTTTCGGATTTCGGCATGCCTGCGTAACTCCTCTGAAATTCGACTTTTTGATGCGTGTTGTTTGAATAAAGGAATGGCCCTGCCCCCGCTTTTCACCACGCCCAGTTGAGGTTGCGTACTTTTTGCACCTCTGCCTATAGTCCGACGCTTTACGGACGACCGTGCCGTGCCGACGGGAAGGAACCCAATGGCCGTGGCTTTTGCATCAACGGATTCTGAACTGGACCAGCCCGCAACTGCGGTCCGGGTCGCACTCGCACCGCGTTTGCGGACTCGGCCGCCACGGTTTGGCGCGGCGATCGAGACGCCACAACTCTCGGTGGTCATCGTCAACTTTTGCCAGTGGAAGAACACCGCCCGCCTGACCAAACAACTGCGTCACAGTGAAGCGGTGCGGCGGGGTGCGGCTGAGATTGTGATTGTCGATAACCATTCGCCGGCGGACAAATCGTCGCGGAAACTGGGGCGACTTTCCGGCGTCTCGGTGTTTTTGAATACGGAGAACCAGGGCTTTGCGAAGGCGGTCAACCGGGGCAGTAACGTCAGTCGCGGCGAGTGGGTGTTGTTGTTGAACCCCGACGTGACCGTGCCCGATGGATTCTTGGATGAAGTGCTGGATGCTGCCCAACGGTGGCCCGCACTCGACCCGCGTGTCGGGGTGATTGGGTTTCAACTTCGCAATCGAGACGGCACCAAACAGGCTTCATCGGGGCAATTCCCGACGCTGATGCGGACCGTGGGCGGACTGCTCGTGCCGCGGAGCCGCCGGAAGTGTCAGCATCAACCGCTCAGCGAACGCAAGTCCGTTTCTTGGGTGACTGGTGGTTGTTTGCTGGTTCGCCGTGATTGTTTTGAACGGTTGCACGGCATGGATGAAAACTTCTTCCTGTACTACGAAGACGTGGATTTGTGCCGCCGTGCCCGCGACGCCGGGTGGACGATCTGGTACGAACCGAACCTGCAAGTCACCCACCATTGGCCCCTGCACGCCCGCAAAGTGCCGCCACCGCTCCGACTAGTCACCCGACACGCCCTGCTGACATATTCCCGTAAACACTGGCCGAAGTGGCAAGCGAAAGTGCTGTCCAGTCTCGTGTGGCTCGAAGCGGTTGCGTGTGAGCAACTGGCCAAACGCCGTGGCAATACTGTCGAAGCGATTTGTTACGGCGAACTGCGTCAACTGATCGGTGATGTCCGCCACGGCCGCACCGACGCCATCGAGCAACGCATCCGCTACGCCGCCAGCTTCCTCGACCCCATCGCCGCCGCCCAAGATGGCAAAACGAAGTAACTCGCCAGAGTATTCACCACGGAAGACACGGAAACCACGGAAAAAGAATTGAAGCTAACAAGTGAGGAGCAAGAAGCCGTTCACAAAGTCATACTCTTCGCGTCTTGACCGTTCCTGATTTCTTCCGTGCATTCCGTGTCTTCCGTGGTTCAACGCTTAATCTGGGTCGGGGCCATCTCGTGACGCTTTCGATTGTGATCCCGTCGTATGCTCGGGCGGACTTGTTGCAACTTTGCCTGCAATCCGTGACCACATTCGCACCACACGGAACGGAAATCCTGGTCGTGGATGATTGCTCCCAGGATGCGATCATTTCCCGGACCGCCGAGCGTTTTGACGGCGTGCGTGTCCTGCGAATGCCGAAACGCTCCGGCTTTTGCATTGCGGCGAACGCGGGGATTGCCGCGACGACTGGCGAGGTGGTCGAACTGCTCAACGACGATACCGAAGTGACACCCGGTTGGGCGGATACAGCGTTGCGGTGGTTCGATGACCCGAAGATAGCGGCGGTGGCTCCGTTGGTGTTGCAACACGATCCGGTTCGACACATGCGTGGGCTTCCACCGCTCATCGACAGTGCGGGCGATGAATACGACCGGGGTGGCTTTGCCCGGAAACGGGATCATGGTGCTGTCCAGTCTCGCCAAGTGGCGGGTCCGGTGTGGGGCGTCTCGGCATCGGCAGGGTTTTATCTGCGGCGTGCGTTGATGGATGCGGGGTGCTTCCCTCACGACTTCGGGGCGTATTTTGAAGATGTGGACCTATCGTTCCGGTTGCGGAAGCGGGGTCATGAAATCTGGCACGATCCAGCGTCCGTAGTGTGGCACCGCGTATCAGCTTCTTATGGCAAGCAACCGTCGCGGCAGGTGTTGGAACTGCAATCGTGCAACGAAGAGCGCGTCTTCTGGCGTAACGTGCGCGGTGCGGACCGCCTCAGAAACTTGCCACGTCACATCGCAGTTCTGTTCGGCAAAGCGGCTCGACGGCTCAGTGAAGGCACCTTTTCGCCGTGGATCACCGGGCGGGTGCGGGCCGTCTTGGGTTGACCGTTTTCGATCCCGGCGATCGAGTTCTGCGAGCGGGACCAGACGCAGACTTAAACCCATTCGAGCATCGCGTATAATTCGAGGAATACAACGTTGATAGATCGCGCGATCGCAATCTTATTACAGGTGAGGCGGAGGGCACACCGATGGGAACGTGGGGAGCGGGCACGTTTGACGCTGATGCACCCCGCGATTTCCTCGCGTATCAGATGAGTCGATGGGAGAAATTGATTGACAAGCTCATTGCCGGGAAGCTTCCGCGAGAGGTCGCTGTGTTCGAGTTCGAGGCCGGTGTGGATGCAGCCGAAGCGTGCGCTATGCCGCTAGTTGAGATGATGATAGTCGTGGCTGAGCGACTGGACCCGGACTACTTACCGAGTTCCGAGAAGGTCGAGTGTTGGCGATCCGACTATCTCGCCCTGTTCGATTGGGCGTCGGGCGGACCCGACGCCGACGCTGCATTCGTGACTGAGAGACGCGGTATGATCGATAACACCTTCACAAGATTGCAGGCCATCATCGCCACACGACCACATGATTAGCTCGAATGCCATCCTAGGCGCTGCAGTAGATTGAGCTACAGTTGATGATGTGGCATGATTCGTTTATTCACCTATAAACTTTCCGATGTCTCCACTGTCTATTTCCATCGTTCGCAACCGATAGGCCGTCCGTATAGAATGACACAATGGCTGCCCATTCGTCCGACCCACTAACGCCCGCCGAGTTGCGACGCCGTCGCGGACGTGTTCTGCGTCTAGCCCGGTCGGTCGGGTTCATCGGTCGAGTCGAGTACCGTCACTTGTACAGCCAGACCGGCGGCGCACAGTACGGTCGTGGGGTGGGTGAGGCCGGGGATCTGTTAACCGTGTTCGCCGAAGGGTTCGAGCGGGACGCCGACCCTGACGACTTCTCTCTGCTGGCTATGATTGCCCACGAACGGGGGCACCAACTCCTTGCTCGCCACTCACGGCTGTTGGTCCGAGCGGCGGGAGCTTCGGTAGCTGCGGAGGAGGTTATGGCGTCCGTGGTCGGGGCACTTCTGCTGGGCCAAGGACCGGACCGGGACATGCTGTTGGCCAAGGCGACGGCTGAAGTGCTGGCCGGGCGCGGGCAGCCGGACGACGCGGTGCGGTTAATCGAGAACCTGTGGGATGCACTAGGAGGGTTGTTATGACGGGCGTCAAGACTCTGGAACAGGTACGGGCAGAACTGGAGGCGGCACTCGGGGCGGGGCCTACCGGCAAGGGCGAGGTGGCCGAGTCCCTGCGACGGTTCCTGGCCGCTGGAACCGCGGCTGATGTCACGTCTCATCAGCCGCCAACGCAAACGGGAACCCCAAAACCAGCCCCTGCTTCAGAACTCGGCCGTTAGGCGGCAAATGGATGCTACTATCTTCAGCACACACTGCGCGACATGTAGGCATAAATCTGGACAGGTTTCGGGGCGATGAACATAGCTGCAAATCGTTCCGCTGCCACAAGTTGCTTATTATCAACGCTTTACAACTTCTCCGACTTTTCCAAACCACTTTGGCACGCCATGTGTATTAACTAACTCGGCGAGAGCTAAACCGGCTTGCTAACGGAGGGAGAGGCCGTTAGCAGGTCGGGGTTTTTTTGGTTCACACGTCCGCGAAATCACGTTCTCTTGTCCCCAACGCCTCGACTTCACCTTGATGCGGCCTACCAATCTCAGCTAGCATAGAGAGTTGATTTGAACCGACATTGCCTTGAACTGTGAACGGTGAGCATGCCGCCAAAGACGAAGACCGTGGCTGCGACCACCCCGGTGCCAGCCCCCAGCATGAACTTTGACCCGTCGAACCCGTTCATTGTGCAATCCGACCGCTCCGTCTTGGTCGAGGTGGACAACCCCAAGTACGCCGAGGCCCGCGATGCGATTGCTCCGTTTGCGGAGCTAGAGAAAAGCCCGGAACACATTCACACCTATCGCATCAGCAACTTGTCGCTGTGGAACGCCGCTGCGGCAGGATTCACCGCGACCGAGATGGTCGAAGTCCTCACGCGGTATACTAAGTTCCCGATCCCCAACAACCTTCCGGCGGACATCGCGGAGACGGTCAGCCGGTACGGTCGGATCAAGCTGATCCGGACCGAAGACGGCACCATGCGGTTGGTGTGTGCGGACAAACCGCTTCTCGAAGAAATCTCCCGCCAGAAGAAGTTGAAAGAGTACCTCGGCGAGAAAGTGGACGAGATGAGCTTCGCCATCGACCCGGCGTTCCGGGGCGTGTTGAAGCAAGTGCTGATTACGATCGGCTACCCCGCCGAGGACATCGCCGGGTACACCGAAGGTGCCCCGCTGCCGATGACGTTGCGGGAAACGATGACGAGCGGTTTGCCGTTCGTGGTGCGGGACTATCAACGCGAAGCCGCCGACGTGTTCTATGCCGGCGGGGACGTTCGCGGTGGTTCGGGTGTCATCGTGTTGCCCTGTGGTGCGGGGAAGACGGTCGTCGGCATTGCGGCGATGTGCTTGCTGCAAAAAACGACTCTGGTGCTGACCACCAGCATCACCGCCGTGAAGCAATGGCACCGCGAAATCGTGGACAAGACCACGCTGACGGACGACGACGTGAAGGAGTACACCGGCGACTCTAAGGAGATTGGCCCGGTCACGGTGGCGACGTACCAGATCATCACGTATCGTCCGGACCGGACTGAGGACTTCCCGCACTTCGGCATCTTCGAGCAACGCGATTGGGGCCTCATCATTTATGACGAAGTCCACTTGCTGCCCGCCCCGGTGTTCCGCGTCACGGCCCAGATTCAAGCCCGTCGTCGCCTCGGACTCACTGCCACATTGATCCGGGAAGATGGCCGGGAAGGGGACGTGTTCAGCCTCATCGGGCCAAAGAAGTACGACGTGCCGTGGCGGGAACTCGAAGGCAAAGGCTGGATCGCCACCGCCGCGTGTGCCGAGATTCGCGTGAGCTTGCCGGACGACAAGATGCGGATGGAATACGCCGTGGCCGACCACCGCCACAAGTTCCGCATCGCCAGCGAAAACCCGGCGAAGGACGAAGTGATTGCCGAGTTGCTGGAGCAGTACCAGGACCAGCGCGTCATCATCATCGGCCAGTACCTCACGCAATTGCGGACGATCGCCGCCCGGTTCGACATCCCGCTGATTACAGGTGCGACGAGTAGCAACGAACGGGAAGAACTGTACGGCAAGTTCCGTCGCGGCGAAGTGCGGCACCTCGTCCTATCGAAGGTCGGCAACTTCGCTATCGACTTGCCGGACGCCAACGTGCTGATTCAAGTGAGCGGGACGTTCGGCAGCCGACAGGAAGAAGCCCAACGCCTCGGTCGGGTACTCCGCCCGAAATCCGACGGCGGCGACGCGGCGTTCTTCACCATCGTCACCCGCGACACCCGCGAACTCGACTTCAGCCACCACCGCCAAATGTTCCTGACCGAACAAGGCTACTCGTACCAGATTCTCGACGAGAAAGAAGTTCTGAGTGCGAAGCGGCAACGCTCCATGTGAGTAGAGAGTGCCAGAGTGGAGTGTGTGAGAGTCGAGAATGAAAACCGATTTCTCTGACACTCTACTCTCACACACTCCACCCTGGCATTTAACACGATCGCTCTCGAACACCAGACAGAGAATTATGTCCAACCTCAACTCCCCTGCTGCTCGGTTGCCTGCGAAATTGCATCGCCGGGTGTGCATCGTTCTCACGGAGGATGCGGTGCTAGCCGAGGAGATTCTGGCCCGCAAAAAGCTAGCGGGCGAAATCGTCGGGCGGTTGTCGGATCGGGCACTGCTGATCCGCCCAGGCCGGTTCGACGCCGTCCTCGATGAACTCCGCAAGATGGGCCAAACCCCGCAAGTCGTCGGCAAGCCGTAACCGCGACGCGGTTGCAGACAATAGCGCGGGGTCGCGCACCCTGGGTATCGTTGGTATCCATTCGTTACCGCGACGCGGTTGCAGACAATAGCCCAGGGTCGCGCTTCGCGCACCCTGGGTAGACGATTGCCACACGGGCTACCCTGAAAGGGTTGAATTGTTCGTCGGGTCGGATTCAATCGCTTCGCGGTAGATGGACAGACGGATCGTTTACCCAGGGTGCGCGAAGCGCGACCCTGGGCTATTGCCTGCAACCGCGTCGCGGTAAAGAACCGGCGGAACCCCGTTGCTCAATCGGATCGACGAAGGAAGAATCTCTGGCCCGGAAAATCCTGGGTACCGTTGGCATCCGTTCGTTACCGCGACGCGGTTGCAGACAATAGCCCAGGTTCGCGCTTCGCGCACCCTGGGTACCGTTGGCATCCATTCGTTACCGCGACGCGGTTGCAGGCAATAGCCCAGGGTCGCGCTTCGCGCACCCTGGGTATCGTTGGCATCCGTTCGTTACCGCGACGCGGTTGCAGACAATAGCCCAGGGTAACGGCGCTTCGCCGCGCACCCTGGGTTGGTTATCCGTTCGTTACCGCGACGCGGTTGCAGACAATAGCCCAGGGTCGCGGCTCTTCGCCGCGCACCCTGGGTAACCGATTGCCACACGGGCTACCCTGAAAGGGTTGAATTGTTCGTCGGGTCGGATTCAACCGCTTCGCGGTAGATGGATAGTCA
>JAYVXO010000224.1:0-3535 GCA_043785105.1 Fimbriiglobus sp.
CACTACCCGGACATCCACCACCGGCACGATCATTGACGGCAGCACCTTGGGGGCGTTCGCCGACATGCCGGGCGAAGCGCCGCACCCGTTAAAGAATGAACGAGATCGTTCACCCCGGACGCTGGTTGCCTTCCGGGATGAAGCACTGATTGACAAGTCGGAAGGTTCCGATATATTTGAGTATAGGAGGCGCACAAATGACCGCCAAGACAAAAAACCCGAAGCTGCCCAAGCTCACTCCACTGGACGCCCTGGCGCAAGCGGCGGAATGCCTCAAGACGTTGGCCCATCCCCATCGTCTTCGGATGGTGCAGATGCTCCTCCAGGGGCGCTACACGGTCGGGGAACTTGCCGAAGCGTGTGAGATACCCAGCCACATGGCCTCCGAACACTTACGGCTGATGCAGCGATGCGGATTCCTGACCAGTGAGAAAGACGGTCGCAAGGCGTACTACCAGATCGTTGAAACCCATCTGGCGAGCATCATGGCCTGCATCGAGGCCCGGTTTGGCAGCAAGAGTTGATTTTTTTGCCCACAAATATCGTCTCATCGGGATACATCAACAAATGAATGCCGTAAGTAAGGGAGGCAAAACGATGGAAATCTTCATTCCTTTGGGCTTCTTGGTGGTATGGATCATCCTTCAAGCGTGGGTACTCCCCCGCTTCGGAGTGAAGACCTGAATGAGTGGAACCTGCGGGCCGAGTTCGGCTCCGACACGGACAGGCGATCAGAAGAACACAAACAACGTCGGCCCAATCACCGACCTGAATCCCAACCACGAAAGGAAATTGCCATGAGCATTACCATTATCACACCGCAAGAATTTGCCGAACTCTGCAAGGAAGGCAAGAAGGTTGACCTCATCGACGTGCGCACGCCCGTCGAATATCGGGAGGTCCACGTCGAAATCGCTCGGAACGTCCCACTGGACCAACTTGATGCCGTGGCATTGATGCAGGCTCGCAACGGTTCGGCCAACGAGCCGCTGTACGTCATCTGTCGTTCGGGAAACCGGGGCCAGCAAGCGTGCGAGAAGTTCCTCCAGGCGGGCTTCTCGCACGTGGTCAACATCGAAGGCGGCACGACGGCGTGCGTGGAAGCGGGTCTTCCCGTCATTCGTGGCAAGAAGGCCATCTCGCTGGAGCGGCAAGTCCGCATCGCGGCGGGGTCGCTCGTGCTGCTGGGGGCGGCACTCGCATTCGTCCACCCGGCATTCATTGGCCTATCGGCTTTCGTGGGGGCCGGTCTGGTATTCGCCGGGATCACCGATACCTGTGGGATGGGCATGATACTGGCTCGAATGCCGTGGAATCAAGTCAAGGACACCGCCAGCCCGTGCTGCCCAACGAAGGAAGGAAGCCCGTGAAACTGCTCATCGTTGGAGGCGTGGCCGGTGGTGCATCCGCAGCGGCCCGTGCCCGCCGCCTTTCGGAAGATGCCCACATCGTCGTGTTCGAGCGGGGGCCGGACGTGTCCTTCGCCAACTGCGGCCTGCCCTACTACGTTGGCGGCAAGATCGCCGAGCGGGAGAAGCTGCTCGTCACCACGCCGGAGCGGTTGCGTGATCGGTTCAAACTTGATGTGCGAACCCGGTCGTCGGTTGAGGCCATCGACCGGACTGCCAAAAAGGTCCGTGTCCGTGACCTCGCTTCGGGGCGGGAATACGAGGAAACCTACGACAAGCTGATCCTCGCAACCGGGGCGGCTCCGGTTCGCCCGTCGATTCCCGGTATCGACATGCCCGGTGTGTTCACGCTGCGAAACCTGCAAGACACCGACCAAATTAAAGAGCGGGTGGACCAAGGCGTGAAGCAGGCCGTTCTCTTGGGAGGCGGTTTCATCAGTCTGGAATTAGCGGAGAATCTCGTCAGGCTTGGCATCTCGACCACGGTGGTCGAGAAGAATGACCAGATACTCACGCCATTCGACAAAGAGATGACCAAGCCCATCGTTGAGGAGTTGACGAGTCAAGGCGTCACACTGCTGCTCAGCCAGACTGCCGAAGCGTTGGAGCAGACCGCCGAGGGCTTGGTTGTCTGCTTGAATTCCGGCCAACGACTTCCTGCTCAATTGGTCATCTTCGGAATCGGTGTGCGTCCTGAAAACAAGCTGGCGGTCGATGCGGGTCTGGAAGTCGGACCTCGTGGCGGGATTCGGGTCAACGATCACCTGCAAACGAGCGACCCGGACATCTTTGCGGTCGGAGACGCCATCGAGGTCAAAGACGTTGTTTCCGGCGACTCGACGCAAGTACCGCTGGCTGGACCCGCCAATCGTCAGGGACGAATTGCCGCCGACAACGTGTTCGGCCACTCGGCGACGTACCGGGGGACGCAAGGGACTGCGATCCTCGGCTTCTTTGACCGCACGGCAGCGATGACCGGAGCATCTGAAAAAGCACTGCGTCGAGCCAATCGGCCCTTTCGCAAGGTTTACGTTCACCCGACGCACCACGCCGGGTACTACCCCGGTGCGGAAGCGATGACACTCAAGTTATTGTTCGACCCGACGACAGGCCGGTTGCTCGGGGCGCAGGCCGTGGGCGGGGCCGGGGTGGACAAGCGGATCGACGTGCTGGCAGTGGCGCTTCAGGCAGGCATGACGGTGTACGATTTGGAGGAGATGGAGTTGGCCTACGCACCGCAGTACGGCTCGGCCAAAGACCCGATCAACATGGCGGGGTTCGTGGCGAGCGGACTGCTGCGGGGAGAACACCCGCAGGTCGATGTGGAGGCGGTCCTCACTCCTCCTGACGGGAAACGGCCCTACTTGCTCGACGTGCGAACGCCGCAGGAGTTCGCCGGTGGTTACATCCCCGGTGCCGTGAACATCCCCGTCGATGACCTGAGATCTCGCCTCGGCGAACTGCCCCGTGACCGGAAGATCACTGCCTACTGTCAGGTGGGACAGCGGGGCTATCTGGCGACACGCATCTTGCTTCAGGCGGGGTTCACGGCGGTCAACGTCGGCGGCGGCTACAAGACGTACCTACTCGTTCAGTCGTCCGCATGAAACGCCGTTAGGTACGAATTGAAACTCGTATCGCAGCGTGAGGAACCCGATGCCGCAAGCACCGCACGTCGAGTAGCACTTCACGGCCTCAGCAGTCGTCCGAGACATCGGGATCGGGATGTCGGACGGCCTCACCGTTCCCTTCGCTCTGGCGGCAGGATTGTCGGGAGCCGTGGAATCGAGCGGCATTATCGTGACTGCGGGGCTGGCCGAAGTCGCAGCCGGGACGATTGCGATGGGACTCGGTGGGTACTTGGCCGCTCACACTGACGCTGAACACTTCGTCCGTCAAGCCCGCCCCCAATTCCCGCACCGTGGCCTCGCGCCTCGGGTACAACTCGTCGTTCTTCACACCTCGCCAACGCCGTTCCACAAAAATGTTATCGTGGCAGCGCCCCACCCCATCCATGCCCACGCGAACCCCCGCCGACGCCACGCGATTCGTCCACGCCGGCGCCGTGAACTGGACCCCCGGATCCGGGTTGACGATTTCGGGACCACCTCGCGTCAGCGACTCCT
>JAYVXO010000225.1:0-11275 GCA_043785105.1 Fimbriiglobus sp.
GCGATGCATCCGTGCGCTCCGGTCTGAGTTTGCCAGCCTTACCCCAGCCGTTTACCAAGCCGCCCAGATTCCAACAACATCAATCAACACGGCCTAGCACAACCGGAAAGATTCCAATACGCCCTATATGGAGTACGAGGTCGATCAGTAGTGCTAAACAGATGAACAGACCGAGCCCGAACGCGATAGCACATATCAAGTAGTAGATGCGTTTCGATGTGGATGATCGGATGACCTGCCCCGTGCGGATAAGGTCTGGTCGTGGTCGTGTATCCCGAGTTAGCATCGAAACTCCTCCCATATGACCTATGCGAATCTGAACTTACTCGTCAGCGCACGCTGTGAAAATAAATTTTGAACGCAAGCAAAGTCTGGTGCCGGGAAAGTATCGTGCGCGCCGGCCCAAATTACCACCAGTTCGAGAGCAGTATCGTTGTAGGAGCTAGGCCTCATTTCTTCGCCGCGAACGCCATCTGGATCGCTGACCCGAGGTCCGCTGGCGTTGGGGCGACTTCGATCTTCGCGGCCTTCAGGGCTTTGATCTTGTCTTCCGCGCTGCCGCTGCCGCCGCTGATGATCGCCCCGGCGTGGCCCATGCGCCGACCGGGCGGCGCGGTTTGACCGGCGATGAACGCGGCCACTGGCTTCTTGACGTGCTTGGCGATGTACTCCGCTGCCTTCTCTTCCGCCGTGCCGCCGATTTCCCCGATCATCAGGATGGCCGACGTGCCGGGGTCGTTCTCGAACAGTTCGAGCAAATCAATCTGCGTCGTGCCGATGATCGGGTCACCGCCGATGCCGACGCAGGTCGATTGGGTGTAGCCCATCGCCGAGAGTTGGAACACGGCTTCGTAGGTGAGCGTCCCGGACCGGCTGATGATGCCGACGCCGGCTTTGCCCGGTTCGGTGGGCTTGTGAATGTAGCCCGGCATGATGCCGATCTTGCACTGCCCTGGTGTGATAATCCCCGGACAGTTCGGCCCGATGAGCCGCACGCCGGGCTTGGTTTGCACGAACCGCACCGCGCGGGCCATGTCTAAAACCGGGATGCCTTCGGTGATCGCCACGATCACGCGAATCCCGGCATCGGCGGCTTCCATGATGGCGTCGGCGGCACCGGCTGCGGGGACGAAGATCATCGTCGCGGTGGCGCCGGTTTCCTTCACCGCCTCGTAGACCGTGTTGAACACCGGCAACGTTTTGCCGGAGTCCTTGCCGGTCCACGTCGTGCCGCCTTTTTTGGGCGTGACGCCGCCGACAAACTGGCTGCCATAAGCGAGGCATTGGTCCGTATGGAAACTGCCTGCGGTGCCGGTGATTCCCTGGCAGATGACGCGCGTGGATTTATCAACGAGAATGCTCATGAAACAGCCCCAGGTTCGGTCGATCGGCGAATGCACCCCGCAAGGTAGGCCGCGAGGCGGTTGTTGGATTGATACAAGTGGGAGCGGTGCCCGGCGAGAGCGAGATACCCGCCAAGTGTCATCAACAGGATCGGACCCAGCCACGCCCACACCGGCACTTCGTGTTCCGGCTTGTGCGCGAGCTGCATCCCACTGACCATCCCGACACTGACAGCGAACAGCCCCAGAACGATTTCCACCCGCGCCCACCACTGCCAGTTCGGGTTGTGATTCCACCCGATCGTTTGCAGCATTTGAACAAGTTCCGCATCCGTGGCCTGCGACATCGGACGTTCTCCAGTTTGGATTCACCACGTCCCGACAATCAAGAAGTGGCCCAAGGCGTGTTGAAGATGTTACCACGCCATGACCGTCGTCGCTTGGCTGCCGGTACTGCCTTCGGCGAAATGCAACGCCGTGAGGTCCGCCGTTTTCGGCTTGGTGACCCCGGTAGGGGTCGAGGTGTGTAGCCACGGGTGGAGCGCTTCGCGCAACCCGTGGAACCGAAGTCCCCCACATCTCAACTGCCCTGAAGGGGCAGCGGAATTCCTTCACCCCTTCAGGGCGATTGAGATGTGCGAGTCACTGTCCACGGGTTCCGCTTCGCTTCACCCGTGGCTACATTCCGGTGCCCCTTCAGGGCACTAAACCAGAAACCCGTTAGCCAGAAAATTTCCCGCAAGGGGTGGGGTGGGAGGCGTTTCTTCCAACGAAACATCCCTTCGCCAGTCAAAAAACCAAAGCAGTTCTGCTGACAGTGTCAATTTCACCCCGGCTTCGCCAGTTTGAATCGCGCTGCGGGGCTGCGGGACGGCGGCGGCAGTTCTTCGGCCCCCTGTGGCACGGGGACGCTTTGGGGTGGTAGCGTGGGCACTGCTGTCGGCGCGCCATGGGGTGGGATGCCGGGGAGGGGGCGGACGGTGATGTCTTTGTCGGCTTCGTAGTCTTTGCCGTCGAGGGTGGTGAAGCGCACTGTGATTCGTAGGCGGTCGGTGCCGGGGGCTTTGTCCCATTGCAGGGGGACGAAGTAGCCAGAACTGAGTAGGCCGCTTCGCCACGCTTTGCGGAGTTGCTCGGGCGGCACTTCCCACTGGCCGATTTGGGTTTTGAGACCTTGGCGGTTGATCTCGAACGCCATCACGAGGGCTTTGCCGGGCAACTTCACTGCTGTGCCGTCGTCGTCTTTCGGGATGATGACGACTTGCAACGACTCGTCGCCGGGCTGACGGTCGTCGTCCACGCCGCCGGTTCCGGTGCCCAGCGTGATTTCTCGTAACGGCATCGTGGGCGCACCGCCGCCGTGTTGGGAGTACGCTGGGTCCACCCAACCACCCGGCGCGAAACCGGGCTGCGGGTGGTGCGGTTGGCGTTGGTAGGTGTTGTTCAGCAATCTCGCTTGATTAAGTTCCGCCCGCGCGTCGGTCAACTCGCGTTCGCGGGTTCGCAACTCCGCTTCCAACAAATCGTACTTTTTGTCGTTGCCCGTCAGGTTGCCGAGTTTGCAACCACCAGCACTTAGCACAAGAACCGGCACCAAAAAAAACAAGCGAAGCCAGTAACGGAGTGGTCCCCGTTGTGGCGTCGCTTGTTCAGGTGTCCGTCCGTGCGTGTGCATCCTGCCCACTGCCGTGATCGGCGTTGTGCTGCGCGGGTGGTTATTCCCCGCGTGGTTTCGTCAAGCCGCCTTCGGGGATTCGTTCCAGAACCCCGTCGATCAGGCCGTAGGCGCTGGCTTCCTCCGACGACATAAAGTTGTCGCGGTCGGTGTCTTTTTCAATCTGGTCGTAGGTCTTGCCGGTGTGCTTCTTCAGAATCTCGCTGAGCTTCTTCTTGGTCTTCAAGAACTCCTTCACGTGAATCTGAATCTCGATCGACGTTCCTTCCATCCCGGCGAGGGGTTGGTGGATCATGATGCGGGCGTTCGGCAACGCGAACCGTTTGCCGTGGGCACCGGCGGTCAACAGCAGCGCTCCCATGCTCGCGGCCATCCCGACGCAGTACGTCGAAACGGGGCACGAGATGAACTGCATCGTGTCGTAAATCGCCATCCCCGCACTCACGGACCCGCCGGGGCTGTTGATGTACATGTGGATGTCGGCCTTCGGGTCTTGCGAGTGCAGCAACAGCAGTTGCGCGACGATCGCGTTCGCCATTTCGTCCTGGACCACCCCTTGCAGGAAGATGATCCGGTCCTTCAACAGCCGACTATAAATGTCGTAAACCCGCTCTTCGCGGCCACTCGTCTCGATCACATACGGTATTGATGGCATGGTAGTTAATCCTAGTATTCGGGTCGTTCACCGCTCGGTGATGAATGCAGATTCGGGAATGCGTCGAAGTCTCGCGCCAGTTGTAACGACTGTCACGATGGGGCAAAAAAAGAGTAGCCACCACGAATCACACGAATCGGACGAATCAGAAATTAGTTTGAACTGTTCGTTCGTGACCACTGCGTGTCAAGAGTCAATTCTTAGTTTTGACAATCCGGATTTCATTCGTCCTATTCGTGTTATTCGTGGTTAAAGTTTCTTCGTGTCGGCGGGCTTCAGGAGCACGTCATCGACGAGGCCGAATTCTTTCGCTTCATACGACGTGAAGTAATGGTCGCGGTCGCTTTCCTTGGCGATCACTTCGATCGACTGTCCCGTGTGTTTGGCCATGATCTGGTTCAGCCGGTCGTGTTCTTTAATCATCTCGTTGGCTTGAATTTCGATGTCCGAAATTTGACCGCCGACCTGGCCGTAGGGTTGGTGAATCATCACCTTGGAGTTCGGCAGTGCGTAGCGCTTGCCCTTGGTCCCGGCGCACAACAGGACGGCGGCCATGCTGGCGGCAAGACCCATGCAGTACGTGTTGATCGGGCAATCCATGAACTGCATCGCGTCGTACAACGCCAAGCCGGCGCTCACGGACCCGCCGGGGCTGTTGATGTACAGGTGGATGTCGGCGGTCTTGTTCTCGGTGACCAGAAACAGCATCTTCTGTATCGTCAAGTTCGCCATGTAGTCCGAGATGACCGGGCTACCGCCGGTTTCCGGGCTACTGCCAAGGAAGATGATCCGGTTTTCGAGGAGCAAGTCGCCCAAGGTCAGGGTTCGTTGCCGGGCATACGCCCCGCCGCGTTGCATGATCGGGCCGAGTGGGCCGGCCATCGGCTCACCGTAGGGCGGTCCGGACATGGCCATCAGTTCGTTCGGTAAATGATCTGTCGGGGAAAACATTCGCGTTTGCCTTTCCATCGCTGGGTAAACAGACACGAGACGGAAGACCGGAAACAGGGGCGTCGCCCGTGTTTCTTCTGTCTTGTGTCTCGTGCTGCGGTGTTCTTTGATACTCTACGGCGCTGGTCAACTGGTGGGGACGGGTTGGCTGCTTTCCGGTGCGGCCGTTGCGTCCATCGTGGAGACTTCGTCAGCTTCTTGCTTGAGTGGGTTAAACTCGTACTCCTCGTACTCCGCCGTGGTCAACAAAAAGTCGAGGGCTTTGCGTTCGAGCAATTCCGTGGCCAGTGCTTCGAGGAGGTCTTCCTTGTCCATGCGGGCGCGGACCTTGCGAGGGCTTTCGCCATTTTGCTCCGCGATGCGGTCGATTTCATCGTCGATGTCCGCGTCTTCGATTTCGAGCTTTTCGGTCTCGGCAACTTTTTGAAGCACGAAATGTTCCTTCAACGCAGAAGCGGTGCTGCGCAGGACATCTTGTTCGAGCATCCGCTGCCGACTGCGGATTTGATCGTCACTCATGCCCGACGACCGCATTTCCATGACCCGGCGCTGAAGCGTTTTGCGTGCTTGGCGGACGAGCAAATCCTTCGGCAAATCCCAGTTCGCGTTCCCGGCGAGCTTCTCAAGCACTTGCGTGCGGGCGGTTTGGCGTTGGGTGTATTCCATGAACCGTTCGAGCCGCTTCCGAACGAGTTCGTCCAGTTGAGCCTCGTTGCGAACGTCGAATTCCGCCAGGACAGTCGGGGTCAACTCGGGCTGCCGAACGACCTTAATTTCCTTAACTGTGAACGCTGCTTGGACTTTCACACCCCGCATGGATTCGGTCTGGATTTCTTGCGAAAGCTTGATGTCCACGGTACGGGTGTCGCCGGTCTTGGCGCCGACCATCACCTTGCCAAAGTTCTCCGCGACCCCGTCGGCCAAGGCAAGTTGGCGGTCCACTCTCACCCGGATTTCGTTGACCTTGTTCAACTCTTTTTCGCCCATCTTAATCACGACATCGGCTGTAACAAAGTCGTTCAGCGCGACCGTTGGGTGTGCGCCGTCCTTCAGGATGACTTGGCCATACGGCTCGAGCATTCGCTGCTTTTCCGTCACGACTTCGGCATCGCTAAATACGTGCGTCGGCTTGCGGAGTTTGAGCGTCTTGTACTCCGGCAAATCGAATTCCGGGCGGACTTCGATGTTGAACTCATAGACCATCGGGCCTTCGTCGGGAATCAACACCGCGTTCGGGTCGAGTTCCGGCGGGCTAAGTGGCGACAGCGTTTGTTCTTCCGCGAGTTGTTCGAGACTCGCCATCAGAATTTCGGTCTTCACTTCCGCGTAAACTTCCTTGTGGTATCGCTTTTCCACGATCTTGCGTGGCGCTTTGCCGACCCGGAAGCCGTTGAGTTGAACCGGGGCTTTCACCATCAGGTCGGAGTATTTTTCTTCGAGTCGGGCGTCGATCGCTTCTCGCGCGACGGTCACTTTAACGTGTTTTTTGCACGGCCCGGCGTCGGTAATGACCACTTCTTGGGGCAGCGGCACTGGCGTTTCGGTGGCCGGGTTTTCGGCGTCCGGTAGTTCGGTTACGGGCAGTTCGGCGATTGTCGTCTCTTCGGCCATCGGACGGCTCCTAGGTGGCATCCATCCCCTGGGCATCGTCCCACGGGTTCATCAGTTACTATTTACGAAGTTCCAGTGTAAAAAACAAAAAAGCCGAGAAAGGTGTGAGGCACGCGGAGGATTATTCCGCCGAGTGGCTCACATTTCCCGGCTCGTCTGTGTCCAACTTGTTCAAACTGGAAAGCGGGTGATGGGAGTCGAACCCACGACAACCTCGTTGGCAACGAGGTACTCTACCACTGAGTTACACCCGCGACGGCATCAAGAACATTAAGGCGCAACGGCATCTGTTTCAAGAGGAAGTCGGCAGAGAATTTCAAGCGACCGCGTATTTCCACGCCTCATGCTTGACATGCAGCCCGATCGCGGAAAAACTGGAACAAGTGTGGCGGTAGTAGCCTGTTGCTGCGAATGGATTTGTTCGCGTTCACTAAACGCATTCTGGATTAAACCAAAGCGACGAGTCGAAAGCGCTGAATTATTCGTGCCTGTTCGATTTGGTTGTCGAACCCTTTACGTTGCGGGGGTGCGTTTGATGGCGATACCAGATTCGAGTGATGCCCGCCTCTATTATCGGTGTGCCTATTTACGGTGTGATGAAGCAAAAGTTCTTCTCAAGGCTGGTTACACGACTGGTGCCGTCTATCTTGCGGGGTACGGGATCGTGTGCATTCTGAAAGCACTAGTTATCATGGCCGTTCCTGCAAGTGATCGACCTAGTACACTGAAGCTGTTCCGTGGAAACAAGGCTCACGAATACGAGTGGCTTCGATCCCTCTACTTGACGCGAGGAGGTCTGCGGTTTCCCCGAGAAATTACCAGACATTTCACCCTTGTCAACGACTGGTCAACAGATCTCCGATACACACCGCGTACAGTCCGGGAACACGATGCCGAGGCGTTCTTGGCATCATCAATTGCGATCATCAAGTGGGCCGACGGGAGGATTTGAAATGACGATCAGTATCCGTAGAGGTGAATCCGACGACGTGATTCAAAAGATTATCCCTGTTCTTGAGAACTACAAAGTGGACCATCCGCAGGCCCAGATTGATCTTTACCGGCAGAACTCCGTGTCGGTGCGGGTGCGGATCATCGATCCTGATTTTGCCCGTCAAGGCAAGCCGCAACGGAGTCAGCAAGCATGGCAGTACCTCGATCAGTTGCCGGAGGATGTGCAAGGCGACATCAGTACGGTTTTGTTACTCACACCGGACGAGACCAAGATGTCGTTCGCAAACTTCGAGTTTGAAGATCCGATTCCGTCTGATCTTTAGCCCACCGACAATGGCCAACTCAATTAAAACCCCCACTGATTTCGTTTCACGCTCGTCATTTACAATTTGCGCAGGGTGTCCAATGAAGAGGCTCTGGAAGCGAAAGTGGTTTTGGGTTACCAGTTCGGCAGTTGTCGGCGGGCTAACGGTCCTTGGGTTCTGCTGGGTGCATCGCGTTTGGAGTGTGAACGAGTGGCTGGTCTATCGAGCAATGGATCGGGAATGTCATCCTGCGTGGCAAGATTTCCATTACGGCAAAGTCCAGCCGGGCGATCCTGTGGAGGACGTAATCGCTCGGACCGACCCAGTGCGTGTGGAACGAATGGGGCGAATGGTTGTGCTGAAGTACCAGAGTAGTGGCCTGTGCTTCACCGGCATCACCGCCGTGGCTTATGACGGTCACATGGTCGGCGCCTATGCTTGGAGTTGCAGGTGGACGCGGCAGTTCTTTGATACCATGTCGGACGAGCAACGGACGGAGTTCAGCGGCGATCATTACGACCAACCCGCCCGCATGGGGAACGCGGTTCTCGTGCGGTGAACGGTGACGGTTAGAACGTCATCGGAAGAAGTTTGGATATAAGGAGAAGACGATGGAAATAACACTTGACCCAGACCTGGAGTCCGCGATCCGTGAGTCCGCACGGCGCGACGGACGGACTCCGGAGGCCCTCGCCATTGACATCCTGCGGCAGCGGCTTCTGGCATCAACCAACGGGATCACTCCCCGCGACGACTGGGAACGCCGATTGCTTAGTGCGGCGACGGACTGCGGGGTATCGTTGCCTCCTGCAGAGTTGACTAGCGACGGGATGTATGAGTAGTGGGTATTCTCGTTGATACCAGTGTCCTGGCCAGACTGGCGAACACCGCCGATCCGTCACACTTGACGGCTGTTCGTGTGGTGGTTGAGTTACACCGGCGGGGCGAGGTCAAACCTCTTCATTTCTCCATTTCATGAGTTCGCCCGTTGCTACTTCCCCGCCAGCGCCTCGGTGTACGTGGTTTCGTAGGTGAACTTGCTTCCTGTGCCTTGGTGGTTGGGGATTTCTTTCTTCACGTTCAGGCGGGCGCCGGCGTAGCGGTGGGTGGCGCGTTGGAAGTAGACTTCGCCGTCCCAGAGGTAGGGGACGAGGGGGGGCATTTCGGCGGGGTCTTTGGGGGGTAGCTTGAGGGCGGTTGCGACGCCGATGACTGCGTACCCCATGTTCTCCCCTTTCAGGGTGTAGGTTTGCGTGGCGTCGTACTTTTCGCCGGTGCCGTTGGGCGGGTCCAGTTTGATCGTGAAGGCACGGTCCCAGGTGCCGTTGATTGCGGGCAACGTGTCTGGCAACGTCAGGCGAAACGGTAACTCGACTTGCAACCGCTCCGCTGACGCGGCGTTCGCGGACTTGGCTTCGAGCAACTTCCCTTGGGCGTCGATCTTGATCGTCACAATCGGCTTGTTCAAATAGGCCGCCATTTGCTGTTGCCCTTCGGCGGTCGTCGAGTCCATTACGATGCTATCGACGGTCAGCTTGCCGTCTTTGTCCTTCGGCCCCGGTCGGTTGATGGTTTGCTTCATGCCGAGAATCACCATTTCCAACGTTGCCATGCCGCTCGGTTCGACGGATTTCACGTCCCATCGCCGTGTCAAGTTCAGCTTCGTGACCGTGGCCGCAACGACTGGCTTGTTGGTTCCTTCTTCAAGGGTCGTTTCGGTGACCGTCGTAACTTGTTGCACGGAGTACGTCAGCGACTGCCCTGCTTGCCATTGGAATCGCAACACATCCTGAGCACACAGCGGTGACGCCGAGACGATCGCAACCACCAAACTGATCCGAAACATGGGACACTCCCTTCGAGAATGAAGCAGGGTTATACCGAAGTCCCCGAAACGTAGGAAGGCGAAGTTGGTTCTGTTTCCTTACCGGCTCTTGCCCGGCACCCAAAGCACGTCGGCTTGGCCGTTGTTATTGGCGATGCGGCCGAGTACGAACAGGAAGTCGGAGAGGCGGTTGAGGTAGATGAGGATGTGGGGGTTGATGGGTTCGGTGTGCAGGAAGGTGACGACGGTGCGTTCGGCGCGGCGGCAGACGGTGCGGGCGAGGTGTAGCCATGCGGCAGCGGGGGTGCCGCCCGGCAGGATGAAGCTCCGCAGCGGGTCGAGATTTTCGTTGAGGCGGTCGATGGCGTGTTCAAGTCGTTCGTACTGGGCCGCCGTCACCCGCAGGACGCTGCCAGGGGTTTCATTCTCCGACGACGGGATACACAAGTCGGCGCCGAGATCGAAGAGATCGTTTTGAATCGTGCGAATCATGTCTCGCTCCGGGCTGTCCGGGCAATACGCGGTCAGCAATCCGAGGACGGCGTTCAACTCATCGACTTGGCCGTAAGCCTCCACACGTGGGTGGTCCTTGGCGACGCGATGGCCGTCGCCCAGGCCGGTTTCGCCGGTGTCCCCGGTCTTGGTGTAAATGCGGGAAAGGTAGACCATCGGGGGAATCGCTCGTGCTTTTGGTAAGTCCGGTAAGTGGCGGCAATCAGCAGTCCGCCTAGCTTCACACAAATGATAGTCCCGTTCCGGAATCGGCGTCATCCGGCAAATCCCGCGCAGATTTCATTCAACTGCGCCGCCAGATCAACCGATACAGAACGTAACCAAGGACTGGACGGCTTAACCGATCCATCTGGAACCTTCAGGTTGCTTGCCAAATCGCGGTGCCTTCACACCGAATTTGGGGGGACAGGCAATTTGAAGACGGTCGGTGCCGCCAACAGACGCACGGGGGGAATACGATGTCCTGGGCACGAAAATTCTGGCTCTTACCATTCGCGGTTATCACTGGCCTCAGCAGCGTGGGCTGTATGCAGCCGTGGGTCGCCGAGCGGATGGAAGAAAAGTTTCAGCACAAGAACGACTTCCGCACGCCGATCCTTCCGCCGGTCCGGGACGGCTTCCCGGCTCCGGTCTGCGAAGATCCGCCGAGCGACCGGGAAATCCTCCGCGCTTTGCCGAAGGCAATCCGCGGGATGCCGTTCGTCTACGAAGAGTTTCGGGACGACATGACCATTGTGAAGAATCGGATCGTGGACAAGATTGATCCGCCACGCTTCTTCCCGCTCATCGGCATGGCTCAACTGCACCATTGCCACTGGGAGTGTGCGGTGTATTACAAGGAAACCATTCAGTCCGCCCAACCGTTCCCAACTTACTTGCAGAAGCAACGGATCCAGGTTGTGTACATCGACAAGGACCACTTGCACTTGTACGTCGGGCCGAACACCGACACGCAGCGTGACATGCTGTTAGAAATGACGAAATACTAAGAAGACCCTCCGTCGTTGAAGGGCGACCCATGCACTCGGCCCCGAAAGGGACCGGGTGCGTGCGTTTTTCTGGCTTCGATGGCTACGTTGTCGTCATGAATTGAGATTGGGAAGTTTCAGACTTGTGGCACCAACAGGAACCACGAAGCCTGAAAGAATCCCACCAACTCGTGACTGCTGATCGCTAAAGCACTTTCAGTTTCATTGTTGCGTCCCGGTTAGCCCGACACGCTAGCGAGGGGTCTGCCGAAACCAACTCCACGCCGTACCAAGTTTGTTCGGCATGACGGATCGGGGCGGGACTGTCCCAACCGGACCCCTCGCTGGCGCGTTTTGAAGTTGCGCGTTCTGCGGGACTCGGATTGCTTGTGCCATGTCACAAGCGAGTTTCCTTTCGGTCGGATCAATGTTGCGGTCGCTCCCCGTTGCGTGACTCGGGTTACCGCAGACCCCA
>JAYVXO010000226.1:0-11274 GCA_043785105.1 Fimbriiglobus sp.
TCCTTGCTTGCGGAACCCGTCCGGACAACAGCGGCCAACACTTCGCGCGACTTCAGCCGGGGTAGGTACAGATACCGGAGGGTGTCTTCCCAGAACGCCACCGCCCCGACCGTCGGCTTGCCGGCCTTCCAATAGAGTTCCTTGAGCTTCGCCCGCAGGTGGACTGGCGACCACGCCTCGATCACCAACTCGTTCTCTCGGCAGACTCGTTCCAGTTCGCCCGGCGCGTTCCCGCTCGTGGTATTTAGCAGGAATGATTCGATCGAGGGCATGATCGCGGTCGGATCGTCCTGATCCGGGCAGAGGAGCCACTTGAAACACTCTCGCGCCGCACGAGGGAGAACCGCACTTGCCGCTTGGAGTTCCGCTCGGGCCTGATCCAACTGGTTGAGGTCGATGGTCAGTTCTTGGCGAACGGCCGACGTGACGATACTGTCCCAGGCGAGAGCCACGCGGGTTGCGTCCCGAAGTCGGTTCAGGACTTGGAAATCCGCCGCGAGGAAGATGATTCGGTTCGCCCGGTGTCGCGGTTGGTTCCCGTGGCTCCGCAGGTGTTCGAGAACGGCGTCCGTCGCCAGCCGCCCGTCCTCTTTCGTGAACGTCTGCTCGGGAGTCAGCACGACGAGCCGCAAGCCGCTGTCGTCCGGCACGTCCGAGTGCGGGGTGAAGACGTGGACGCCGTCGAACGGCGGTACGCTGCCGAAGAGCTTTTTCACCACCTCTTCGATCTTCTTTCGGACATCGGTTCTCATGTCGAACCGCTGCTTGCGGTCTTCCATCTCGCGCCGCAGGTTGGCCCGCGTGTCGAACCAGAACCGCGTCGAGTCGGCGGACTTGTCCCCGGAACTGTTCAGGTAGTGGAGGCGGTCCGCGAGTCGCCCGAGCGCATCGGCATAGTCCGCCGTTGACTGACCCGGTTGCAAGCAGCCGAGCAACACCCGGCCACGATCCAGCCCCCGAATCCCCGGCTTTGTCGCCACGCTTGACGGGGCAGTGCCCATGAAAACCGTGCGGGCCACACGACGGGCCGCGTTGACCTTCCCGAATCTTGGCTCCTGGCCTTCGAGTTCTGTCGTCTCGGCGTTAGGGCCGTCGATGTCCCCTTCGATGACCGGATCCCAACTCCGCGCCGACATCAGCGACGTTAGTTCGCCCCGCACGCCTGCATCCTGCAACGGGATACTTCCGGGCAAGATCATCGCATCGTTATTCCCGTCTTTCCACAGTGAGTTGATGACCTTCGCCATCAACCGGAGAACGCCCCGCGTCCGTTGGAAGTTTTCGATCGTGCTCCAATCCTCGTAGAGCCGGTCGAAGAGTTCCGGGTGGATCGGGTACGCCTGCGTTAAGCGGTCGTAGTAACGGCTTTCCTGCGTTTCCCGTGGCAGCTTCGCCCCTTCCGCGCGATAGGCATCGGCGAACGCCCGGCAGACGGCGTCGCGGGCCTTCAAGTCCTGGATCGGCTCGAAGAGTCGCCGCCGCACGATCTCGAACCCTTCTTCCGTCGCCACCGGCTTCCAGACCGCCTGCACCCGCCCGAAGATGTGCTCGATCGCAAGGATCGCTCGCGCCCCCCGATCCCCGCTCGAAGCGTTCTTCGAGTCCGGCAGGCTCGCCAACATGACGGCGTTGGGAACCTGTTTCACCGCTTCGCTTAGCGACTGCACGAACGAGAGGTTGCTGTCGTAAGTCCCGCCGGGCAAGACCTGACCTTCGCCGAATTGCCGAATGTAAACCACCAGTTCGTCCATCAGCACGACGCACGGCGCGTAGGTTTCGAGGAGTTGCCGAAGAACGTCTTTGCCCGGAGACGTGCCGTTCGCGTCAGCGTCCTTCACCAAGGCAAAGCCTTCACTGCCGCCGAGTTGCCAAGCCAGTTCGCCCCACAGCGTCTTGACCGTAGTCTTACCGTGTTTCCACGCTTGCCCCGGAGCGTGTGCGACTCCGTCGATGACCGCGACCGTGGCTCTCGGCACGTCCATCAGCCCCGCCTTCTCGACTAAAGTCGGGATGCCCTGCAAGTCCGAGAGCGGACACTTCCGCGAGGCGAGGTGCAGCACGGCCAACATGGTGTGCGTCTTGCCGCCGCCGAACGCTGTCTGCAACTGGATGACCGGTTCGCCGTTCTTGCCGCTCAACCGTTGGGCGACTTGCGTGAGGAGAAGCCGCATTACTTCCGTGATGTAGGTCCGCTCGAAGAACGCTTTCGCGTCTTGGTATTCGACAGGTGCTTTGCCCGCATGAACGGCGGAGATGTCCGCCGCGAACTCGGATTGCTTGAACGTGCCCTTCAGCACGTCGGCATGGGGAACTGCGATCTCGCGCCACGGCTTCATGAAGGCTCCTATTCAGTTCCAAATCCGGGTGACACCGTAGGCGTCGAATAGTGGGTCGATACCGATGACGGGATACTTTTCCATCAATGATTGAGCAATCAACATGCGGTCGAATGGGTCTTTGTGATGCCAGGGAAGTTGCGACTGCCACTCGGCGTGATCGAGCGAGATTGGCAACAGGGTCAGTTCCAAGTTGACGATTGCGGTTTCAATCCATTGCCGAAACGGCTTGGACAGAGGCAACCGTTTTTTACCCACCTTGATCGCAAGTTCCCAGACGGTTGCCAAACTCAGAAACAGTTCGTTCGATGGATCTGACAATGCCGTTGACGCCGCTGGCGACAACTGGCTGACGTCGTCCTGGCTCCAGATCAGCGTGTGCGAATCTAACAGGAGCTTCCTCACATGTACTCCTCAAATTCCTCAAGCGGATCGTCGAAGTGTTCCATCGACAGTACGGAGCCTCGCTGCCCCCCGAGTATTCGTCGCGGCCGATCGTCCGCCCGCGGTAAGCGAGCCACAGGCACGATCCGCGCCACGGCCACGCCATTCTCGGTAATTTCCACTTCCGATCCCACGCCAAGATCGTGAATCAGACTCGGCAAGCAGGCCTGGGCTTCCAACACAGTCATCGTGGTCATGGAATGCTCCTTTCAAAATCGGCGCATGTCATTCTACCCCGGTTCGCCCTCGCCGTCGAACAGTGTGCGTTGCCGTGGCGTGGCCACCTTCACGGCGGCGCTTTCGATGCCGCTCCAGCCGGTGACCACTTCGTTGTAAGCGCGGGCGTCCTCGGCACGGCCCGCTCGTTCGCAGAGCGTGTAGAGGCGGTAGGCCAATTGCCGGGCCGCTTCCGTCTTTCCCACTATTTTGGGATGAGCATAGATGTGTGCGGCAGCGGTTTCACCACCGGCACTATTCACAGCAGCAATCATCTGATGCAGCACCTGCCACACGGGAATGCGAGGATCTTTCATCGGATCCCACTCTGTATCAAGTTCTTTCCACTTGAGAAGCCGCACATTACCGCCACCGGATTCGATCCCACCCGCATGCTGCACCCCGGCCACGCTCGTACCCTTGGCTTGGGCTAGTACGTTTGCTTCGCCGAACTTGCCGGTTTCCCAGCCGTATTGCTCGAACCAGTGCAGGCAGAATTGCGTATCGGCGTCGAAGTCGTCTTCAGCCAGAAAGCGGTTGATCAGTTGCAAGGCCGTCTTCATGCTCATTGGCGTGCCATCAGCTTCCAGAACGGCATCGTATCGACTGAAGATGGCCATGCCGGGACCAATGATGGCTTGCGACAAATCCACTGGCGCGACAGGTGAGTGTTCGCCTTCACTCTTACGGGTCATGGTGTCGAGGGCCATTGGCAGAACTTCATTAAGCATCCGCACGAAATGCCGCCGCGAAATCGTGCCCGCATACTTTAGCCGTGGTCGGCAGACGAGAATGATCGACGATGCAAGAGCGTTTGAGTCACGACCAACCATACGGTTGCCGAGTTCGGTTCGCATTGGCCAAGTGCCCGTAAGTGCCAAGCCCGCGCGAGTCACAGCATCAAGAAACGACTCCCAGCCAGTGGACGACGTGCCTGCATCATCCTCAGTTTCGGTCTGTTTGAAGGCGTAATAAATCGTGATCGGTGCAGACGGATGAGCGTCATGCGCTAGGTTTCGCATAACCTGAGTCATACCGCTAAGGAAGAACTTGTTTGCCTTCTCTTGTCCTCCGTGTCGATAAGGGACGGCCACCAACTCCGCGTCTTTAGGCGTGGATATGGTTGCGAAGAGCGACGGAAAGACCGGTCGCAGCGAAAGGCGTAGCCAACTGTAGAAGAAGTCGGACAGTTCTGCATAGCTAATGTTGTCATAGTACGGGGGGTCTGTGGAGATGAAATCCCCACGAGAAGTATGCACCTTCACCGCGTCCGCTTGAAAAGCGCTCCCTCCGCCCCGGCACGGAACTAGATCAAGCGCCTTGCATGCCCACTCGACGTTGTTCACCCAACTGCCACTGGACTCGGACAGTGGGTTGCCTTCAGCAAAGTCCCAAGTCATTGGGAGGGCTTGTCGAGCAAAGGTATTCCGGAGCGCCTCCATCTTTGGGCTACTATCCCAAGTACAGATTGTCGAGCCGCGGTCCGCGGATCGGCTCAGTGCAAAGGCCAGACAGGTGGTAACGGCCTCGGCATATGCTCTCGCTCCCTGTCCTCCTGTGTCCAACGCTCGGTCGTCATCGGGCAGCCCAACTGTGACAGCATTCGCACGAATCA
This sequence comes from Fimbriiglobus sp., assembly GCA_043785105.1. Lineage (GTDB taxonomy): Bacteria > Planctomycetota > Planctomycetia > Gemmatales > Gemmataceae > Fimbriiglobus. Next base: position 4,612 of record JAYVXO010000226.1, read on the forward strand.
GCCCGCGCACTTCCCCGAGCAGATCGGCAAAGGAACTGAGTGATTCGAGTTGCCGAGCGGTAAAGAGGCGTCCCCACGTTGTCAAACCATACGCCGAGCAAACACCACCAGTAATCATCGCTCGAGTCGGTGTTGACCCAGAAAGGAACGTCGAACGCGCCGCACTAACACTCTCGAAGACCTCAACAGATGCGGCAATTTTGGCATGGGAGTCAAGTGGAGCAATGTAGACGCGGCCACGCTTCCCTTGAGCGACGATCGCCATCAACCTCGTTCCAAGACGATCCGCTTTCCCTTCCTGGCGAATGTAATCACGACTAATAACAGTCTTGCTCATCAAGCATACGAAGTCTTGAGCCTTACCTGCTCTCGTACCCATCTTGGCATCAACAGGCGGTTTCCCGGTACGCACGGTGAACTTATACCTGTTGTTCTCAATCTCTGGCTGGACGTAGGACTCTTTGCCTTCCTTGCTGCCAAGTACGAACGAACTGGTCAATGGAACATCAACACCTGAGAACGCGGGGTTCGGGCTTTTCACGGTGCGTGCCCAGAGCCACGCAATGACGGTCAGCTTCTCGCCAACGTACTGCTTGAGGTCGGGCCTTTCCTTTGCAATCTCCTCCGTGATCTCGACGGGCGGGTAGTGCTTCCCGATCCGCTTGAACGCTGCGTCCCGCATCCACTGACCGTACCGGCGCACGTCCTCGGCCAGCCCAGCTGCTCCGATCCAGGTCGCAAGTTCGTTGGCCGCCATCGGGTGGACGGGCGGTCTTCCAGCGAACTTCGGCGGAATCTCGATCATCGCCTTGTTGATGAGCACCGCGACCGGGTTCAGGTCACTGGCAAAGGCTTCTAACCCGAGGCGTTGAGCTTCGAGAGGGATTGACCCTCCACCGGCAAACGGATCGTGTAGCCCCGGCATCTTCGCCGGGTTGAAGAGTTCCTTCGCTTGCGGGTGATGCTTGTTCAGTTCGCACGTTTCCAGCCAGCTTTGGCGAATGGCTTCGCGGGCCGGTTCCAGCACCGCTTCGTTGGTGGTGTTCTCCCAAAGCACCAAGTCTTCGATGATTTTGAACAGTTTGGCGCGGGCTACCGCAAACGCGGTCTTGCGCTGATAGGTTGGTTCCTTACCAGGATTCTGGCACTTCCAGAGATCTTCCGGGTCGTTCACCAACTGAGAAAAGATAACGGCGCGAGCCGCTGCCAATGGCCGACGCGCCCACCAGAGGTGCAGCGTGGACGGGTGCCCGTGGCGAATCGACTTTTCCCTCGCACATGCCTTGTTGATGGCGTCGAGGGGCAGAGCAACTTCGATCAACTTCTTCGGCGAAATGATCACAGAGTTACCTCAGGCAATTCGCAATGCTTGGCAGGTTTGTTCATAGCTTGCTTCGAGGTCGAGCGGGATGGCGTAATTTTCGGCCAGCCAGATCGGCAGGGTGGGCAATGGTTGCCCCAGGTGGAGAATGTGCGACCACGTTTCGAGAACGTGCTTTCGTCCCCGTGGAATCCAACGGCACGCGGCGGCGTAGATGGCCGGAGGTTCTCGGCCGAAGGTCGTGTCGTGGTGGCCGACGAGATCGAGCAAGCCCGAGTACAGGTTGAAGTCCTTCGAGGTGACGAGATCGACGATGGACACCGAAACCCCCTTCTTCAACAGCGCCTGGCACTTCGCCACGAAGACCTGGCGGCTCTCGGGGCGATCCTTGTTCGACGGACTAACGATCTCAATCGCTGCGACAAGTCTACGATTCCTGATGGTGTCATAAATGCGGACTTCATACTCACTTTCCGTCAAGAGTTCGGTTTCGACGGCCAGACTTGGAAGTGCGACATCGAACGCCAACTCGCCATTTGTGGCTAAGCTCGAGTCAGAACCATCCTCGCTTTCGAGAGTCGCCACAGCCACTTCAATCTCGGAACCCATGTGCACACTCGGCTCCGCTTCAAACCGAACGGGGAGTAACTGATTTAAATGGACGGTCATCAAGCCAGGCCAAAGCCCGTGGAAACCTTCCCAGTTCTTTTTCTTGCTGAGCGGCGGGTGAAAATGGTCTCGGAGCGGCATAGTTCCCTCACTGTGATCGTGTCGCAGATTGCAACAACTTATTGATATCGTAATTGACGCTCGCCGCGCCCCAGTCGGGTTCGCGCTGGAACGGGTTGGTGAGGTAGTACGGCCCTTCCGTACTGTCGTCCGGATTCACGAACACAACAGCCAAGACGAACTTGTCGCCTTGGTTGAAGGCGTAGAGGATTTCGTTCCGCGTCACCGTGATGGTATCCGCCCCCTTCACCCGCCCTTTCACTTCAATGTGCTTCGGGTCGGTGCTGTTCGGCGGGTAGCTCGACACGTCCCATCCGCACTTTTGAGCCGACACATCGACGACGCGGTGCCCTTTGGATTCTTCGGCCATCATCACCGCTTTCATCGCGAGCATCTCGATCTTCTTGCGGGCAGCGGCATCGGCGGAATTGAGCGCCGACCCGTCACCGCGTACCTTGCGTAGCAACCCAACCGGCACGACGAGCGCCCCACCGAGGATGATCGGCGTGCCGTTCTGCACTTGGCGCATCGCTAGCAGTTCCTTCTTGCGACCGTCAAGACGACTTTGCAGGTCTTCGAGCGTCCGCTTCACGTTGTCCAGGTTGAGCCGCACGTCCTTGCCGAAGGCGAGGTCATCCTTGAGCTTGATTTCGCGGTCGGTCCAATAGGAGATTTCCTTGGTCAGCCGCTCGTGAACGGCCGCAAGCGTCTTATCGACGTGTTCGACCCGTCGATCCGCCACTTCCTTGAAATGTTCGGGCACGAGTTTTCCGGCCGCGAGAGCAATCGCCTTCTGCTCTTGGTCGGTGCGAATCCACGAGGCGGTGAGCAAGTCCTTGAGCAACGGTCGATCCGCAGCGGCGAGTGGTTCGAGATCGAGGTGTGGTGCCCATCCCGCAAACGCAGCCGAGCCGTCCGGATTCACACGGATGAACTGCATCCGCTTCGAGAGCGTCGCCCCATCGCCCGACTTCACTTCATGCGTCAGCAGGAACAGCAACCACGGTTGATCCGTATCGTCGGCCGGATCGACGAGAACTGCCCCCTGCCGGAGTAGGTTGGCGTTCTGTTCTAGGATCATGTCCGTGACGGCGAGCATGAGCGGATGACCGGGGTGCATCAACACCGCGCCGGCCAAGCCGGGCTTGTCGTTCGGCTGTATGGCCTCGCGGGTGAAGGCGATGCGGTCGTACCGCTTGAGGATCGGTTCTTGTTCCCGCCGGTTGCGGCCCGTCAGTCGTCGATCCCGTTCCCGAATCGCGGGCGGGACATGCGTGATTTCGTACCGCTCGGTTTCCCGCTTGTGGATCGTGCCGCCGAGTTGGTCGATCGCCTTGAGGAAGAACGACCGCACGAAGAACGGCTGAAGCCGCCGGGCTTCAGCCCGCTCCATCTCTTCCTTGACCCGGAACAGTCGGTCCGCCGACATCGTTTCTTGTGCCAGCGCATTGCGGTTGAGCAACGACTTCAAGTGATCGTGGTCGAAGGCGTGGTCGATCTGTTGGTGCAGTTTGGCGCGCGTTTCCGGCAAGTCGTTGAACCGGATAGCCTGCATCAAGAGATCCTTGAGACTCACCCCCTCGAATACCTCTCCCAGAATGTCGAACACGCGACCTTTCAGGGCCGCGCTTTCGATTTGCAGCTTTTCTAAGAGACGGTGATACACGTCGCCTTCCCGCGTCTCTTTGGCAACGAGGTTCCAAAGGTGACAGACTTCCGTCTGCCCGATTCGGTGAATACGGCCGAAACGCTGTTCGAGCCGATTTGGGTTCCAGGGTAGATCGTAGTTCACCATCAGGTGAGCGCATTGAAGGTTCACGCCTTCGCCAGCGGCATCGGTGGCGATCAACACGCGAACGTCGGGATCCGAACGGAACAGGGCTTGCGCCTTACGGCGTTCGTCGCGGTGAGTGCCGCCGTGGATGGCGACGATGGCATCCGGTGTACCCAGCACGCCCGCGATCTTGTGGTAGAGGTAGTTGAGCGTGTCGCGGTGTTCCGAGAAAAGGATGATCTTCCGTTGCCGCCCGGATTCATCGTGCATCTCGGGGTTATTTTGCAGGAGCTTCGAGAGTTCTTCCCACTTGCGATCTTGCCCCGAAGCGACGACGGCCTTTGCCTGTCCTTCGAGATTCTTCAGGATCGAGATTTCGATTTCCAATTCGGCAATGGTTTTCGCCGCCGTCGCCTGATCGACGAGTTTTTCTTCGAGCGTTTCTTGCTCGTCGGCGTTCAAATCGTCATCGTCTTCGGGAACGTCGTCGAGTGTTTCGGCGAGCAGTGACTTGCCCCGGTCACCGAGTTTCTCGGCACGCAGCCGCTCCGAGAGGCGTTCCTTACGTCGCTTGAGCGACTGGTAGATGGCTTCGGGGCTGGATGCCAGTCGTCGTTGTAGGGTCGTGAGTGCGAACCCGACCGAGCCTTTGCGGGAGCCGGTGAGTTGATCCGCCTTCCCCATTTCTTCGCGGACGTATGCGGTGACGGCTTCGTAGAGTTTGGCTTCTGCGTCCGTCAGTTTGTAGTTGGCGGTATACGCCTTGCGTTCCGGGAACAGCGGGGTGTTGTCGAACTTGACCAGTTCCTCTTTGACCATTCGCCGCATCAAATCACTGGTGTCCGCTTTGTGGGCACCGTCGCGGGGCTTGCCGTAAAACCGATCCGAATCAAGTAGGGACAGAAAGAGTTGAAAGTCTTCGTCCTTGCCATTGTGCGGCGTCGCGGTCATCAACAACAGGTGCCGCGTTTCTCGTCCTAGGGCTTTAGCAAACTTGAACCGTCCCGTTTCCTTCACTTCGCGGCCATAGTAGTGCGCGGCGAGCTTGTGGGCCTCGTCGAACACCACAAGATCCCACCCGGCCGCACAGAGCTTCGCTTGCAGTTCCTCGTTCCGGGCCATCTGGTCCAGACGAACGATGAGTTGCTTTTGATCCTCGAACGGGTTGCCGCTGGGGGATGCTTCTTCGAGTGCAGAAGAAAAGATGCGGAATTCGAGGCCGAACTTCTCGAATAGTTCGTCCCGCCATTGCTCGACAAGGCTACCAGGAGCAACGATCAGAATCCGCCGGGCATCGGCCCGCATGAGGAGTTCGCGGATGTAGAGACCCGCCATGATCGTCTTACCCGCGCCGGGATCGTCGGCCAAGACGTACCGGAGTGGTTGGCGGGGGAGCATCGATTCGTAGACGGCGGTGATCTGGTGTGGCAGCGGATCGACGTTCGAGGTATGGACGGCCATCATCGGGTCGAAGAGGAACGCGAGGTCGATGCGTTTGGCTTCGCAGGCGAGTTGGAACGCGGCCGCGTCCCCGTCGAAAGCCCAGGGGCGTTCGGTCGTGGCGAGTGCAATCGTCGCTTCATCGGCCGTGCCGAGCAACCGTTCCTTGAAAGTCCCATCGGGCAGTCTGTAGAAGACCTGAACTGCGCCGTCGGCGATGATTTTGACGGCAACGACGGTGCAAACCAGTCCCGATTCGAGTCCGACAATGGCAAGGTCGGGTTTCATCTGGGAAAGCAACATGATCTTACCATTTTCTACACGTTAACTTGGGCTTCAGGGCACCATCAAGTTTCAATTCACAAAGTTGATGGTATGTATGCGACGGGTCACGAGCGAAGCGAATCCGTTTAAGAGACCATACGGCAAAGGATCGTGTTCTAGAGTGTTGTATCCCAACACGTTAGGAGCAATTCCTGTCGGCATCGCAACGTCAGCGGCGGGCATATCGCAGTGATCTCACCTTGCCGCAATGGGACATCTTGTCGCCGATGCTCCCGCCGAACACCGGGCGCGGACGACACAATATCCACGACCTCAAGGATATCGTGGATGCGATCTGATATATCCCTGTCAACGGTTGCACGTGGGTTGATCTACCGCACGATTTCCCACCTCATACGTCGGTCTCGCATCACGACTGCACGTGGTCCAAAGACGGCACCTGGCGGCGGGTCAATGACACGCTCCGCGAGGCGGTCCGGGGGCACGCCGGGCGCGACCCGCACCCGTCGTTGGGGGCGCTAGACAGCCCGACGGCGGCGGCGGCGGCGACCGGCCGGCGGGGCGCGGGGCTACGATGGCGGGAAACGCACAACTGGCCGCAAAAAACACATCCGGGTCGAGACCCTCGGAGTGCTCGTGGTTGTCGTCGTGACGGCCGCCCGCGTGTCCGATGCGGCGGGGGCCGTCGGCCTCCTGACGCGAATCTCCCGGGTCGATCACCCCCGGCTCCCGGCCATTACGGCGGACCGCGCGGACCACCGGGAGATGCTATCGGAGTCTATTGTACGGCAGTGGTATGAGATCCAGATATCGTCCCGCCCGGACGGTGCCACGGGATTCGGTCCGCTGCGGCATCGGTGGGTGGTGGGGCGGACGGTCGGGTGGCGGACGCAACACCGGCGTCATGGGAAGGAGTATGAGCGGACCGAGGCATCGAGTGAATCACAAGTCGATCTCTCGAGTGTCCGGTTAATGGTGAGACGGCTGACAAATAGGAGTATGACCCCCGGTTCAGGCTGGTTTTGAAAGCCGAAGCTCGCGACGCGCAGGCCGGACGGCGCTCGGGAGCACCGCAATGAATGAACGTCCCGAACCGCGCGAGGAACCCGGCGCT
>JAYVXO010000227.1:0-11272 GCA_043785105.1 Fimbriiglobus sp.
CGCGGTACCGATTTTCGATCCTTCTCGGCGCAACCCTCCTGATTGGGTCGGGGATGTCGGCTCATTTTTCGACGCGCACGACCTCCGCTGCCCAAGCGAAGGCCTTTCTCAGTGACGCGCAGTTTGCGACGTTACTCAAAACGGTCCGCCCGGCACCGGGTGAGGATGCCTTTGCGGAGATTCCGTGGCTCACCTCGCTTTGGGATGCGCGTGAAAAAGCGGCCAAGCTTGGCAAGCCGATTTTACTCTGGGAAATGGACGGGCACCCGCTCGGGTGTGGGTGAAACAACGTTGTGGGGGGCCGTGTGTCCGCCTTCGCCGATCCGGAAATTATCAAGATGGCCACGGAGGATTTCGTTCCGGTGAGTGGGGACGATTGGTATCAACGCCGCCGTAAGGACGCGGAAGGGCGATTTTTTATGCAAATTGCGGAGCAAGGCCACCGCAAGGGTGCGGGTAACAATACCCGGCAGGGAATCTACGTCTTCACGGCGGACGGTGAAGTGCTGTGGGCCAAAAACACTGGCCACGATGCGGCCTACACGAAAGGCGAACTGAAACGCGCGCTCGCTCAATTTCAACGCCTCCCTGCCGCCCGGCGGGCCGCCGGTGCGGTCACGGTGCCGGCCCACGGCCCACTGGACCCCAATTACACCCGCACGCCTCCGGCGGGTGGGCTAATTCTGAAAGTGAATACCCGCATCCTGGACAAGACGGACGGCGTCTACACGAAGGGTAGTTGTGACCGCGTGGGGGGTGCGATGTCGGCACGGGATTACCTTTGGCTCACCAAGCCCGAGGTGCAATCACTCGCGCCACCGAACACCGAGGAAGGGTTTACTTACGATGTGCCGAAGAAAGTTGCGGAGCGGATTGCTCGCTTCAATTTGCTCGATAACACGCGGGGGGAACCGCTCCCGTGGGGGCCACAAGACGTTCGCAAATGCCGCATGACCCTGACCGCCGTCGGCGGCAATGCCGAAGTCATTGAGCTGCGTTTGGACGGGGAAGCGTTGATGGCATCCGATGCCGACCCCACGAAGGCGGAGACGGGGTACGACGTGCGGTTGCTCGGCAAGCTCCGCTACGTGCTGGCCAAGCAGACGTTCGATCAGTTTGAAGTGGCCGCCGTGGGCGACCATTGGGGTGACGGGCCGTTCACCAAAGGCGCCCGCCCCGGACGCCGACCAATGGGCGTCACCTTCGGTCTAGTCACGGGCGACAACCCCGCCGACCGCGTCCCGCCGCAAGCCGCCCGCAACCAGGACGATTACTTCGGGAAATAAGGCGAGTGCTCGACGCTCGCCTGCATGAACCGGACCTTCATGCCCCACGCCACGAGATAGCTCAGCACGATAACCGGGGTCCACCAGATCACCGGGAGCAGTGCCAGACAGATCGCCGCGTTGAAGCTGAGGTAGCCGAGTGTGGCCCATAACTGGAGTCGCGGATTGTGCGATTGGGCCACCCACGTGGCTACTTGCACGATCGGCAACAGCAGCACAATCAGATCAAATCCCCACGCGCCGTAGCCGGTGGTTAGAAACGACACGAGCGCGATTCGCGGCAACTCTTGCTCCCAGTTCCAGACCTTGCGTTGCCGGAACCAGTACCCGATAAGCATCAGCGTCGCAACCACAGACGGGACGAACTGCACGGCCATGCTGTTGTCGAAGTACGTGCCAAGTTTGGAGGCTAGAATCGGCGGATCCCAGTCGGCGGTGGAGTAGTGGAACTCGTCCGACGGGGCGCGGGTTCCGGCCACGTACTGCGACCACACGTCCGTGTTCCAGACCATCGGGAACAGCGCACAGCCTATCAGTATTCCGCCCCCTACGAGCACCGCTTTGCGCGTCTTCGGGGTGACAATCGCGTCGCACGCCAACAGCACCGCGAACGGTAACAGCAGGTGCGGTTTCACCGCCGTGAACGCCATCGCAACGCCCGCCCAGCCCGGTCGTCCCATGCGCATCGCTGCCAAAAACCCGACCAGCCCGAACAGCATGAACCCGGAGATTTGCCCCAATCGCATCAGGAAGAGCATCGGCGCGAACGCGACCGCCAACAGGATCGGCACCCACATCCAACGATCCGCACCGCCGTACAATCGCCACGCGGCCACGCTCGCCCATAAAATGACCGCACCCTGAACGGCCGACCACGTCAGGAAGCCCGACCCCCACGGCAGCCACGCCAACGGCAAGACCAGGGGAAACACCCACGGCGGATTCCACATCATCTGTGCCCGTGAATCGACCCACCCGACGGGGGTCTGAAACGCCAACAGCGACCGCCCGTCGTAGGGATTGCCGCCGTTCGCCAAGACCCGCGCGGCCGCACCGTACTCCGTGAAATCAACCGCCCCACCGGCGCTGTCCGGTATCCACAGCCCAATAATTCCCGCGATCACCACGACTGCGATGAGTGTCAGGATGAACCACGAGGGCGCTGAAAAGTGTGTCGGCATCCGGCGATAACTCGAATAGTGTGCGTGAGTTGATGGCCCATCTTGACCTGGTTTACTCTAGAATGGAATCATCACTCCTCGGGCGGGAATCTTCTCGCATCGTATTTGAATCTCGGAGGCGACCGTGCATCGTTCCCACCACTGGCTTCTTGCCGTGATTGTGCTGTTACTACTTGGATCGTCCGCGACTGCAGCCGATGTCGATTTCAGCCGTGACGTGTTGCCACTTCTGTCCGAGAACTGCTTTCACTGTCACGGCCCGGACGCGAACAAGCGTCAGGCGGGGTTGCGCCTCGATACGAAAGAAGGGGCGTTTCGTACCAAGAAAGAGATCACGTCGATCGTGCCCGGCAAGAGCAGTGCTAGTGAAGTGATTCGCCGGATCACAAGCAATGAACCCGATGAACAGATGCCGCCGCCGGACTCGAACCGCAAGTTGACCGCGAAGCAAAAGGAAACGCTGACGGCGTGGGTCGATCAAGGCGCGAAGTGGGGCCAACACTGGGCCTTCAACACACTGCCCCGTGATGTGCCGGTGCCAACTGTGGCAAATGTTGTGAACCCGATCGACCGATTCATTCAGATTCGGTTGCTCAACGAAGGCGTCAAGCCCGCGCCGGAAGCGCCGAAGGAAACTTGGTTGCGGCGCGTGACCTTCGACCTGACCGGCCTGCCGCCCACGCTTGCGGAACTGGATGCGTTTACGAAAGACACGTCGCCGAGGGATTGCGAAACTGTGGTCGATCGCCTGTTGGCGTCACCGCGCTACGGTGAACGGATGGCGGCGGATTGGCTGGACATTGCCCGCTACTCGGACACCCACGGGTATCAATCGGACCGCTTCCGGGCGATGTGGCCGTACCGCGATTGGGTGATCGCGGCGTTCAACCGCAACCAGCCGTTTGACCAGTTTTTGACGGACCAACTCGCCGGGGACTTGGTGCCGAACGCGACCAAAGACCAGCGGTTGGCCACGGCGTTCAACCGCCTGCACATGCAGAACGAAGAAGGCGGCGTGGTAGCGGAAGAGTTCCGCGTGGCCTACGTGGTGGACCGTGTCAACACGATGGGCACAGCATTCCTGGGCATGACGTTTGAATGCACCCGGTGCCATGACCACAAGTACGACCCGCTCACGCAGAAGGACTTTTACAGCCTGTTCGCGTTCTTCCAGAACATCGACGAAGCCGGACAAACCAGTTACTTCACCACGGCGATGCCTGTGCCGGCGCTGCTTCTTTCGACCGATGAGCAAGACAAGAAAATCGCCGCGCTGACCACCGCTATCCGTGAGAAAGAAGCGGCAGTGACAACCGCTTGTCAGCAAGCCGAAACGGCATTTCGGTGGTGGTTGAAGTTGAAACCCAAGGCCGTGCCCAGCTTGACGGGGTTAACCGGCTCGTACAGTTTCGACGAGTGGAAAGACAACAAGGTAGTCAACGCGGTTGATGCGAAAGCTCCGGCAACGGCGCACGAGAAACCGAAACCCGTGCCCGGCAAAGTCGGCAACGGGGCGGAACTCGACGGCGAAAACGGCTTCGACTTCCCCGGCGTCGGCCACTTCACCCGCACCGACCCGTTCACGATTAGCCTGTGGCTAAACCCCGCGAAGCCGGTGCCGTACCTCATGGTGTTGCACCACAGCAAGGCGCCCGTCGATGCCGGACATCGTGGGTATGACCTCACACTTGAAGACGGCAAGCCCGCGCTGGGGCTGTACCACATGTGGCCGGGGAACTCGTTGAAAGTGCGGGCGAAGGAGGCGTTGCCCCCCGATGCGTGGTCGCATTTCACCATGACCTACGATGGTTCCAGCCGGGCAGACGGCGTGAAGCTGTACCGCGACGGTCAATTGCTCCCGACCGAAACCGTCCGCGATTCGCTGACGAAAGACATCACCTACGGCGGCGCCGAACCGAACCTGACCATCGGCCATCGCTTCCGCGACGCCGGGTTTAGGGGTGGGAAAGTCGATGAACTGCGGGTCTTCAACCGTTCGCTGACACCGTTGGAAGTGACCCAACTGGCAATGCGTGATGACTTCATAACTGCCTGGAACACGGCAGCGCCCCAGTTGCGCGACTACTTTGTGAGCGCACTTTACGGACCAACCCGCTTAGCCGCCGACGCTCTTCACGCCGCGCGGCGGGACCACAACTTGTTCACCAACCCGATCACCGAGGCGATGGTGATGCGGGAAATGCCGACGCCGAAGCCCGCGTACATTTTGAAGCGCGGCGCTTACGATGCGCTCGGTGATAGTGTGACGGCGAACACGCCCGCCGTGCTACCGAAGTTCCCCGCCGACCTTCCGCGTAACCGCTACGGTTTGGCCAAGTGGCTGACGACACCCGATCACCCGCTGACGGCGCGCGTGACGGTGAACCGCCTCTGGCAGCAGATGTTCGGCACCGGGCTTGTGGAAACTAGCGACAACTTTGGCACCACCGGCACGCCGCCGACACACCCGGCGTTGCTCGATTGGCTGGCCCGCGAATTCGTGACGAAATCGTGGGATGTGAAGCACCTGTTGAAGCTGATGGCACTGTCCGCAACGTATCGTCAATCGTCGCGGACATCGGCAGAATGGCTGCAACGCGACCCGTACAACCAACTGCTGGCGCACGCCCCGGTACGCCGCTTGACTGCTGAAATGATCCGCGATCAGGCGTTGGCAGTCAGTGGATTGCTGGTCGAAAAACGCGGCGGGCCGAGCGTCTACCCGTACCAACCCGAAGGCTTGTGGAATGACGCGATGGGCCGCCCGCACTACCCCCGTTCGACCGGCGCCGACCTGTATCGACGCAGCCTTTACACGATCGGCAAACGCACCGCACCGCACCCGCAGATGACCACGTTTGACGGCAGCGAACGCAGCGTGTGTACGGTCCGGCGGCAAAGTACCAGTACGCCGTTGCAAGCGTTGGCACTGCTCAACGACCCGCAAATCGTCGAAGCCGCCCGGTTCCTCGCGGCACGAATGATTCAGGAAGGCGGAGCGACTAGGACCGGTCGCATCACGTGGCTGATGCGCACCGTGACGGGTCGCAGCGTCAACGAAAAAGAGCTTGCCATTTTCGGCAAGCTCTTCGAGGAGCAAAAGACCGCGTTCGAGAAAGACCCCCAAGCCGCCGAGAAGTTGCTCGCCGTCGGCGACACCAAGCCGGACCCCAAACTCGACAAGCTCGACCTCGCCGCCGCCACGACGCTGGCACTCGCCATGCTCAACCACGACGGCGCCGTGAATCGGCGGTGAGGCATTGACATAGCCACGAAGCGGTTGCAGACAATAGCCCAGGGTCGCGCTTCGCGCACCCTGGGAAGCACACCCGCCCAAGCAATTACCGCGAAGCGGTTACATCCCAATTGCCAAACAATTTAACCCTTTCAGGGTAGGGTTGTGCCCCACCGTATCCCCAGGGTGCGCGAAACGCGACCCTGGGCTATTGTCTGCAACCGCTTCGCGGTAAAAAATCACACGATGACACTCCCCAGGGTGCTCTACGCGACCGTGGGCTGCTATCTGCAACCGCTTCGCGGTAACGGTCGATCACTCCGCGTTCATCGTTTTGGTGAGTTCGGCGAGGGCCTTCTCTTGCTTCTTGCCTTCAATCAACAGGGTTGCGGACTTCGCTTGGCGGCGTTCGATTTCGGTTTCTTGGTCGTCGAATTTCTTCAGGTAGCGTTGATAGGCGAGCGAGTCCTTCGGCACCCGCTCCATATTGGCGCGAATGCGAGTTTGCTCGTCGGCGATGCCTTTCAGGGCTGCTATTTCTTCCGTCAAACTCGTCTCCAGTCCGTTCAACTTTGATCGCTCCGCGAGTAGTCGAGTGATCGCGGCCTTTACTGCGGCTGGGGTCACGGCACGCTTCACGTGTTCATCCAACGCTGACGAGGAAAGCTTCCCAAGCTCGGTCGTCTCCGTGGCGGTTTCTTCTTCGGTCACGTCGAGTTTCGCGGTGTCGTTGGCAAGAACTTTCAACTCGAACCGTTGCAACTCGGCGGTGCGTTCGACAGGTTTCGCGGGGGTAATGAGATTCCATTTGTCGCGGAGCGTCCGTGTGATCCAGAGGGTGCGTGGCGACGAGTCGCGGTTGATCGCCGTGTAGCGTATGGTGTCCCGGTTCACCCGTTTGACGACGAGTTCCCCGTTAGTGATTTTCACCCCGACGACATCCGACTTCGATTCGTGGGTGTCGGCCTTAACGTCCGTGGTCAAGTCGATGGCGTAGCTCAACAACCGCGATTCGCCCGGCTTCACATCAGCCAGACGAGAATCGCCTGCAAACGTGTCGCCGTCGTAAACCGCGACCGGCCCTTGGGCCAGAAACAGCTTCGACTTGTTCGTTAGCCGCACACCCAACAGCGGGTGCTTTTGAAGTACCGCCGGGTTGTATAAACTCAACCGTTGCACTTCGGCAGGTTCATTCACCACGGGTACTAACGCGGACTTAAAGCGCGGCAAGCTGACCGGGTCCGTGATTGCGTATTGAAATGGCTCGCCAAGGTTTTTCGTGTCAAGCGGGTTGTGTCCGATTGCTACCCCTCCAAGACTTTCCAAGCGGTTAATTTCCCCGGACACGTATTGATCGTAACCGACGCCCCGGCGCGTCAAGCTGCGAATCGAGGGGCGTGACACCCGGTTGACACTCCCCGTCAAACCCGGCCCCGGATTGGGGCCGTACTTTCCTCCCAACCCGCCGCCGAAACCGCCCTGACCGCCAGCAAAACCTCCGGCGCCTAATTGCCCACCTCCCTGTTGTCCCATTGCTGTTGGTGTCGGATCAACAACACTACCGTTCTGGAGCTGAGCGCCGCCAAATCGAGCACCCAAGGCCATTTGGCCAACGCCACCTTGGTAAACCGGCGGGCGCAGGGACGCGAAAATCTCCGGTTCGATCGTGGGGCGGGGGACGAACAGCGGTTCGTAGAGGTCCATTTTGAACGTCATCGGACGCCCGGAGACGAGGGTGATTTTGACATCGTTCCAGTCGTCGTCGGTGGTGTTTTCGACGGAGGCCCAGCCTTGCACGCGGGCGGTGTCGCCGGTTAAGTTCACCCGATACGTCGGCTTCCACAGCGCGGCTTCGGCGACGTAGCCGACGCTCACCCGCCGCTTGCCGTTGCCCGCGAACGTGACCGCCACGGACTTTTTCGCTTCGCCCCGCGCTGCGGCAAGGGCTTCGAGTGCGAGCTTGAATTCCGATTGCAATTCAATCTTCTGGAACTTCAGCTTCTTCATTTGCGACAGGGGAACACTTTGCACGCCGTCTTCCGTGAGCAGGTTGACTTGTTCGACGATTTTCAATGACGCCACATCGGGTTGGGATCGTTCCACACTGACGATTTGCCCGACGAGCGGGGTGCCTTTCAGGTCCGTGACTTCGATTTTCTCGCCGCGAACTTGTTGCAGAAGTTGACCGATCGTCGGGTTCTCTGTCAGGTCGATGGCGAACGCCTTCAACGTGATCTCCGCCGGGGCGTGGTTGTCGTATGTGATCGCGCGTGCGGTGCCGCCGTCCTTGTCCGTGGCGATCAGGCTCTTGATGAGATCGTTCACGTCTTCTTCAGCTACTTTCAAATCGACACGGGCGTTGCCATCGACAACGCCTTCGCGGTGAAAGTACCCGACGCCGGCGTTGAATAGCACTACCCTGGTGAGCGGTAATTTCGCGGGCTTCGGGGCTTCCGGCGGCACCGGGTTTTGCCCGAACACCGGCCACAGGAAGCAGCCGACCATCACGAACGTGATCCCGGCGAGTAGTCGAGAAAGGGACATTCTGACTCCATGTCGAAAGGCAAAAGGGGAGAGGTTAAATCCGTTGGGTGTCACTCAGTCCTCTGAGCCACTCAATACCGGATTCACCACAGAGGGCACGGAGAGCCACGGAGCAAATCAATACTGTTAATTTCTTCTCTGTGGTTCTCTGTGCCCTCTGTGGTGAAAATTGCTTGTTCGCACCACAGAGAATGTGGTTACACCCATTCCGTTCTGTAAACGTTCCAATTGTAACGGCGTTGGCGCGGTGTGGTATGATCGACCCGGTACCCCGATGGCAGGACTTCACCGATGCGATTGATTCCGCTGTTGAACGCGGCCCAGCACGAACACGGCTTTCTCAGCGAAGCGACGTTGCGCGAACTCGCGCGCGAAGCCAACGTGCCGTTGCATCGCTTGCAGCAAATCATCTCGTTCTACCCGCACTATCGGACCACGCCGCCACCACGGGTGGAACTGTTGGTGTGCCGTGATTTGGCGTGCCACTTAGCCGGTGCTGGCGCGTGTAGCCGAGATTTGAAAAGCGTGATCGTCGCTGATGTCGAAGTTCACGAAGTGTCGTGCATCGGCCGCTGTGATCGGGCGCCGGTCGGGGTACTCAACGGCACGCCGATTCCGTTGGGCGAACTTCAACGAGTGACCGGATGGGTGCAGAATCCGCAGACTGTGCCAGAGTTTGAGTTCACGCCACCGCGCCACTGGATGAACGATCCCTACGCGGACGCCTCCGAATATTACGCGGCATTGCGTACCATGCAGAGCAAGCCCCACGCCGAAGCCGCCGATTGGGTCGTGGCGAACTTGAAAGAGTCCGGGCTACGTGGCATGGGTGGTGCCGGGTTTCCGACGGGCTTGAAATGGGAGTTGGTGCGGAAGGAAACGCGGTCGCCGAAGTACGTGATTTGCAACGCGGACGAAAGCGAACCCGGCACTTTCAAAGACGCGCTGATCTTGCGCGAGCAACCGCATCTGGTCATCGAAGGGATGTTGCTGGCGGGGCTGACGATCGGGGCGACGACCGGGATCATTTTCCTACGCCACGAGTACGAAACCGAACGGCAGGTTCTACAGGCCGCAATCGACGAGGCCGCGAAAAACGGCACGCTCGACGGGTTCGACCTCAGCCTTTTTGTGTCGCCGGGTGGCTACATCCTCGGCGAAGAAACGGCCCTGCTCGAATGCCTGGAAGACAAGCGCGGGGAGCCACGTAACAAGCCGCCGTTCCCCGGCACGCACGGCCTGTTCGGGCTGCCGACCCTCATCAACAACGTCGAAACCTTCGCCAACGTCTCTGGCATCGTGGCGAACGGTGCCAAGTGGTGGACGGGTCTCGGGACCGACGGGTGCCCTGGCCCGAAGTTCTTTGCCGTGTCCGGGGACGTGGAAAAACCAGGCGTCTATCAGGTGCCTCTTGGCACGCCCGTCGCGGAGTTGGTCGCGTTGGCGGGTGGTGTGAAGGGTGGCAAGATGCTTCAGGCGTTCGCACCCGGCGGGGCGTCGTCGAACTTTTTGCCAGCGGACAACGTGACCGTGCGGTTGTCGTTCAACGACCTCCCGAAAGCCGGTTCGATGCTGGGTTCGGGCGCGCTCGTTGTCATCGCGGAAGGCCGGGATTTACTGGATGTTGCCGCCAACGTGACCCGGTTCTTCAAGAATGAATCGTGCGGCAAGTGCGTCCCGTGCCGCGTCGGGTCGCAAAAAGCCGTTGACCTTCTGGATGCCGTGGTCGCGGGCACCGCCCCCCGAACCGCGCTCGAAATCCTGCCCGACCTCGGCGAAACCATGAGCCTCACGTCCATCTGCGGCCTCGGCCAAGTGGCCGTCGCGCCCGCGCTGTCGGTGTTGAAATTGCAACAAGGTACCTGACGATACATTCATTCGCAACCGACTAAACCGTGCTGAATGATTACGGAACTGGCTTCGTTCCTCGTCTCGCTTCTTGCCACTCCGCTCGAATTGTTTCGCGTGGGCCTTCATCAATTCCGCGATCTCTTTCGGCACGCCTGACGTGTCTCCCAGCGCGGCGGGACAGACCTCCAGGAATGGCCGGACACTCTACAACCTATGCACCGTCCTCGTCCCGTTCGATGCTCACTAAAAACTGCATGCTCAAACCCCTGACACAGCACCCGCTGAAATCACGTGGCGAACCGCACATCTAAACAGAACGACTCAGATCACCTGCCGGGACACCGGAGAGCTATGAATTCTAGAGGAACGAATCATGCCCTGCCGTCTGCTGCAGCGCCTGGTTCGGCGTCTGGAGTCTCACGGCAAAGACCTCAAGTGAGCCTTAACCTCATCGAACAAGTCGAAAAGGTCGCCGGTGCTCATGAACTCGAACAACACACCCTGCCCGTGGAGGGCGGGAGAGATCTCGAACCCCTTGAACTTTGCTGTCCGCCGTGGCTCCCCGTTTATGAGATGGAACGTGTTGCCGTGGCTGATCCCATAACGAAGGTGCCGGAACAGTTCCAGCACTGGTACCTTGTCGAAGTAGGCGTTTTTGCTGAGTTCGTCCCCGGCACATGACAATGTCGTCATGAACATGCTCCCCAAGAAGTCGAGGTTGAACCCGGCGTTTCCGCAGACAGAGTGTATCGCGTCCCAGAGCTTGATGCCCTCGTAGTACGAGTTATCCCGCCGGCCCAAGCGGATCGTCGAGCCGTGGTCGTACCCCTTAGCTTGGAGGAGCCGGAGCGCGTCGTCATCGTTCAGTAAGATGATGGCGGTCGAGACGGCGACGTAGTAGTCCTGCAACCGCTGAAGCATGTCCGCGATCTCTTTCGCCGACCTCGCCATCCGGGTGCCCTCTGCTCGCCGAACGACACAGCTCAGCAGCGGCGGGGCTACTGAACCTTGAAGTCGCAGAAACCAATCATGCCCCTGCCGTCTGCAGCAGCGCCTGGTTCGGCGGCTCCTCACTCGGCGTCCGGTTGCTTCGCTGAACCACCGCTGGATGCTTCGTTCTCCTGTTGAGCCTTTCTACCCAGGATTTGGCCGACCGAAATGAAGACCACGCACAA
>JAYVXO010000228.1:0-68848 GCA_043785105.1 Fimbriiglobus sp.
AAGGGCATCGACCTTGTTGCCGTGAACGAGAATGTCCATTCGCACCAGATCGGCGGCGCGATAACCGAGAACTTCATAGTCCATCGTTCCGTACCCGTGCGTCACCGACTTTAACTTGTCGTACAAGTCGTAAATCACTTCCGCGAGCGGCATCTCGAACACCAAGATCACCCGTTGCGGGCTGAGGTGTTCCATCCGCACAAACGTGCCGCGCCGTTCGGTACACATCCCCATCAGGTCGCCGATGTTCGACGACGGAATCAGGAAGCTAATCCGCACGATCGGTTCGCGGAATTCTTTGACGAAGCCGCTGTCCGGCACGTCTTGCGGGCCGTGAACGGTGAGTACCTCACCGTTCATTTTGAGAATCTCGAACGTGACGTTCGGGGCGGTTTGAACGAGGTTCAGTTCACTCTCCCGTTCGAGCCGTTGTTGAATGATTTCGCGGTGTAGCATCCCCAGGAAGCCGCACCGGAAGCCGAAGCCAAGCCCATCGGACACTTCCGGGACGAACGTGAAACTGCTGTCGTTAAGCTTGAGTTTCCCGAGCGCTTCCCGCAGGTCTTCAAACTCGTTGTTGTTCACCGGGAACAGTCCGGAGTAAACCATCTGCTTCGGCTCTTTGTACCCCGTCATCGGTTCGGCAGTCGGGTTGAACGCATCGGTCACGGTGTCGCCGATGTTCACGTTTTCGATGTTCTTGATGTTCGCCGTGAAGTAGCCGACTTGCCCCGCACTGAGTTCGTTACAAATCACCATGCCGGGTCGGAACTGGCCCATGTCTGTGATGACATACTCGCGCCCCGTGCGCATGAACTTGACCCGCTGGCCGGATTTCAGCGAGCCATCAATTAGCCGAATGTAAACGACGACGCCCTTGTAGGTGTCGAAGTGCGAGTTGTAAATCATCGCCTTGAGCGGCGCATCTGGTGACCCCGCTGGCGCAGGTACGCGGTCAATCACGGCAGCCAACAAATCTTCGATCCCAATGCCCGCTTTCGCGCTAACCCGCATCACCTCGTCCGGGTCGGTAAAGACCGCTTGTTCCATTTCACCGATCACAAAGTCCGGACGGGCGTGGGGCAAGTCAATCTTGTTCAATGTCGGGACGAGTTTTAGCCCCGCTTCCATCGCCAAAAAAGCATTGGCCACGGTCTGCGCTTGCACGCCCTGAAACGCATCGACGAGCAGAATCGCCCCTTCACACGCCGCAAGACTACGGGACACTTCGTAGTTGAAATCGACGTGCCCCGGCGTGTCGATGAGGTTGAGTTCGTACTTTTGGCCGTTGTAATCGTGGTAAATCGTAACCGGGTGCATCCGGATCGTGATGCCGCGTTCCCGTTCGAGGTCCATACTATCGAGCGTCTGGGCACGAATGTCCCGCTCCGAGATGGTGCCGGTTTTCAGAAGGAACTGATCGGCCAGGGTGCTTTTCCCGTGGTCGATGTGTGCGATGATGCAGAAGTTCCGGATATTCGATGTCGGCGTCGGCATAGGGGTCGGCGCTCGGCGAGCAGGTGGAAACAAAACCGGGGAGCTTCCCCGACAAAACACTGGTAGTTACTTTAGCACCGCCCCGGTACGCTGAATAGAGCGGGACGCGACAAGGATACTAGCGTGACCGCCGGCTTTGTGTTGTGGTAGAATAACCACACGGCGAATGGAACAGTGGATGTTGGAGAACAGAGCGTGCGAAAACTTCTAGAAACGGATGGAATCGAAGAGCCAGTCAAGAAGTTCCTGAGCGGCTTGGACATCTCCACTGAACCGACGGTTTTGGAGGTGAATGGCCGCCGGGTCTACATCTTGGTGCGTCCTACTAGCGATTGCAACAATGTCGCTGAGCCGTGGACGATGGAGAAAAATCAGCGTCGGTATGATCTGATCGACAAGCAAATCGACAGGACAATCGTCATCGAAGAAGCGGTTGAATTGACCGAGTTACAAATGGCCTTCGACCAATGGATTGACTCGACCGCCCCGTTGCCGGTCGAACGAGTCCGACAACTCCACGATCAACTCCTGGCGAAAATGCTTACGAAAAACAGCGCCAGTGTGACTGGGTGAACGTCTTTTGTGACTGTAGATTTCGTCCACGATTTAAGTTGTTTTCAGGCTGAAAGCCTGGCAGCACTCAGCCCAGGGTGAGGAGGCTTGGCGACGACGCCCTGGGTAGTCGCGTAAAAATTCTTCAGCCTGAAGGGCTGACAGCCATCGTTACTGACTCGCGGCTCGCAGTCCTTCAGACTGCCACGACTAGCGATCCATGAACCCAGGGTTACGCCGAAGCGGCTCACCCTGGGCTGAGTGCTCTCAGGCTTTCAGCCTGAAAACCGGGCAATTTGTGCCAAAAACTCCACCAACAAATGTGGCACACATCCGGTAAACCAGTTGACGCGGAACGCATCCTGACGGATCATGTCAGCTTCGATCACAACTCACCAGAAGGATCACCCGATGCGACTTCACAAACAATCCTGGTTCGCGGTGCCGTTCACGGCAGGGCTATTCGCGTTTGGCTTGCTGGCCTGCAACGGTCCAGCGCCATCCAGTAAGGATACCTCGGTGGAATTGAAGCAAGTGTCCTACGCCGAACTCGATGCCAAGGTCAAGGAGCATAAGGGCAAGGTGGTTGTCATTGATGTCTGGTTCCGCGGGTGAGCACCGTGTGTGAAGAAATTCCCGCATCTGGTTCAGATGCACAAAACCTATGCCGTTGATGGCCTCGTCTGCCTGTCCCTGAACAACCAGGACATCGAAAAACCGGACCGCGATCGGGCACTCAAGTTCCTGCAAGAACAGGGTGCGAGTTTTGCAAACTTCTTGCTCGTTGATAGCGACGAGAACGAAAAGAAATACAGCGACCGCTACCCCACGAACATCACCCCGCTCGTGATGATCTTCAACCGCAAAGGCAACCGCGTGCAAGCCTACGACGACCCGAAAGCCGAAGTCATCGAAGCCGAAGTACGCAAACTCCTCGCGGAGAAATAACAGGAACCGCCATTTCCACTCCGCGTTGACACGTCGGATTGTTCACGCTATTTCGCTGCCAATTCGCACGGATTCTGGTAGGAAACGGGGGGTGGGCGGTGGCACGGTTATTCTTGTTCGCCGCAGTGGTGGTGGTTCCCCTGGTATCAGGCTGTGCTTCGACTTGGGACACGGCGACCAGTCGTGGGTTTCGGGAAAAGCCGTTCGGGACGATGTTCGATCGGGAAGACCCGCTCCACACGTTGCGGACGGTTCCCAATGAAAACGGGACCGAACGCGCTCGCGCCATGCTCAAGTTGAAAGAGCCAACGTCAAACGGCCAGGATCAAGCGGTTCAAGAAGAAGTCATGCAAATGCTGTCCACAGCGGCCACGTCGGACCCAAGCCCGTGGGTGCGGGTTTGTGCCATTGATACGCTCGCCAAGTTCAAAGACCCGCGCACGCCGGAAATCCTGGCAAACGCCTACCACCACGCGACCGGCAAAGCCCGCGAGCCGAACGCGGCGCCCGAGGCCAACCCGATTCAACAAGCGTCGGGTGGCCGGGAACCGGGCCGTTACGCCGTGGACCGACTCGGCGGGTTGACGGGGCCACAAGGCTTCCCGGCGGACCAAGTTGCCAACATTCGCAGTCGAGCGGTGGAAGGACTGGGTAAAACGCAACGCCCCGAAGCGGTTGAATTCCTGGTACGGGTCGCCAACGGCCAAGAGTTTGGCACGAACGAAGACCCGACCACGAAAGACTATGTGCGTCAACGGGCGGTCGCCAGCTTGGGGCAAATGCGACAAAAGGAAGCCGTGGTCGCGCTGAACAAAGTGTTGACGACTGAGAGCGGCAAGGATGTTGCGCTGGCAAGTCTGGCCCACAACGGGCTGAAGTCTCTGACCGGCAAAAACATCCCGGCAGACCCCGAAAAGTGGAACGGCGTGATTCAAACGGGGTTTGCGATTGCACCAGAACCGTCCATGATTCAGCGGGCGGTTGCCACAGTTGTGGATTGATTTAACCGACGGGATTTATAGGGTGGGCAGTGAAAGCGAATCGGTTCGGCAACGAATACAAGTTGTCGAAGTCGAGTTGAAACTGTCACCCTAACAGACCCGGTCCCATCATGCAGTACATTAAACCTTACACGTACTTCGTCCAAAAAGAAGGCGGCACGAACAACCTGCTCATGGGGTCGTTGTGTATGTTCACGACATCATTCATCCCAATCGTCGGTCAAATCGTGCTGATGGGCTACCAAGCCGAAGTCGCCGAAGACCTCGAAAAAGACCAGGACATTTCGGACCACGCCAATTTCGAGTTCAACCGCTTCAGCCAGTACCTGGGCCGTGGCGTGTGGGTGTTCTTGATTCAGCTAATCCTAACTGCGTTTATCATGTTGGGGTTGATGATTTCGGTAGGCGTCGGATTCTTGGTCGCGTATCTCGTCCAAGGTGATATCGGGCCATTTGTCGGTATTGGCGTTGGCTTTTTGCTCTACATGATATTAGCAATTATGGTCACAATGTTTACGTGGCCGATGACTTTGCACGTGCAGCTGAGCAAAGGGTTCCATTTTGGGTCGGCACTCCGATTCTCCACGTCATTTATCAAGAAATTGAGTGGTCAACTTCTTGTCTCACTCTTGGCCCACATGTTTATCTCTTCGCTACTCATGATAGCTGGAATGCTTGTGTTCTGTGTCGGCATATATCCAGCAGTAACAATTTCACTCATGGCCCAAGAACACTATATGATTCAGCTTTACCGCATCTACTTGAATGAAGGTGGTGATCCGATTGGTAGCGATTTGGAGCAACTCGAATTTGACGAAGAATAACCACGTCAGCTTATCGTGCATCAACAACGTTTCGTAACACATCCGGTAGCGGCGACTCGAGTTCCAACCGCTTGCCGGACTGCGGGTGATCGAAGGCTAACTTCCACGCATGAAGCCCGAGTCGGCGAACCGGATTCGTCTGCGCGCCGTACCCGGAATCGCCGATCACGGGGCAGCCGATACTGGCGAGGTGAACGCGGATTTGGTGCTTCCGCCCTGTTTCCAGTTCCACTTCGACTAACGTGAGTCGCCCATGTCGGGATACGACGCGATACCGTGTCACCGCCCATTTCGCGCCCACAACATCCTGGGAAACCCGCACCCGCAAATCGCGGCCTTCGAGCAAGAAGCCTTCGATCACACCGTCCGGTTTGGCCGGTTCACCTTCGACGATGGCGAGATAAGTTTTTGACACCGTGTCCCAGTTCGATTGCAGATGGTCCCGCACCGCAACACTTTTGGCGAACAGTAACAACCCGGACGTTTCCCGGTCCAGCCGATGCACCACAAATGGCCGCCCGGCCCGGATCGTTTCCAGATGCTGTTTCAGTCGCACAAAGGCCGTATCCGTCCGTTCCGATTCCGTGGCCACCGTCAACAATCCGGACGGCTTATCAATCACCACAAGTTGCTCATCCTGAAACACGATCGCCACGTTTGCATCTCGAAGGCTGTTCGATTTGGCCGTCCCCAGACGGGAAATTGTCACCCGATCGCCAAGTTTTAGCGGATGATTGTGTTGAGTGGTTGGCGTACCGTTGACGTGAACGCACCCCTGTTGGAGAAGCTGCTTCACACGAGTCCGTTTCATCGGTTGCAACACATCGAACAACCACACCAAAAGCGCGGCATCGGCAGTCGGCGGTTTCAAGTCCCGCTGTGGTGAATCATTGTGCGGCACGGACGACATGGGATTGCTCAACGTCAATTCGGTGTGATACCCAAGGACCGGCATGATCCGGGTTTCGGACCAGCTCAGGGTACGCTTTTCAAAGGCCCACAGAAGCTAGTGACACCCTGCCACTTTGGGCAGCATCTGGGCGAGGGCGGCGGTGGCCCAAGATGTCGCGGCGACGGATAGAAACTGATGCTTTTCATAGGGGTCACCGTTGTCGAAGTACGGCTGTACCGCTTGGATGCGTGTCTCGACGAGCCAGGATCCGTCGGCGTGTTGGGTGCGGATGAGGTAGGCGCTGGCACGCTGTGCGACGGGGTCTTCGCGTGGCGTCCCGGTTTGGCGTAACACGTACAGCGCCTGACCCGTGGCATACGCATCGCTGCTCATGTCTTTCGTCTGCGACCAACCGCCGTCCGCGTGTTGGGCCGCCGTCAAACCCGCACGGGCGTCCTTGATCGTTGTGGCATCACCACCCAATCGGTGCAATCCCCAGAGCCGCCAGAAGCGGTCGTCCGTGCTGGTCATCGGCGTCTTGGCGAGCCACGTTTCAGCAAGCTTGGCCGCTTTCTCCACGGCATCCCGTTGGTCGTCGGTGGCGTAGTGCGTCATGCCGATCAGTGCGAGGACCGTGGCGCCAACCCGAGACGAATTCAGTGGCGGTCGGGTACACGACGGCACCCACGCTCCCTCGGTTCGCTTCGGTGGTTTCGCAGTGGCGTCGGCATTCAACGCGACAACGCCTTGAATCTGCAACAGGTACGACACGGTTGCCGTGGTGGTGTCGTCGGCCGGACGGCGATCGAGCATCAACGCCCATAACCCGAACCCTGCCGTGGATGATCCACCGGGGACGTGCTTGCCTGCCTTCATCGGTTCAATGCGGTCGTGAAAATAATCGTGCGTGAAATCGGCTTGAGCCGCCAGCCCCTTCGCTTCAACGGGAATTCCCACGCGGGCCGCTTCCACGGCAGCGAACATTGGCAACGGCTGATGATGGCACGAGAAACAGGTCTTGTTCTTCATCCAATTGCGTCCGGCTTGGTCAAGCCGATGAAGCCCTTGCTTCGTCGCGTTCAGCACCGCTTTCTCGTCGGCTGCGGTCGGCTTGTCTCCGTTCGCTTGTGCCAGAATGCGACTGGAAAAAGCCAACCCCAAGCAGGCGAATCCGAACACCACCCGGCATATTGTTGGCGATGTGCGGGTCATGTCGTTTCGCCCTGGCGGAGGATTTCGGGATACCGAGATGATACTTAACATTCGACAAGCAAGGGCGCGAATTCAGGCAGAACACGATCAGAGGGTGGGCGTCATGGAAGTTGGTGGGAAATTTGTACACCATGTTAGCAGATCAGGTTTTCAACCCCAACGGGGTTGTTCCCTTAGCCCAGGGTGAAACCCTGGGGAACCCGCACCCAGGGCGGGGGCGTCCCAGGGTGAAACCCTGAGGAACCCGCATCCCAGGGCGGGAGCGTCCCAGGGTAACAGACCTTCGGTCCGCAACCCTGGGCTAATGGAACAACCCCGTTGGGGTTGAAAACCAAGATCATTAGACAAACTTCCACCAACAAATGTGTCACCTACCACCATCAGCAGTGGCCATGTTGCACATTGCTCAGAATGGCGAGTACACGATTCCTCTCGGCGTAGCGATTGTCCGAGTTGCGGGAACTGCGATTGGTGCAACGCCTCTGCGATGTGTCAGGGTTGAACGGTCATGCACTTCCGGTTGTTGGTCATCTCGATTCGGATTCTCCGGCAAGTTGGCCGTCGTTGACCCGATTCCACAGATAGAATTAACTCGCCGCGCGAACGATCAGCCGCCCGGTTTGAAGGAACCATCATGAACCGTACTACTCTGTGTCTCGCAGTAATCGTTGGCGTTTTGGCGTCGGACTGTCCGGCGCCGGCCATTGATCTCGGGCTAGGCATCTTGAATAAGAAGAAGCCGAAGGCGGACCCGCCGTCGCGCGCCAAGCTCCTGTTGGAAACGTTGCGCACCGACCCGGACGAGTCCAAACGGAAAGCCGCAGCAACGGAACTGCGCGGCTTGGACCCCCGCAATACACCGGACCTGATTACGGGGCTGGTGAGTTCGTTGCAAAAAGACCCTTCGCCGGTTGTGCGGATCGAAGCGGCGGAATCCATCGGCATCATGAAGCCGATTTCGCAACCCGCCGGGTTAGCGATGGAAGCCGCCATGACCTCCGATCCGGACACCAAGGTGCGTGACGCTGTGAAGTCCGCGTTGTGGCAGTATCACCTGAACGGCTACCGCACCCCGCCGAGTGGTAGCCCACTGGCCACCCAGACGACCGAACCGCCGATTGCACCCAAGACCACGACCGCCGTCACCGTAGCCAAGCCGACGATGCCGAAGCTGGGCGAACCGGGATTCCGTCCGATTACCAACACCGTTGGTAAAGGCGTCTTGGTGCAATCGACCCCGGAACCTCCAATCGCCAAACCGAAACCGTCACCGACCGCCACGCCCCGTGGCCCGGCGCTGTTGCCCACGCCGATGCCTTCGATCAAGCCTGAAATGACGCTACCAACGCCGTCCAACTTGATCCCGACGCCAATGCCCAGTACGCCGACAACGACCGTACCCACCGTCGGCATTCCGCCACTACCGACTGCCCCGGAACTGCCGACAACGTCAGTCCCCTTGCCAACCATTCCGGTGATCCCAATCCCGATGATCCCGGTGCCACAGACGAACGCTCCCACAGTCCCGGCAGCCAAGAACTTCTAACCGTGTTCACTCCTCGTGAAGCCGCCGCACGCCGTCAGGATTGGTCCCCTGACGGCGTGCGGTTTTTTCGCACCCCGCGTGTGAACCTCACAGTTGATGGTGGACCGCTTGGACACAAGTTGCCCCGTTTTCATGCTGAATGTCTGAATCGTGAACAAGTTTTCAACACCGATCGTGACACTCACCCTTCGCTGGGAAGGCCAGAATCTCGTGTTACCATTAGTCATGGGTCAAAAACTCCACATCACCGAAGCCACTGCCGACGAACGGGCGGCGGCCTGTCGTGTTCTCTTTTCGCAACTTTCTCCGGCGATGCAAACACTACGAACACGGCAAGCCCAGCATCAATTCAGCTGCGGCGACTACGATGCACCCCTGCTTTTGATCGCCAAATACCCGACGGGCACTGGTGTGGTCGGGGCGATGATGATTCAGCCACTCTCGGTGACAACTGTGGTCGTGTGGCCACCCCGGACGATTGAAACCGGCGATCAGTTAATCATTGAAACGGCGTTAGCAACCGAAGCGCTGGTCCGGTTTCGGGCAGCGGGTATTATTTACGCCCAAGCTCTGTTTTCACCGGACGAATTGGACGACGGGGCGGCCCTTCAACGGGTCGGATTTCAGTACCTCACGCGGCTCCAGTTGTATCAGCGTGAAATTGTGGCTCTTGATCGGCACACGGTCCCGCCTTCAGAATTGCAATTCATCCCTTACTCCGAAGCCGATCCCACGGCGTTCGCCCAGACGTTGCTAGCCACCTACGACGGCACATTGGATTGCCCTGAACTCAACAACCTTCACAGTATCGAAGACACGGTTGCGGCCTACCTGGGCGACCGGGAAGCGAGGCCCTTCTGCTGGTTGGTGGGTGCAAATACGGGTGCAGTCGGCGTGTTGATTCTGACGGCGGTCCCACGCTCGAAGGTGTTGGAGATCAGCTACTTGGGCCTAATCCCGGCTGTTCGGGGGCGCGGACTGGGGCAAGCCCTGATAAATTTTACGATTCGGCATGGAAGTTCAATCGGGTCAACTGCGGTGCATCTTAGCGTGGATAGGAGAAATGAACCGGCCCGCCGATTGTACCTGGGCAAGGGGTTCGGGTTGTACGACGAACGCGAAGTGCTGCTCTGGATAACCGAAACCGCACTGCGGAAACCACTCAAGTGTTAAATCGCACCGTTTTTCCGGGTCAAACCTGTTGGTTGCGCCTGAAGCGCTAGCTTTAGGGATTCTCCGGAGCCGGGCGCGAATTCTAGTGGCGCCTACCACTGAGGATTGCGCCTCCCACCCCGGTCCGTGAACCGATACATGTCTGGGTTGGGTCGTAGGCGCCGGACCCAGAATGCGCATAGTTGAGATTACCAACAAACTTAACACAGCGGAGCACGGGTGCTCCCGTCCTTACGGACTTGTGCGGTTTTAACACTTGTACGATCGGAGGCTCCGCTGTGTCGGCCCGCAATGCCACACCGCCGAGCTTGGACGCTTTTGCGCAGCGGATGCAATCAGCATTGATTGCCCGCATTGGTGCGCAGCGCTTCCACCTTTGGTTCCAACACACCGCGTTTATCCCGATGGGCCGCGAACTCGTGGTGGCCGTGCTGAACGCCCACACCCAGGATTGGCTCTCCCGGACATTCGGCGACGCCATCCGCGAAGCCGCTGCCGAAGCACTCGGCGCCCCGTCGCCCATTAAGTTCGTCGTCGATGAACAGTTATTCGATGCACCCACCGACGAAACAAAGTCTACCAAACCAGAAACAACGAATACCGAGACGAAACCCGTTCGCAAGAAGACTGATGAAGAGAAAGTCGATCCGCAATTGAACCTGTTCGGCGAACGGCACCCGTTGCCCGCGAAACCGAAGCGCCCCACGAAGCCAAGCCGTAACGACGACGAACAGACCGGCTCGCAACGAACCGGACGGCGGTTCAAGACGCTGAACGATTTCGTCGTGGGGCCGAGTAACCGGGTGGTCCATGCATCGGCGTTGAGCGTGGTCGAAGACCCCGGCATGGGCGCCAACCCGCTCGTGATCCACGGCCCCGTCGGCACCGGCAAGACGCATTTGCTCGAAGGAATTTACGCCGGGTTCCGTCGGCAGTACCCCGACTTGCGGCCCAGTTTCGTGACGGCGGAAGAGTTCACCACGCGGTTCGTGCAGTCGTCCCGGTTCAACAAGCAGGGCGGTTTTCGGCGGCAATTTCGCGACTGCGGCGCGTTGCTCATCGACGACATCCACTTCTTGGCCACGAAGCGACTGACCCAAGAAGAGTTCCTCCACACCTTCGATTCCGTGATCGCCGACGGGCGGCAAGTGGTCGTGACAATGGACTGTCACCCGCGACTCGCCGAAGAGTTGATGCCGGAACTCGTGGACCGCTTGCTGGGCGGCGCGGTGTGGGGCCTATTGCCGCCGGATGACGAAACGCGGCTGGAGATTCTGCGGAAGAAATCGACCGGCAGCACCATCCCCGAGGACGTGCTGAAGTTCCTCGCCCGCAACCTGCGGGGCAACGTCCGGGAACTCGAAGGCGCCGTGAACAGCATCAAGCACTTCGGGAAAGTGACGAGCAAGCCGATCACGCAATCCCTGGTGCGTGAAGCCCTCGGCGACTTGCTACGGCACACCGTGCGGGCGATTACGCTAGCCGACGTGGACAATTCCGTGTGCAGTGTCTTACGGCTGTCATCCGGCACGCTGCAATCGAAAGCGCGGTCGTGGGCGGTCAGTCATCCGCGAATGCTGGCGATTTATTTGGCGCGAAAACACACGTCCGCCACCTACGGCGAAATCTCCAAGCACTTTGGCGCGAAAACCCACAGCACTGCGGTGGCTGCTGAAAAGAAAGTGCGGACGTGGATTGCGAAAGATGAACCACTCGCATTAGGTGACCGTGAGTGGAAAACCAAAGACGTGATCGACCGCATCGAACGCGAATTGCAACGGTGACAACACGTTGTCACCGTTGCTCGGGATAGACTGCCACGATCACATCTTCGGCATATTGGCCGCAGCGGCTTTCGCCCGGTCTGGTGACAACGGTGTTGAAATCGACCACTCATGGCCGAACGGATCCTGCACTTGACCGTAGCGATCGCCCCAAAACATATCCATTGCGGGCATCTTCAACGTCGCGCCCGCTTCAATCGCCTTGGCGATCGCCGCGTCGCAATCGTCCACAATCAAGTGAAGCGTCACGCCGGTGCTACCGACGTGTTTCGGATTGCGGATTACGCCACCGCAATACTCCGGGAAGTCATCGCACGCCATGAACGGCGCGTCACCGATCTTCATCGACAGGTGCATCAACCGTTTGCCATCTTGGGCCGGCATCCGCATCACTTCGACCGCATCAAACGCCTTCTTGTAAAACTCTGCCGCCGCTACACCATCGTTCACGACCAAGTGTGGGATCAACGCTTTCACAGCCATAACAACCTCCGAGGTAAGAGTAGTGAACAACCGCACAACTCTTATCGGCGATTTATGGACACGTGTCCACTCATTTTTTGAGTACGATCAAGTTCGGAGTCAATTCGATCGGCTACAGTTTGTGAACCTGGCGCGTCGTTCGGCGGTTATAATGACTGCAAACACGACTCCCATAAGGTTCGCAACTATGGCCACCGCACTCACAGCCCCGCCGGAAAACAAGGCGATCGTCCTTTTTGACGGCGGTTGCCTGTTTTGTCAGAAGTCGATTCAGTTGATGAAACTGCTCGACTGGTTCGACCGATTGCACTTCCAAAACGCCCGCGAAACGGACCGCATCCCGGAGGCAGCGGTGCCCCTCGATCCGGCGCGATTGCTGGAAGAAATGCACCTATTAACGCCGGACCGCCAACACGCTTACCCAGGGTTTCAAGCCTTCCGCTGGATGGCGTGGCGGATGCCGCTGACCATGCTCTTCGCCCCGCTGATGTACCTGCCCGGCGTGTTGTGGCTGGGCAACAAAATGTACCTGTGGATCGCCCGCAACCGGATGAACCTGATCCCGTGCGTCGAAGGCGTTTGCAGCCTGGCCGACCGCAAGAAGAAGTGAACCCAAGGCGACGAGTTCACACCTTGTGCCCTAGGCTTCCCAATTGCCCTTCTCCCTATTCACTTTGCAATGTAAAGTAATTCTCACCTGAACCCGTGACTTCGGCGGGTTCGCCTACTATAAATGGTCATTCCATGTCTGGTTCCGGGACTCGGTGAGTGAAAGGCGATTCGTTGACTGGTTCAATCTGGGATCATTTGAAACCCCGTCAGCAAGCAATTGAAGCTGCGCTCGGCAACACGCTGCGCCGACTTTGTGGTGACACACCGCCCGCACTGGCGGAGGCGATGGGCTATAGCCTGTTGGCACCGGGAAAGCGGTTGCGACCGTTGTTGGTGATTCTGGCGTGTGAGGCAGCAGGCGGTTCTCAGGCGCAGGCGTTGCCGGCGGCGTGTGCGGTCGAAATGGTGCATACGTACTCGCTGATTCATGACGACTTGCCGGCGATGGACGACGACGACTTGCGGCGTGGGTTGCCGACGTGCCACAAAAAATACGGCGAAGCGTTGGCGATCCTGGCGGGTGATGCCCTGCTGACGATGGCGTTTGAAGTGCTGGGGCAAGGTTACGGCCCGAAAACCGTCGCGGTTAGTTGTGTAGAGTTAGCACGCGGCGCCGGGGCCAGTGGCATGGTCGGTGGGCAGGTGTTGGACCTCGAAGCCGAAGCGGATACCGGACGTTCCACACCCGCAGACCACTTGGCCCGCCTCGAAGACATTCATCGCCGCAAGACGGGGGCCTTGTTCCGGGCCGCACTTCGGCTCGGCGTGTTTGCCGCCCAGGCCGAAACCGATGACGGTGTGAGTACGAAGACACTGGCCGCGATCGAC
Source organism: Fimbriiglobus sp. (assembly GCA_043785105.1). GTDB lineage: Bacteria > Planctomycetota > Planctomycetia > Gemmatales > Gemmataceae > Fimbriiglobus. The sequence goes on from JAYVXO010000228.1 coordinate 13,353, forward strand.
CGTTATGCGGCAGCCTTCGGGCTGGCCTTTCAAGTCACCGACGATTTATTGGACGTGGAAAGTTCCACGGAACAGACCGGAAAACGGGTCGGCAAAGACGCGGCTCGCGGTAAGCTAACGTACCCCGGATTGCTGGGGGTTGAGGCGAGCCGACGCAAGGCTCAGGAGTTGGGGCAAGACGCCGTGACGGCAGCCGGGCAACTCGGACCAAGCGGCCACCCGCTGGCCGAACTGGCCCGGTACGTCGTGCAGAGGGATCGCTAAATGTTCGAGGTGCAACCGTGCTAGAATTGCTTCCCAAGATTCAGTCGCCACTGGACCTTCACAAGTTGTCGGACGACCAACTCCTGCAAGTCTCGAAGGAAATTCGAGACGAGTTAATGCGGGTGTTGAGCATTCGTCAGGCGCACTTTGCCAGCAACCTCGGCGTGGTCGAACTGTGCCTCGCCTTGCACCTGACCTACGACTTCCGCACCGACCGTTTGATCTGGGACACCGGCCACCAGATTTACCCGCACAAGCTCATCACGGGGCGGTACAAGACGTTCGACACGATCCGCACCAAGGGCGGGTTGATGGGGTTCCCGAACCCGAAGGAAAGCGAGTACGACCTGTTCATGACCGGGCACGCCGGGGCCAGTGTCTCGACGGTGGCCGGGTTGAAAGCGGGCGATGATCTACTGGGTCACAAGGACCGCCACGCGGTCGCCGTCATCGGTGACGGGGCGTTCCCATCGGGCATCGTGTTTGAAGCCTTCAACAACATCGCCGGGTTGGACCAGAACGTTCTCGTGATTTTGAACGACAACAAAATGTCGATCTGCCCGCGCACCGGCGGCTTCGCCAAGACGCTCGACCAGTGCCGGATGACGGGCTTCTACCAGGGCGGCAAGAAGACGATCAACCAGATTCTCGACCAGATTCCGCTAATAGGGGGCATGGCGAAATCGTCCCTCGAAGCCCTCCGCGACGGGCTGAAGGCAGCGTTCAAAGAAGGCATGTTGTTCGAGCAAATGGGCTTCCGCTACTTCGGCCCAGTTGACGGCCACGACCTGCACGGCTTGCGGAAAATCTTGAAGGACTTGAAGGGGCAAACCGGCCCGATCTTGCTGCACGTGTTCACGGACAAGGGGCACGGCGTGCCGCAAGCGGAGGAAGACCCGGTGACGTTCCACTCGCCGCCGGTGTTTGAAAAGATCGGCCCCAAGCGCGAAATTATCAGCATGCGCAAGGGCGGCTCCAAGGCGTACACGGACGCGATGTCGGCGGCCATCCACAAAGTGCTGGGCGAGGACAAAACCGTCGCCGTGCTGACCGCCGCGATGTGCCAAGGGAACAAGCTCGAAAAAATTCGCACCGACTACCCGACGCAGTTCTTCGACACCAGCATTTGCGAAAGCCACGCCGTGGCGTTCGCGGCGGGCATGGCAAAGGCCGGCGCGAAGCCGATCGTCAACATTTACAGCACCTTCTTGCAACGCAGCTTCGACCAAATCTTCCAGGAAGTGGCGCTGCAAAACTTGCCTGTCGTGTTCACGCTGGACCGCGCCGGGCTAGCCGGCCCGGACGGCCCGACGCACCACGGGTGTTTCGACATCCCGTACCTGCGGATGTTCCCGAACATGACCTGCCTGGCACCCGGCGATGAAAGCGACATCGAACCGATGTTGCGATTCGCGTTGAAACACAAAGGCCCGACGACGATCCGCTACCCCAAAGCCAACCTCGAAAAGCTCGACCGCAACGGCCCACCTGCCCCGATCGAACAGGGCAAAGCCGAAGTCATCGAATGGGGCGAAGACGGTTGTTTCATCGCGTTCGGCGCCTTCGCCCCGGCGTGCCAGGCGGCAATTAAACTCTTGCGCGACGAGGGCATTCACTTCGGCCTCATCAACGCCCGGTTCGTGAAGCCGCTCGACACGGAAACCATCTTCAAGGCGATCGAAAACCTACCGCTCGTGGTCACCGTCGAAGAAGGCACCCTCGAAGGCGGCTTCGGCAGCGCTGTTCTGGAAGCGGCCAATGCCGCTGGCTTAGACACCCGGAACATCGTGCGGAAAGGCATCCCGGACAAGTTCATTGAACACGCCGAACGCGCCGAATTGCTCGAAGACCTCGGCCTGGATGTGCAAGGTCTCGTCGAAGCCGCCCGGAAATCCCGTGCCCTGATCGCCGACAACGTCGGCGTGGGGTGAAGATGCAAGTTGGTCACGAGGTAGTAATCGGCGAGGCCCCAATGGACTTGGGGTCGAGTACGGTAAGACCGGCAAACCGTGCGAAATCGCCGACGTTGAAAGTCAGCAAGTGGGTCATTCCGTGCGTCCGCATGGCGGCCACGATGCGAGCGTCGTGCGCAATTTTACCCTTGCAGGCGTGTGCCGTCACTAAGGACCGCCACTCGGCCAACAAGGTCGGTTTGTCGAGTAAAACAGGGAAGGCGGCTTCGATACGGGTTAGCGTCTGCTCACACTCTTGGACAGTCAATCCTAGCCCATTTCTATCAAGCGGTCGCGTGGCGACGACCCAGAATTCGTAAAGGTTTTGGGGAACAAGATGGAGCGCAAAGCCTGCCGCGCGAAGAACTCCGAGGGCTGTGATTACGATTGGATGTGCCGGGTCGTTCGGGTCGGCGTAGCGGAGGAGGACGTTGGTATCGAGCACGACGATCATTCGCCACACCCTTCGTACATCGCTTCGCGGCTATCATCGATCTGGAACCCTGGCGGGTAGCGGTCGGAGCGGGATCGGATCAGTTGAGTGAGAGCGTCGAACCGGGCCTTCCATTCGTCGTCGGATAATTTCACCGGAGTCGTGGCGGCGTGTCTGTCGGTTGATGCCTGTTGGGCGAGTTGATCTAGCGCGGCAGTAGCTAGCGCATCTGGGGTCAGATTACGAGCAGTGGCCAATGCCGCAAGCCGCTGGTAGGTTTCGTCGGGGATTACAATCGTCGTCATTGGGGCCTCCGATCAGTTACTGTTATGAGAGTATCGCAGGCACATGGCCCCTGTCAACTTGAGTATATTTTAGCTGCACCCCCGAACCTCGGCGTGGTGTAAAGCCTCAAGTTGGTGTGGGCAACGAGTCGATGATACGGTGTGTTCAGTTGACACGATCCGCATCATCGGTAAGATGCGAAGTGTCGGAAATGCGGTGAACGGCCCGATAGCCAAGTGGTTAGGCAGCGGTTTGCAAAACCGTCCACGCCGGTTCGAATCCGGCTCGGGCCTCTCAAATTAACCTCCCATCAATCTTCGGACGATGGGAGGTTTTTTCGTTTGACTCCCGTCTTGTCTCGGTCATACTGTTCGCCAGTCATCCGCAAACCGCAATTAGGGTACGACCCATGACCGTCACGTCGCTGCGAGCTTTCTTGTACAACCGGGGGCGGATTCTCCTAACGATCGCGGCGGTCGTCGGCGCGGTCTGGGGTCTGCTTTGGCTCACCAAGAGCGGTACGGTGAAGTGCGACTTGGACAAGTATGCCGTGGAAGACCGGGATGCGCTAGTGCCCACGACCGATCCGTATGGCGAAGTCGCTAGCAAAGTCGTGTACCTGAATCAGGGGTGGACGCCGGCCCAGAGCATGGACTTTTACACCCGAACGCAGGGGTCGCGGGTGTTGCCTTACGATTGGTTCCTGGCATTGGAGCAGCCCAATAGCGAAACACTGTTCCGAGACAACGACCACATGCAGCGGTTACGGTACCTGACCCAAAAGCCGAACCACTGCAACCCGGACGGCCTGCCGGTCGGGTTTGTCAAAGACCCCAAGAGTTCCAGCGATGCGGGCGATTGGCTCGGGCTAACCTGTGCGGCGTGTCACACCACGGAGATTCATTACAACAAGGTCGCCTACCGGATTGACGGCGGGCCGACGATGGGCGACATGCAAACGCTGTTGCTCGAACTGACACAAGCGTTGCACAACACCCACGATTACCGCTCGAAGTTCGACCGCTTTGCCGCACGAGTTCTGAAAGACGATAACACCAGTTCGAGCCAGGAACGATTGCGGAAGCAACTGGTCGCCACGATTCAGGTCCGGGACGACTACGACGCGCTGAACAAAACCGCGTACCCCTACGGTCACTCCCGTCTGGATGCGTTCGGGCGAATCCTGAACCAAGTGCTGGTCAACGACATCGCGGTGTCAGCCGATTCGCAGAAGCGGTCCCCGGACGCGCCGGTCAGTTACCCGACTTTGTGGGACACGCCGCACCACGACTTCGTGCAATGGAACGGCGTGGCCCGCAACAAAATCAACGGCAACCCGACGCTCGGCGCACTGTCCCGCAACGCCGGGCAAGTGTTGGGCGTCTTCGGCCAAGTCCACGTCTCCGAACCGGGCAAGGCGTTACTCATCACCGGGTATAGTTCGTCGGTTCGCGTACCGAATCTGATCGAGATTGATGACGTGATGAAGCTACTGCAATCCCCGGAATGGTCGAAGACCGGGTTGCCAGCCATCGACCCGGTGGCGGGGACCGTGGGAAAGAACTGTTCACGGAGTATTGTTTGCGGTGCCACCAACACATTGACCGCAGTGACCCGAAGCGTGAAATCGTCGCCGTCAAAACGCCGATTGCGGAACTGAAAACCGATGACCGGATGGCGAAGAACTTTGCGGACCGCAAAGCCAAGACGGGCAAGCTCGCCGGGCGCCGGGCGCTCTTCGTCGTCGGCAGTCGGTTCGGTGCGGAGGCCGAAGCGGACGCGATTTTGGTTCACGTCGTCGGCGGAACGCTGATCGGCGCGCGCGAAGAATTGTACGGCCAAGACTTCAGCAAGCTTCGCGCGGAGAATGTGCGGTCCCGCACAATGAAACTGCTGAACGACATTGGCGAAAAGCTCCTCAGCCCCGAGGACCAAGAGGCCATTCGCCAGGAACGAATGGCGCATCTCATGGTGTACAAAGGCCGCCCGCTCAACGGCATCTGGGCGACGGCGCCGTATCTGCACAACGGATCGGTGCCGAACTTGTACGAGTTACTGATGCCAGCGGATAAACGCTCGAAGTCCTTCAGCGTGGGCCGACGAGAGTTTGACCCGAAGCATGTCGGGTTCAAAACCGATGTCCCCAACGCACCGCGATTCCAAGTCCTGGACAACGGCAAGCCGATTCCGGGCAACTCGAACGCCGGTCATGAATACTTCAAAGGCAAGGGTCAACGTGTGCCGTTCACCGAAGCGGAATGTTGGGATCTCGTCGAATACCTGAAGTCGTTGTAACCTCAATCTTAATGATCTCACGCAGAGACGCAGAGACGCAGAGTTGAAACTGTTCTGATCTCACTGCGTCTCTGCGACTCTGCGTGAGATGCTGTTTCGCCCCGAGACCGCATCGTGCTTGATCCGCAGATTGTTTACTCCGAACGCTTGACCGAACGAACCCAATCCGTGGCCGCAATCGACGCGGACATCGACCGGATCGGGCGGCTTCGGCTCGGGGTGTTTTTTTTCAGCGTCGGTCTGTTTGTGTTTGCGCTCGTCACGTCGATGGTTTCACCGTGGTGGGCGGTCGTTGGTATCCTGCCGTTCATGGGGCTGGTGTTCCGCACCAAAGTCTTGGCGTACCGGCGGGTGAAGCAGGTGCGGGCGGTGTGGTACTACAAGGCGGGGTTGAACCGTCTGGCGGGCAAGTGGGTCGGGCAGGGGTCCACGGGCGAACGGTTTGCGAAGCCGGATGACCTCTTCGCCGCCGACCTCGACTTGTTCGGCAACGGGTCGCTGTTTCAACGGCTCAACACCGCCCGAACCGTTGAAGGCGAACAACACCTCGCAGCATGGCTGCTGAACCCGGCGACAGCGAACGAAGTCCAAAGCCGTCAACACGCCGTCGCCGATCTGCGGAACCGGCTCGATCTGCGCGAATACTTTGCCACGCTCGTCGTCGATGGGACCGAGGCCGCCGACTTCGCCACACTCGCGGCATGGGGCCAAGAACCGTTGCGGGAAGTGGCGGCGTGGCGACGGTGGGGCGTGGTCGTTCTCGGGTGGAGCAACGTCGCGGCGCTATTCGGGTGGTTGTTTCTCGGCACGACGGGGTTGCCGTTGGTGGTCACCGGGGCGTTGTCGTACTTCACAGTCTGGCCGCTGCTGGCGTGGGCGAAAAAAGTCAACGCCCCGATCGACTCAACCGCGAACGAGTTGCCGTTGCTCGAAGCAATCTTGACGCGACTGGAAGCGGAGAAGTTCGACTGCCCACGGTTGCAGGAATTGCAGACGCCGTTAACCCTGGCAACGGCCCAGCCGTCGCAACAACTGCGTGACTTGCGCACGCTCGCGGATTGGTACTCGTCCCGCCTCAACCCGCTGTTTTTACCGATCGCGCTGCTACTGTTATGGGACGTGCAGTTCGCGTTGCGGTTTGAAGCGTGGCGCGCACGCTCCGGGCCGTTGATTGCCAAATGGCTCCACGCAATCGCCGAACTCGAAGCCCTCAGTAGCCTCGCCGCCTACGCCTTTGAAAACCCCGCCGACCCGTTCCCGAACGTGTTGGAAACTCCCGAACCGCAGTTCGACGGCCACGCGATCGGGCACCCGTTGTTGGCCAACGACAAGTCCGTTCGCAACGACGTGCGGTTCGGCGGGGTCACCCGATTGTTGATGATTAGCGGCTCGAACATGTCCGGGAAAAGCACGATCCTACGGTCGGTCGGCGTGAACATCGTACTGGCCCTCGCCGGTGCCCCGGTGCGCGCCACTTCGCTCACACTATCCCCGATGGCCATCGGCGCCACGATGCGCGTGCAAGACTCTCTGCAAGACGGCAAGTCCCGGTTCTTCGCCGAAGTCACGCGCGTTCGCACAGTCCTCGATCGGGCCAACGGGCCGAAACCACCCGTATTGTTTCTTTTCGACGAACTGTTCGCCGGGACCAACTCGGCGGATCGGTTAATTGGTGCCGAAGCGGTGTTGCGGAAGTTGCTGGACTTGGGCGCCGTCGGCTTGGTCACGACCCACGACCTTGCCCTAACCGAAGCCGCCGACCGGCTCGGCAATCGCGTGGTCAACGTCCACTTCGCGGACCAACTGACCCACGGCGAAATGAGCTTCGACTACACCATGCGCCCCGGCATCGTCCCCCACGGCAACGGCATCGCCCTGATGCGCGCCGTGGGGCTGGACGTGTAAGTGATATTCTGATGTTGGATTCTCAAACCGGAATGGATTTGGACTGTCAGTTACAGTCGTGATTGCCATGTGGACGGGTCGCAGGCGCCGTGCATGACTGCCAATACTTCGGTACGATCTGAGAACACCACATAGAAGACCACGTGTTGAAATCGTTTGAGACGGACCGCTCGAACATCATGCCAAACAACGCCGTACAGTTCCGGCATTGTTTCGATCCGTTTCAATCCGTCACCGAGTCGGGTTGAGAATCGGGTGCCCAAGCCAAGTTGAACCGCCTCGAATGCGGCGTAGGCATCTTGAATATCAGACTCAGCCGCAGGGCGGACAATGATTGGACGACTCACTGAACCGTCCGCAACTGACTCAACACTTCGCGCCAGGGGCGGCCCACTCCTGGATTCGCTTCGGCATCAGCCCGACGCTTCGCAAGTTCGGCCAACTGCCAAGCGGGTACGTCAATCGGGTCAACAGTGTCCGGAAGACTGTTCCAAATCTGCTCAATCAATTCCAAACGCTCGCGGACCGACAGCCGGTCAATGCCGAGCGATTCGACGGTTGCGGACATGGCAGTATCTCCGGAGTTGAACCTAACATCAATGTACAAACCTACTCGGAGGGTAGGAAGTTGTGATCCACAACCCTTGTGTTTAGTCGATGCTCGGGATCACCTTGCCGTCGCTCTTGTTGGCGAGCAGGCCGAGCGTGGTGCCGTCGATTGAAGTCCGCAAGGATCGCACGCTGCCGTCGCCCAGCACGAAGTTGACGACGCCGGTGTGGTAACTACCGAACTTGCCACCCGCCGATTCCGTGAGCGTGCGGGCCAAGAGGCGGTTGGCCCCCATCATGCGGAACGAGTAGCCTTTGTCGCCGTTGTACGCCGGGCCGTCGCCGCCCGCGACCGTGCCGAGCTGGGCCCGAGGAATGTGCTTTTCGCCGATCAACACGGTGTTGCTCGTCCCGTCGGTGATGTCCGCGATGCGGTTGCCGGGGCGGTTCGGACCGGACGGCGTCGTGGACCAGTCGTTGGCCATCTTGAAGACCCCGTTGCAGCCGCCCAACGGTCCGGCGCTCGGCCACCAGTAGTCGTTGCCGTTGCCGGTTGCGGGGTCACCGGCACACGCGGCGTAGTCCGCCGGCACGCCGTTGGCGGGGGTCGTGGTGTTGTCCATCGTGTCCACGACAACCGGGACGCCCGCACCGGATCGGCGCGACGGGCAGTAGTAGGCTTTGACCGGGGTTTCGCGGGCGACCGCATTCTGGTTGTTGTAGGATCTGGTGAGATTCCATTGCTGGAACAGGTTGTCTTGTTCGATGTACGGCATGATTTGAACGAGCCACGTGTGGCGGTTGTCCAACCGCGTTGTCGGGAACGCCGCTTGGACATCGTGGTGGTTGTGGCAGGCCAACCCCATCTGCTTCAGGTTGTTGGCGCACTGCATCCGGGCCGCCGCCTCACGCACCTTTTGTACGGCAGGCAGAAGTAGCCCGATCAGAATCGCAATAATTGCGATCACGACTAACAACTCAATCAACGTGAACCCGCGTCGGGTCCGGACGAAACCGGGAGAGCACATGTGACGACCTCGTTTGAGCCAACTAGAAATGAAGAAAATCTTATCGACACCAATCTACCCGTTGGTAAAGTGTGTGTCGAGACATCCTTCACGGTTTCACCTCTTTTCCAGATTCGGGGCTTCACATGGCTCGCTTCAAGGCCGTGCCGTTCGTTTTGTTCGTGAGTCTGCTGTTCGCGCTGGGTTGCGGGAAAGCAGGCTTTCACCCGACACGAGGCCAGTTTCTCTACGCAGGTGGCGCACCGGTGACGGAACTGGACGGCTTCCAAGTGGTGTTCGAGGGGGCCACCCCGGACGGCAAGCGGTACAGCGCGACCGGCACCATCAATGCACACGGGGAGTTCGAGATGTTCACGGACAAGCCCGGCGACGGCGCACCCGGCGGCACCTGCAAAGTGTTGATCGAGCCGAAGATGATCGACTCCGAACGCGAAGCCCCGTACCCGCTCGACCGGAAGTACCGCAGCTTCGACACGTCCGAACTGACGGCGGAAGTCAAAGAAGGGGCCAACGACTTCAAGTTCACCGTCGAGCCGAAAAAGAAGGTCACCGGAGCAGGTAAATAACTGCCAAGTGAAGAAGACACGCTCAAAGCCCACGAACGATCGTTCGTGGGCTTGGCGGGCTGGTGGGCCAATTCGTGAAATCGACGGGCGTGATCTCGCCGGCGCGGAAGGTGACTTTGATGGTTTGCGATTCCGGCTGACCCCCGCGCATCATTTCAGCTTTCATGATGTAGGCGTAATCCTGACCGGGTGGCAACGGCGGGGTGTTGAACTCGCGGACCAGTTCGGTGCGGTCGTTCTTTTTGCCATCGACGAACAGGGTCGCACCGGCGGGGAGTTTCACCGTGATCTTAGCCCGCTCCGTCGGCGCGGTTGGTGTGGGCACTGTCAAGGGCTTGACACTCGCGGTGGGCTTCGCGGCAAAGTCCGTGCTGTAGGGCAGCGGACCCGTCACGGCGGGCGGTAGCACGGACGGCGGCACGGAATTCTTGGCGTTGGTCAGGTCGTTGAACTCGACGGGATACGTGTTGCCGGACCGGACGTTGATGCGTTTCGTCTGGCTGATGGTTTCGCCGTTGCGGACGTACTCCGCCCGGAAGGTGTAAGTGAACTCGCCTTCCGGCAGCGGGGGAGTCACGAATTGCCGTTCGGCAGAGGTCAGTGCCAGGGGCCGGTTTTCGGCGAACAGTCGCGCGTCCGCAGGCAGGCGGACGACGACCGTGGCGCGGTTCGCCTGACCCTGAAAGGCACGCAATGAGTTTCGCTGTTCCGGTACCGAGTCCGGTGGGCTGTTGTAGGACTGCGGCACGGCGGGCATCGGGGTCGCGGGGATGTAGCCGCCGTTGTCGTAGCTGGGGCCATAGACCGGCATCGGGTTACCGGACCCACCCGACGACCCGAGACACGAGCCGCCGTCCATGACCGGGTATTGCGACATCGCCGGTGAGGGAACGGCGTAGCCACCGTCATACGCGCCGGACATGGGTGCGGAGCCTTGGCAGGAGTAGCTTGGTGTTCCGGTGCAGGACGCCGCGTACCCCGTACACGAACCAACCCCTGCCGCCATGCGACCCGTACACGAACCGTAGCAAGCGTTGTTGTTGAACGCTCGTAATCGACCGTTGCCGTAACACCCACTGCCACTTCCGGTGCAACTGCCGTAGCCCCCGGAACTGCGACCCGTACACGAGCCGTAGCATCCCGTGCAGGAGCCGTGACAGCCCCCACGGAAGCTAAACAAATCCCGGAAGAACCCGTTGAACTCCGTCGTGTCCGGGGCGACGGACATCGCAGTCATGAGAATCAAGCTGTACATGGCATTCACCGTTAAACCGGGCAACGTGCGTCGTGATGAGTTAAAAGGTAAGCTGGGAAAGATGTGCGGTCAAAACGACTTGAGGGAAATTTTACAATCCGGCCCCGGCTATGGCTCACAGCTTCCGCATGTTGATTGCAACAGGCACAATCACCGCAACCGGAGTAGTGGAAAAGTGGATAGTGGTCAGTGGGTAGAGGATAGTAAGACTGAAGAAAGATTTTCTTACTATCCTCTACCTACTACCGCTGACCACCCACCACTCTTCGGTCTTCCTATCCACTATCCACTAACCACTATCCACTATTTCATCACGCCGGTGTGGCCCTTGACATCGCCGAGTGGTTCGGCGCGGCCGCCGAGGTGCTTGGCGAGGAACTGCTCCGTGACCGCGAAGAAGTGCAGGCGGTTTTCGGGGCGTTGGAAGCCGTGGCCTTCGTCGGGGTAGACGACGTATTCCACTTCCTTGCCGTTCTTCCGCATCGCTTCAACGATCTGATCGCTCTCGGCTTGCTTGACACGCGGGTCGTTCGCACCCTGCCCGATGAGCAACGGTTTGGTGATGTAGTTGGCCTTGTTCAGCGGCGACCGGCTTTCGAGGAAGTCCTTGTCCTTTTCGATGTCGCCGACCCGTTGGTTGAACATCGCTTTCGCCGGTGCCCAGTACGGCGGCACGGACTTCAGCAGCGTGATGATGTTGCTCGGCCCGACAATATCGACGCCACAAGCGAACACGTCCGGCGTGAAGGCGAGACCGACCAACGTGGCGTACCCGCCGTAGCTGCCGCCCATGATGCCAATCTTCTTCGGGTCGGAAATGCCTTTTGCCGTGAGGAAATCCACGCCGTCGAGCAGGTCTTGGTGCATCTTCCCGGCCCACTCGCGGTTCCCGGCGTTTAGGAACTTTTTGCCGTAGCCGGTGCTACCCCGGTAGTTGACTTGTAGCACCACGTAGCCCCGGTTCGCCAGCCATTGGGCTTGCGGGTTGTAGCCCCAGTTGTCGCGCGCCCACGGCCCGCCGTGAACGAGTAACACCGTCGGCAGGTTCTTCGCTTCAATGCCGATCGGCTTCGTGAGGTAACCGCGAATCATCAACCCGTCTTTCGCCGGGTATTCGACCGGCTCAATTTGCGACAGCTTTGCCGTTTCCATTTTCGGGCTGTTGCTGAACAGGAACTCGGCTTTCTTCGCGGTGCGGTCGTACAGGTACCACGTCACCGGGCCGTCGTCGGTGGTGTAGGTGACGAGCCATTTCTTGTCGTCGATCGTCTTGCTACTCACGCTGAAATCGCCACGACGGACCTTGGCGAGCACCTCGAAATCGGCTTTCACGGAGTCGTCGAGTACCTTCCATTCGAGGCGGGCTTTCGTGAAAGAAACCGCGAGGGGAATGCGTTTCACGTCATCAATCATCGCGCCGCTAATGTCGTACTCGGCGTCTTCGGCGATCGTCTCTTCCTTGCCGCTGGCGACATCCAACTTGGTCAACCGCATCGCGTTCGAGCCTTGGCTGTGAATGACCCACAGCGTGTTCGGGTCGGTGCCAAAGGCCGCGATTTGGCCTTGCTCGTCGGCGGTCAGGGTCTTCACAGTCTTCCAGTCTTTACCGCCCACGTCCCGGACCTTCAGTTCGTACCCGCCGTCCATTTTCACGCAGGTCACGCCCCGAACCTGGAACTTCGCGTCGGTCGTATAGCCCATCGCCAAGCCGGGATTTTCGGTATCGACCTTCTCCTCGCCCGAGTCGATCTTGATGCGGTGCATGTCGAAGAACTGCTTGTTCTTTTTGTTCAACCCGACCAGCACGTCGTTGGGGTGGTCTTTGTCCAAGTCCACGCCCTGCACCCGCACCCCCTTGAACGGCGTCAGGTCGCGGGTTTGTTTGGTTCCGAGGTTGGTCGCAAACAGGTGGAAGTTTTCATCCCCGCCTGCATCTTGTTGGTACAGCAAATGCTTCCCGTCGAAGGCCCAATTGTACACCCGAATGCCGCGTTTATCGTCCGCCGTCACCGCTCGGTCGTCGTCCTTGCCGAGGGTGCGAACCCAGACTTGCATCACGTTCTTGTCGTCGGGCCGCAGGTACGCCAGCAACTTGCCGTCCGGCGAAAGTTGCGGCCCCGCCCGTTCGGGGTTGCCGAATAGCACGTCACGCGGAATGAGCGGCGGCAACTCCGCACTCGCAAAGTGGGCGTAGCTCGCACTGATAGCCAGCGCGATTAAAAAGGGTACGATACGCATACGGTGAAATCTCCAGAACACAGACGGGCGACAGAAACCAGCGAACATCTTTGACACAGACTGTTCGCTGAAACATTGCGGACATTTTACGCCGATTTTCCGCGAAGAAGCGACTGTAACCCCAAAAGTGGGAGCAGGTGAGTTTCAGACAATTTCGTTGACATCCCGCGAGTAAGGATGAGAATGGCCAAGATATGGTAGAACCGCGTCAGTTCTACACCTGATTGAACCGTCAGTTTCGATCTTTCTTTCTCACAGAAGAGTGCCATGCCAAAGATTGCCACCACATTTTTAGTTCAGGTCGTGATCGGTTTGTCCTCGTTTCTTGGAGCGGGCCTCACTGCAGACAAGCCACAAGTTACACCGTTGGCTCATTTCCGTTTCAACGGTGATGGTAAGGATCAAAACAAAGATAACCCCGAGTTTGAACTCACGAACACGCAGTTCAAAGATAACGCCCTTTACATTAACGGTGAGTACGATCTAGGCAATAATCCGAATGGTGGCTATCGCGCTGTTTGTAAGACCCCGAAACTGGACTACACGAAGTTCACCGTGGCAATCAGGTTCAAGCCTGAAGAATTCGATGGCCAGAAAACCAACCTGTTCACTGGGGGAACTTCCTACCGCTGGTTCGGAATGCACAGGTCCGTAGATGGCAACTTGACCATCACCTTGAACAATCAGGTTTTCTCCTATGAGATCAAAGCGAATGCTTTAGAGACTGGAAAGTGGACGGTCGTCGCCTGCGGGTTTGATCTTTCTTCTCGCAAAATCGTGGTGTATTTCAATGGAAAAAAGACCGCAGACGTTGACCTTCCGAAGGACTTCAAGTTGGAGGTAATTGATTCAAAAGTCAAAGATAAAGATAAGGTTTGGTCATTCACCAACTACTCCAATGCACAAGTATTTCACGGACTTGTCGATGAACTCATCATTTATGAGAAAATGCTAACGACTGAAGAGTTCGGAGCGATCCCTTTGCGTCCTTAATTGGCCTAACCCTGATAACTACTTCACTGTGAATGCAGACAGCGACCCTTTACCGTAACAAACGGTTTGTAGCGGGGCTTCGTAGGTATCATGATGGCGGTCACGTAGATCAAGGGCGTTCCGATGGCATTCAGCGAATTCACGCTTGATTCGGCGGTCCGCGCTCTCGGCATTACTGTCTCGGAAGCCGACCTCTTCCCGAACCTTGTCCCGGCGGTTGCGCCCGATTGGCTGCCCGAGTTGTTAGCTCGTGGCACGCGGTTGGCGCTGATTAGCGAGAAGTCGCGGAGTGAATTCATCGTCGTGCCGATCCTGTTGGCCGCGAAGGAGCTTTGCGGTGGGCGTCTGGCGATCTTTTCGGGACAGCGGTTGGACGTGGATGCGGCGCGCGGGCTGACCGGCGAGTGCGACTTCATCTTGGCGCTGGGGCCGTCTGTTCCCCCACTGCTCGCGCCGATCGCCACAATCGTGGAAGCGAAGAAAAACGATGTCGAAGCGGGCCTCGGTCAGTGCATCGCCCAGATGGTGGCGGCGCGCGATTTTAACGCCCCGGATCGCAGCAACACGACCGTTTACGGGTGCGTGACCACCGGGGAAGCGTGGCAGTTTTTGCGGTTGATCGGGAACACCGTCCAACTGGACGGCCGCCGCATCTACCTGGACAATGTGGCGACGGTGTTGGGTGCGTTTTCCGCAATTGTGAGCGAAGCCGAGAGGCGCGTTTAATTGCCACATCGTTCACGTGAGTTGATTGCAATCACGAACCGACACTTTGGGCATTTTCAATTTCGCTATTCGACGGTTTGTCGCACGGTTTAGAACCGCAGGGGGCCACGGAGTTCGTTCTCCGTGGCCCCCTGCGGTTCACCCGATTCGGTCAGTCGTCTTTGCTCTCCGATTTTGGCTTCGTGCTGTCTTTGATTTCTTGGCGGTAGGCGCGGTCCGCTTCTTCAAAGCCTTCGATGGCGATCACATCCTTCGGGGCGTTCGGGTCGAGTTCGACGAGGAGCGATTGGGTGAACTCCTTGTCATCGACGGTCAACACCACCTTGTACATGCCGGCCTGCACTTGCCCACCGCCGACGTTGCGACCACCGCCACCAGTACGTGGTTGGGTGCTGGTGCCGGAGAGATCCCACGTCAGGCGATGCAACCCTTCACCTTTGGGTGGTGCGTCGATGTTCCGCAGCGTTTTCCCGGTCACGTCCAGGATCTTCACGGTCAACTTCTCGGCCTTCTTGTTGAGCATGTATTCGATCGTCGCGCCGCGGGTCGGGTTGGTTCCGACGAACTTGCGATCGGTGCTGCTGTACGGCGATTCCCCGCCTGCGCCGATGCGCCAGCGAACTGCGGGCGACGGGGCAAAGAGCGTCGCAGGGTCTTTCAGCACGGCGGCTTTCATCTGACGGAGACTGGTAATGTCGGTCACCCAGATGCTGCGACCGTGGGTGGCGATCACGAGTTCGTTGGCCACCGTCGGCTGGGCGAATTCGTGGACGGCAACCGTCGGCAGGTTCCCGCCGAGCCGCGTCCAACTTCCGCCCTTGTTCGTCGAAACCCATGCGCCGAATTCGGTGCCGAGGTACAGCACGTCGTTATTCACGATGTCCTCGCGCAGCACGCGGGTGCTGCCGAAGGTGGGCAAGTTGGCGTTGAGGCTCTTCCAGGTCACGCCGAGGTCTTCAGTGACGAAGATGTACGGCTTGTCGTCGTCCGAACGGTGTGCGTCAAAGACGACGTAGGCTTTGCCGTCTTTATCGTGGCTGGCTTCAATGCTACTGACCCAACGCGGGCCGGGCAGACCAGCGGCTTTGAAGTTATCGCTCACGTTCGTCCAGTTCGCGCCGCCGTCCTTGCTGACCCACACGTTGCCGTCGTCCGTGCCGGCCCAGAGGATGTCCGCCGTGCGCGGGCTTTCGGCGATCTGCGTCATGCTGCCCTTTTTGCTGCGGGTCAGGTCCGGCGAGATTTGCTTCAGGTTGGCGCCCTTCGACACGCTGCGGAACACGTACTGGGCGCCGCAGTAGAAGATGCTCGAGTTGTGGTTACTCAGGATGAACGGCGTGTTCCAGTTGAACCGCAGTGGTTCGTCGCCTTCCTTGCGGGGTGGGCGAATCCCTGCGAATTCGCCGGTGCGGAAGTTGCGTCGGCTGATCGCGCCGCCCTGGCTTTCGGCGTACACCGTGTCGGGGTCGGTGGGGTCCACCCGGCAAACGAACCCGTCCCCGCCGGACACGAACACCCAGTCCTCGTTGACCGGGCCGTACCGCCGCATCGTCTGGCTCGGCCCGCCCCAACTGCCGTTGTCCTGGAGGCCGCCGTACACGCGGTACGGGCGGCGGTTGTCCACGGCGACGTGGTAGAACTGACCGAGTGCCAGCGTGTTCAGGTGGTCCCACGTCAGCCCCTTGTCGTAACTGGCATAGAAGCCGCCATCGCAACCGATAATCAGGTGCTTGGCGTTCGCCGGGTTGATCCAGAAGGCGTGGGCATCCGCATGAACACCGTTGGAGGTGCGTACCGTGTCGAACCGCTTGCCGCCGTCCGTGCTGCGGTACAGCACCGGCACGTCGGCCAAGGCGTAGATCGTGTTGTCGTCCGTCGGGTCGATCCGCACCACGCTGAAGTACATCGGGCGGGCGTTCAAGCTGTTCACGCGGGTCCACGTTTCGCCGTTGTCCTTCGACTGGAAAATACCCCCGGTTTGGAAGCTGTCCTTCCCCTGCCGCCCCTGCACGTTCGGCTGTTGACCGCCTAAACCGAGGCCGAACGGCTTTGTGGCGCTGACTCCGCGATTCGGGCCGCCACCGCCCGCAAAACCTTGTAGGACGGTATCGACCAAGACCAACTCGACTTCGAGCGTCTTTTCACCTTGTTTGACTGTGATTTTGACTTTGGCGCCGGCTTGGCGTGGGTCTTCCGCACGCGGGCCGACCCGGAGTTCTCGCAAGAAGGTCCGGAACGTGGTGACTTCGTTGCCGTTGACCGCCGTGATGACATCGCCCACTTTCAAACCCGCTTTCGCGGCAGGTCCGTCGGCGGGGAGGGACGCGATTTTCACTTCCCCTTCAAACGCCGTTGTCGGGGTGAAGCCCGGCATTGGCAACGTGGTCCCGGCGGGTGGCGTTGCGGGTTGCGTCGGTACTGGCGTCGGGGTTTGGGTCGGGGGTTGCGTTGTGGCGGGGGGGGTCGTGCTTGTTGCACCTACGGGGCGTGGGTTGGCAATGACCGTGACATCGAAGACCTTCTCGTAGTTGTCACGCAAAACCGTGAACTTGACTTTGTCCCCGGCTTTTTTCTCCAGCATGATCGCGGTGTATTCTTTGAAGTCGGACACTTTCTTGCTGTCTACGAAGACGATCGTGTCGCCCGCTTTAATGCCCGCTTTCTCGGCAGGGCCGTCCTTCGTGACCGAGGCAATTTTCAACGTGTCGCCTTTTTCCAGCATGATCCCCGCGATCGGCGGCACCGTGGCCGGCGCGGTTTCCTTGCTGCTTGTGGTGTCACCCGTGGTGCCGGTTGTCGTACCGCCTTTACCGCCTTTGCGTCCGCCGGTACCACCGCCCGTAACAGGTGCGGGCGTTTCGCGCTTGCCGAGGGTCACTTCAATGACTTCCTCTTTGTCACCCCGTTTGATGGTGACTTTGATCTTGTCGCCGGGGTTCTTGCGCACGAAGTAATCGACGAAGTCGTCGTACCGCTCGATCTTGGCGTCATCGGCTTTCAGCACGATGTCGCCGGGCTTCAGCCCGGCCTTCGCAGCAGGCCCACCTTCGGTCACTTCGCTGACCTTCGCCCCGCCGCCTTCGTTGTCCGCACCGACGATGCCCATGTAAACCAACGACGCGATCCCGGTGCCGACTTTGTCCGTGTCAATAATCGCCACGAGCAACCCTTTGGTCTTGCGGGAGTAGTCCAGCCCGATGCGGCCGAGCTTGCCGAACGGCAGGCCGTTCTTCAGTTTCTCGTCGTTGAGCTTCTTCCAGTTTTTGCCGCCGTCGGTGCTTTTGAACAGACCGCCACCGGCGCCGTGGGTCACAATCGGCCCGTATGCGTCGGGAACCGGGGCCTCGCCGAAGAAGCCGTCGAACTCGTCGCGCTTGCGTTGCCACATGGCCACGATTAGCGTTTCCGGGTCTTGCGGGTCGAGCCGGGCGTCGATCACGCCGGTCTTGTCGTCCACGTAAAGAACCTTGGTCCAATTCTTCCCGCCGTCGGTCGTTTTGAACAGCCCGCGATCTTCGTTCGGCCCGTACAGCCGTCCCATCGCACCGGCGTAGACGATGTCCGGGTTCTTCGGGTGAATCAGAATCTTGCCGATCTGGAACGTCTTCTTGAGGCCCATGTTCTCGAAGGTCTTGCCCGCATCGGTGCTCTTGTAAATTCCGTCACCATACGACACGGAGTTGCGCGGGTTCGCTTCACCGCTACCGACCCAGACGATGTTCGGGTTCGACGGCGCGACGGCGACATCCCCAATCGAGACCGTGCTTTGCTTGTCGAAGATCACATCGAACGTGGTGCCATTGTTCACCGTTTTGAGCAACCCGCCGGACGCCGTGGCGATGTAATAAGTCGTCGGCTCGGACTCCACGACCGCGAGCGACGTGATGCGCCCGGACATGTTCGCCGGGCCGATTTGCCGCCAGTTGTACTGCTTGCCGACGCTTTCCGGCAGGGTGCCTTCCGGCACCCCGGTAGACGTGGCGGGTGGCGTCTCGCCCTTTTTCGTCGCTTCGAGCTGCTTCTGCAACTCCTGGATTTGCTTTTCAATCGCTTCAACTTGTTTCTTCTTGTCCTCCTCAGTCAAGGGCTTGTCAGCCCGAGCGGGGGACGGGATCGCAATGACGGCGGCGGCCAGCAGCCCCAACGCGAGCCAGCGGACCGAAGCTAGCAATCGGAACACGGTGCATTCTCTGGTGAAAATGTGAAACGAGTGGGGGAGTGATGATTCTAAGTGCAAGTGGTGTAGGAATCCAGCGGTCACCGATGAAAGCAAAATGAGAAGCTACGCAAAGTGGGCGGATTGAACCGGTCGTAAGGTGCCGAAGGAGAGGAAACAATTCCGCTTCCTACACAACGCCGTGCAACGCGCCGCCGCGAGCGCACATCGCATCGACCCGTTTCGAGACGGTCGGGTCTTCGACCAGTGGCGGGGCCATATGGGGTTTGAGCCGGTCGTTGCGGAACAAAAAATTCGTCTGAATATTCCTAGACAGCATTCCTCCCGCTCGTCAGCATGTAACCAAGTTTGAGAAAGCGGCCACTTTTTGGCGGGGCGAGTTATGCGAACCTTTCGATCTTTGATGGCACTGATCCCCATAACCGTCGTACTGCTCGGGCTGACATCGTGCGAAGCCCCGAGTCCCGAGCCACCGGCGCCCGTGCAAGAACCGGCAGCGTGCGAACCCGACGCCAAGGATGACGTGGCCAAGGCCCCCACGAAGCCACTGGCCGAGGCGATCCTTGGCAAGTGGAAACTCGTTAAACTCGTGGGCCACCCGGTAGATCCAGGAGTTGAGTTGACGTATGAATACCATGCAGATGGAACTGTGATTGTGCGAAGTGATGATCCGAAAAATGGTCACAGAATGGAATCTGGAACCTATCGAGTCGTAAACAATTCAATCGTGTATTTCTTTGAACGTCGCAAATTCGACAGGGAATGCATTGCAATTATTCAAGAGCTAGCCGGGCACAAAATGGCAATCACGTGTCCTGATGATAAACCTAGCGAGAGTAGCGAGTTTGTACTTCTGGACTCACCAAAGGCGTTGTAACCTGACGACGCTATAGTATCTCAACTATCAATATAATTGTAGGAGTTGTTCACATGTTGCAAACCACTGGCAGCTTTACCTCGGTTTCCAGTCGAAAAGTGTCCCGAACGGGCATGCAAAGCCGACTCGGTGTTGAGTTGTTAGAAGACCGAATTGCACCGGCTATCTTTCTATGGTATCCAGACGACAAGGCACCAAATGGTACGGCCGGTAACTTGAACTGGTCCAGTGCGTTCAACTGGGACATCAAGGTTGGTGGATCGTATGCTTCCCAATCGACTGTCACACCTGGTGCTGGTGATTCGATTGAATTCTACGGCCCCGGCCACTGGTTTTTTGATTATAGAACGAACAATGACTGCTTCGTCGATGTTGCTGGTGTCTCTGTCAAAAACGTGACAATCTCGAACGGCTACAACAAAAGCATCATTTTGTCGAATCCCCTGACTGTAAGCGATGGCGCCTTGGGCATGGCAGTTCCCGGATCGGCGTTCCGTGGCTCTGCAGCAGGAGCGCCGGTCGCACACGGCACGCTGAATATCACTAGTGGAACTGCATTTAGTTGGTATTCAGGTGATCTGATAGATGTGACTGTGAATGTTACCAACGGAAGCATCTTGAATGTCGCTAACTCTAGTACACTTGGTCAGCGTTCAATGGATGGCAGTGCGATTGTGCTTGAAACGGTCTCAAAAATGGTGTGGTCCGAGGGAAACGTTAGTGTCACAAACCCGGGCGCCAACTCAAGCATTGTGATCGAGTTGGGTAGTGAATTTATTATTCAATCCAGTGGCACGTGGGGAATGACCGCCGCGCCGACCGAGGTCACGTATTTCACGGTCTACAATTCTGGCACGGTCTATGTGAAACCAGATGCAGCGGCGACGTTCAACGGGGACTACCTCACGGACAACTACACCCTCGTGGAGTCCGGGATGATCACTCTCACCAGGAAGGCGGTACAAACCGGCGGATACTTTGAGTTGAAGGGTGGGGGGACCGTAAAGGTGACGTCCAACCCGTTAAACATCGAAGAAGGGTCACTCATCGGAACAGGAAGCGTGGACGGGAACTGCACCCTCGGTTACAACCCGAATCTCGGAGTTCCGGTGCCCTCAAGTACGACGGCATCGATCAGCCCTGGAGCAATTTCCGGCTTTGGTGATTTCGGCATTGGTACGCTGTCGGTGACAGGAAACTTCCAAATGTTCGGCGGCAGGATGTTGATCGCAATTGACGACAAAGGGAATTATGATTCGGTTTCCGTTCAAGGGTACGCGGCGCTGGGCGGTAAACTTGAGGCGACCAGGTATTATGAATACTTACCAGAGACGGGTGTGAGCCTTCAGATCATTTCGGCAGGTTCGTTTATTGGCAGTTTTAATTCCGTAAACATCATGCACAACTATTGGATTTCCCCAATAATACTTGAAAACCCGAACAACACAGTGTTTACCGGCCGGGAGTTTCGTACCAAAATGACCACAACCGGGTTTTCGTTGGAAGTGTTCGCAATACCGTAAAGTTTCGGGACACGTCACGACACCACAATCCCATGCAACGCGCCGCCACGGGCGCACATCGCATCGACCCGTTTCGAGACGGTCGGGTCTTCGACGAGTGGCGGGGCCATGTGGGGTTTGAGCCGGGCGTCGATCACGAGCGAGCCGCGACAGCCGAAGTGTTTGCGGTGCGTGAATGCGTGGAGGCCGAGGATATCGGCGGCGGGGTTGGCACGGGTGAACGTGACCCAGAGAAAGTTGTTGACGGTGCGGGACGTGAACTCGGCGTCATCGACGAGGACGATCAGCGGGAAGCCGTTGAGGGTTGCGGAGTGGTCGCCCAAGTGTTCGCAAAGCCGCTCGAACTGTGGTTCGTAGTCGCCGGTGTTCGGAAAGCCGGGGTGCTTCGGACCGCTCACCGCGAGTATTCCGGGCTGCACGATTTTGACATCCGTGAAGCCGTTCGGTAGCTGCAAGTTGGCGGGGAGTTCACGGGCCAACTCGCGGCGCTTCGGTCCGGCGGCGGCAATGACGACTTTCGACCCGGCGTTCAACCCCTCACCGGCGGAGTAGTCGAGCGTGTCCATCGTGGTGCGGGTGTGGAAGTGCAAATCGGTCTCCCAATCGACCCGCTCCAGGACGTGCCGCAGGAACGCCGGGATGTCGTGAATGTCTAACTCCGGTTGGTCTTCCTTCGCCACGATGAACAGGAACTTGGCGAGCGAAAGTTGCCCTTGCCCGAGAATCGCGTTGGCAATCGTCAGCAACTCCTGCGGTCGGCGTTTCTCCGCATACGGCACGTACCGTTCACTGCCGATGGCCAGCAGCAACGGGTGGACGCCAGCCGCATCGACGGCATGAACGGCATGAACACCGGGCAACACCGTCGGGATGACCGGGCCGGTCAACTCGTGGATAAACTTGCCGAACGAGGTGTCTTCCTGCGGCGGTCGTCCGACCACAGTGAACGGCCAGATCGCGCCGGGGCGGTGATAGACTTTGTCCACGTGCATGACCGGAAACGGGTGGGACAAGCTGTAATAACCGAGGTGGTCCCCGAACGGCCCCTCCGGTTTAGTCGCGGTCGGGTCGATGGTCCCGGAGATGACGAAGTCACATTCGGCGGGCATCGGCAACATTCCTCCGGGGTTCACCATTTGCAACCGTCGTCCCCCCAACGCCCCGGTGAACGCGAGTTCCGGCAAGCCTTCGGGCAACGGCATCACAGCACTCACGGCCAACGCCGGTGGGCCACCCACGAGGACGTTCACCCGCAACAATTCCCCACGGCGACGAGCGGCGGCATGATGAACGCCGATGCCGCGATGGATTTGGTAGTGCATCCCGACTTCGGTTTCGGGGTCGAAGTCGTTGCCCGAGATTTGCACCCGGTACATCCCGAGGTTCGATTTCATCCAACCCGGTTTGTCCGGGTCTTCGGTATAGACTTGTGGCAACGTCACGAACGCGCCGCCGTCCATCGGCCAGCACTTCAGTTGCGGAAGTTTTGGCAGCGGAATCGTGTGCTGAAGAATTGGCCCGGTGCGAGTGAACTTCGGACGCAGTTGCCACAGAATCAACGGCAAGTTCGCGTACCGCCACGGCTTCTTCAGCGCGGCTTGCGGGTTGGTTTTGAGTTCGACCAGCTTGTGAACATCGTCGAGGGCATCCCGGAATAAGAAGCGTGTGCGTTCCAGGGAACCAAAAAGGTTGGCGAGCATCGGGAACGCGGTGTCCTTCGGGTTGGTGAACAACACCGCCGGGCCGTTCGCAAGGTAAAGTCGCCGCTGAATCTCGGCCATTTCTAAGTGCGGATCAATCGGGGCGGCGACGCGCTTCAATTGGCCATGCTTCTCAAGGTCCGCAACGGTCTCGGTCAAATTGCGGTGGCCCATGAAGAACGTCCTATCGTTGTCGCCCCGAGCACGTCACGTGACAGGCTCGACTCATTTCCCGATTCAAGAACCGTTGGTCACCGTTCGAGAATAACACACCGCCATCCGTTAGCCGAACGGAAGCAACACTTTCCGTGGAGAACGGAACGAGGGAGGGTGGCAGTTTTGCTAATGGAATTTTGTCTATCTATCTTTCGTTTTCTACCCCATCGGGGTTGTTCCATTAGCCCAGGGTTGCGGACCGCAGGTCCGTTACCCTGGGACGCTTCCGCCCTGGGATGCGGGTTCCCAGGGCGGAAGCGTCCCAGGGTTTCACCCTGGGCTAATGGAACAACCCCGTTGGGGTTGAAAACTTAGATCAATACACAAACTTCCACCAACTAATGTGACGCTTGCCCGAGGAAACCAATTCAAATTCCTATGGTTTTCTCCGTGGCTCTCCGTGCCCTCCGTGGTGAATAATTCTAACTTACCCGCATAGAATCTGGCTGTCCCCGCGTGGTCACTTCCCGAAACTGCACTGGGCGATTGGGTGTTGGGGAAATAGTGTTGCAGACGGGGCAACTGCCCACACACATCACCGTTCCAAAGGAGCATTCGAGATGATCCGGTTCACCATGAGTCTGTTGGCGATCACCGTCGCCGGGTTCTTTGGCGTCATGCAGGCGGATGATAAGAAGGACGAACAGCCGCTGAAAGGCAGTTGGGTCCGGACGGCCGAAGACCTAGAGATTGGCTTCCAATTCAAAACCAAAGACGAACTGATCGTGACCGCCAAGCACGGCGACAACGGCGTCACCATCACCTGCAAGTACACCGTGAAAGACGGCCACGTGTCCGCCGAAGTCACCGAGGTCAAGGAACAGGGTGAGTTCCCCGCCAAGCCGCCGAAGGGCTACAAGATGAAGTTCAA
Source organism: Fimbriiglobus sp. (assembly GCA_043785105.1). Lineage (GTDB taxonomy): Bacteria > Planctomycetota > Planctomycetia > Gemmatales > Gemmataceae > Fimbriiglobus. The sequence goes on from JAYVXO010000228.1 coordinate 37,206, forward strand.
GTTCACGGTCGAGAAAGACACCGCCAAGCTCAGCGACTACGAAGCCGACAACGCGGAGCAAGTGAAGCCGATTATCGAAGGCGACTACAAGTCGAAGAAGTCGGACTGATCGTTCAAGTGCCTATCAGCAGAAAGCCCACGCATCATGATGCGTGGGCTTTTGTCGTTGTCGAGCAATTCCCAACCCGGTAATCGCTCGACTTTTTTTGGTTAGCGAAGGCGGCTGAAGCGAAGCGCGAGTGTTAGTACGCCCGACAATGCAAGAATCAGTGAGGGGGGAACCGGAACAGCTACTGGACCATTCGAGAGAATTGTTGCTCCTGCCAGAAATGCCTCCCCTTGGGGGATGCCAGCGTTTGTGCCATAGAAGTTGATTCCCGTCAGAGTTTGTGTTGCGAAAATGGCAGGCAAGTTAAAGGTTTGGCGGTCCAGTCGGACATCCCCGTTGAAATTGGCTGTAACGATTGTTGGATCGGTCACGATGTTGTTGAAAGCGCTATTGAAGTGATCTCGAACGTTAGTACCTTCAACCAAGTTGAAAGTTGCGAACGCGCCGCCGGTACCAATGAAATCAATTTGTCCGATTAGTGAACCAAAGGATCCGTAACCAGAATTGATGAGTGTGTAGACCGCAGTTGCACCCAAGACGTTGGTCGGGATCGAAAACAGGGAATTGCCGGCAGGGCTTTGGATCGCACCCAGTGTGTTTGGATTTCCAGCAAACTGCTCCAGCGCAAATGGCACTCCACCAACTGTTAAGTTCGAGAGGGCACTGGGATAGTTAGAACCATTGCTGTATGTGCGTATGTCAGCATTTGTCTGATTACCGATCACTACTGATGTGAAGGCAGCAAATGTGTTGTCGGGAGTGCCCAAAATGAGCACTGCCACACATCCTAGGATCATTAAAAATCTCATCACGGTCTCCATGTGGATTCGCAGGATACTTGCACAGAATTCAAGGCAAACTACGCTGGGCTGAAGTTTGCGTCAAGCGAAATTTTAACATTCATAGCAGAAGAATGGAAGAAATGGGATGCAGTCAGGCTGGATGTCAACAAATATCAACAGGTGACGGTAGAATGTTGTCGAAAGTTAACATCTTCTATGCTGAATGTCAACACATGTGAGGTCGATGTCAGCCAGTCCAACTGAATATTGCCGTGTGATATGTCACGAATGCAGTGATTTCTATGTAGCTCGTTCACCTAAAACAAATCGGCGGGGTCGGCGTTCTTCACCTTTCGCACCGCGATCAGCCCGGACCCGACGCACATGCCGACGGTGAGTAGGAACACCAGGACCATGCGGTCGGGGGTCATCGTGACCGGGAGGTGGGCGGCGGATTTGGTCACTTCGTAGAGACCCAGTGCCGCGATGAACCCCCCGAGGTAGCCCGCGATCGACAAGAACAATGCTTGCCAAACCACGATCCAAAACAGGTAGCCGAACCGATAGCCCATTGCCTTCAGCGTGGCGTACTCGGGCAGGTGCTTCTTGATGTCCGCCACCATCATTTGGTAGACGAAAATCGCCCCGACCATGAGCGCGAGTAGCACGCCGAAGTAGAAGAACTTCCCCACGGCGGTTTTCGACACCCAGTACGTTTGCTCCTGGGTGTTGATCTGGTCGCGGGTGTACACCAGCACGTCGGCGGGTAGGTTCGCCCGCAACCGTGCCGCCGCAACATTCGGGTCTTCACCGGGCCGAAGTTTTACGAGGCCGAACGTCACATCGCGTGGCGAGCGGGCCGTGAGGTTGGCGAACGTCTCTTCGTTCGCCAACAGCAACCCGGTGTAACTGAAGCCGGTGCCGAGTTCAAAGTACCCCGCCAACTCCACGCGCTGGCCGTTGAACTCCGTGGTGGTGCCCGGTGGCATCACGTTCGGGTCGCCGAAGTCGGGGCGGGAACGGCGATCCAACATCACGGTATCGAGGCGCGACAACGCGGAGCGGGCGGCGTCCCGGTCGGTGGCGGTTGCAAAAACGCCACGATTCTGCGGCAAAAAGATCGCATCGAAGTCGGCGGGGTTTGCGCTGAGTATCACAATCGCCCAGCGCTTGCCGCCGCGAACCGGGTCGGTCGTCGGGTTCCGCCACAAGCCTTGCGCGGTCGAGAACGGTAGCACGTCTGCCACGCCTTCAATGGCTCGCGCTTGGGCCAGCCGCGTTCGGGTCACGCTACCGGGGCGGCTGAAGTCGAGGTATTCACTGGACGTGATGAGGAGATCGAAGTTGAGTCGGTCGTAAAGCAACGTTGCGGTGTTTTGCGTGGCACCCAGGAAGCCGAGCTGCATGAAGATCAGCACGACCGCGAACGCCGCCCCGGTGACCGACACCGCCGAACGGCCGCGGTCGTGAAACAGGTTCGACAGGGCGAGGCGGTAGGAAGTCATTTCGGCGGCAAGAATCGGGCACGAACTTGCAGGCCAATGAAGTCGGCCACGAGCTTCGACGATTCCGAATCGAGACGGACTTCCACTTCGACAACCCGCCGGTCCGCATCTTCACGCGGCCCGAGGGCGAATACGGTGTTCTTCGCAATCATCGGCGCGACCTGGGCAAGCGTGACGGTCCCCTTCAGCGGCTTCGCGGGGGTGGCGGAATCCAGTACCCGCGCCTCGATCTCCACGCCCACGGATTTTGTGCCACCGGCCAACCACTCGCGCAACTGGGCCACGTCGGTTTCGTACACTTCGGCGATCACATTCATCATGCTGGTGTCGGCGATTTGCAACAGCGGCATCGTGGTGATCGTGTCACCGGGGTGCGTGGCCAGCTTGACGATGCGCCCCGCGATCGGCGCCTGCACGACGGCGTCCGCGAGTTTCTGCTTCGCCACTTCACGACTAGCCCGGAGCGAGTCGGACGGAATTTGTGCCAGCGCCCGATCGGTTTCGGCGCTGAGGGTGTCTCGCTTGGCTTTCGCGGTCGCTTCAGCGGCGGTCTGTTGGTCGGCGGCTTTCACCTTCTGGATGCGAATGGCGTCGAGTTCGGTTTTCGCTTGCGCTGAGAGCAATTTCAACTGCCCCAACTCTTGGTCCGAAACCGGCACGCCTTCGGATTTCACTTTCTCAAGCCGTGCCAACTCGGTCGCCGCGCGCCCTTCTTGTAGGGTGCTGGCCGCCAGTTTCGCATCCAGAATGGCAAGGTCGGATTCGAGTTTTGCCCGCGCTTGGTTGATCTCGGCAGTCAGGTCCGCCACCTTCGCATCACGGGATTTCAAAACCGCTGTGCGCGCCGCTTCGGACTCTCGAAGCTGTGCGTCCAGGGCATCGGCGGAGAGTTTGCGTTCCGCTTCCCCGGCCAGTGACACCAGCTTGTCACCGGCTTTCACTTGCGAGCCGACTGCTACTTTCACGTCCGTGATCCGGTCACCCGGCGGCCCAAAGATGTTCAACACACCACTGACGGGTTGCACCCGCCCGAGCGCGTTAATTTCCTTCGCCGAGTACCCCGCACCGAGGGTGGGACTTGAGTTGTTCGTGGCGGGTGTGGTAGGCTTGAAGTAAGCGAAGTACGCGACTCCACCCGTCAGCGCCGCGTTCACGAGCAGGCTAACGGTCAACGCCAAACTGACGCGACCGGACCGACGGTAACGGAATCGAACAGACCGAGTCACCAGAACTTCCCTTCGATCAGGTTCAACGGTCGTGATGCAGTTTAGCATTGGTATCAAATCGGTCGATGGCGCAGGTTCCATGATGAAATGATTATAAACTGTGGCCAATCTGGCCGATAAATGTTCGGCAGCTTTGATGCGAGGTAACTATGCGGTTGCAAGTGGTGACGGGTTCGGCGCGCTGTCCGGGGCACCCGCTTTCGTGTTTGCTGATTGACGATCGCGTTGCCGTGGATGCGGGGGCGTTGGGGTGGTTTGCGCCGCCGGAAACGCAGGCGTTGATCCAACATGTTTTGCTCACGCATAGCCACATCGACCACACCGCCGGGCTGCCGATTTTCCTGGATAACGTTTACGGGTTGTCGGCGGAGATTCCGACGGTCTACGGAACCGATGCCACCCTTGATGTTCTTCAGAGCCACGTCTTCAACAACCACGTAATGCCGGATTTCGTCGATCTGTCGAAGACGATGGCGCCGTTTCTTCGACTGCACCCGATTGCGGTGGGCGTGCCGTTCGCCTTCGATCATTACACCGTCACTGCGTTCGCCGTGGATCACACGGTGCCGACTGTGGCGTACTTAATCGACGATGGCCACGTGGCCGTGGCCATCGTGACGGATACGGCACCAGTTCCGGAATTACTTATGCAGTTGATGAAACGACCACGGCTCAAAGCCGTCTGTTTAGAAGTGTCGTTCCCGAATTCGCAGGCGGCACTGGCCGCGATCACCAAGCACCACACCACGCAACAGTTTCTCGATGCGATTGCAATGGTGCCTGCCAACGTGTCGGTCTTCGCCATCCACATTAAATCCCGCTACTACACAGAAGTGTGCCGCGAAATCCAAGCCGCCAATCGACCCAATGTCCGCATCGCGGAACCGGGGCTGGTCTTGGAATTGAACTGACATCATTCCACCACACGCCCCGCATCCAGGCGGAGTACGTGCTGGACACGACTCGGCACCTCCTCGGCGTGATGGCTTACGAAGATGAGCGATTGCTTCGCCGTCAAGTTGGTGTCGAGCCAGGTCTTGGCGTGTTCGATTGCGCCACGGTCTAGCCCCTGGAATGGCTCGTCGAGGATCAACACCTCCGGCGTTTTCACGAGTGCCCGGACTAACAACACGAGGCGTTGTTGCCCGGTTGATAGTCGGGCGAACGGGCGGGTAGCAATTCCAGAAAGTTCAAACTCGGCGAACAATCGCCGCACGCCGTCCAGTTGCTCCGGCGTGGTGCCGCGATACGCCATCACGTCGTGGTAACCCGTTGCGGCGGTGTGGAGTGCGTTAAGCGGTTCCTGGAAATAGAGGTGCAGTTCCGGAGAGACCAACCCGATCCGCCGCTTCACGTCCCAGATACTTTCCCCGGTGCCACGCTGTTGGCCGAAGACTCGCACGACGTTGTTGTAAGCCTGCGGATGATCGCCACAGACCAAGCTCAGAAGCGTCGTCTTGCCCGAACCATTGGCCCCGAGCAACGCCCAGCGTTCGCCAGCCCGCACCGTCCACGAGACGTGATCCAAGACCGCGTGACCGCCGTATTTCACGGTCACATTCTGCAACTCCAGGATCGGTTCGCCACGGATTTCCGGACTGGCTTGCGGGTGGGAGGTGCCAGAAATCGGGCTGGGCTTGGGAGGTTGATACCCGCTTGCCAACCCGGACCATCGCGGTGTCATCGCGGCCAATTCCATCACGTGTGTGATCCACGGCGGGATCAACTCCGGGCGGGTAATGAGGATCAATCTCGTTCCGCTCGAAGCCAGGTCGCCCAGGAGACGTGCCACTTCTTCCCGCCCGTGTACATCCAGGCCCATGAACGGCTCGTCGAGAATCAGTACCTCCGGATGCGTCAGCAAAGCGCGTGCAATGCGAGATCGTCGAACCTGCCCGTTCGACAATGTGATGAAGGAGGCGGCGAGCAAACGGGAGATCCCAAGCCGACGGGTCACGGCTGCGAAATGCGGTTCGTCAATCGTCAGCCCTTTTCGCAGATACACGTCCAGTCGGATTTCTTCGAGCGGATCGCTGAAGTTGTACCGTTCCTGATAGTAGTGCTGGCGGTAGGAGAAGAGGCGAGATTCCTCCTTGAACGACACGAGGCGAATTGCGTCGCTGGGAAGAATCGCGTCTCGCCCTCTGGCCCGGAGGTGTTCAAGAATCGGCCACGTCACCACACCACGACGAACGGGATGCCGCCCCAACAACACCTCCGCGAACGTCGTTTTCCCGGACCCTACCCCGCCCACGATCGCCCAGGTCTCGCCATCTCGTAGTTCCCAGTTCAAATTCTGGAACGCGATCTCGCCGCCAGGTCGCGTGATGGTCGTGTCCTGGATGCGGATGAGTTCAAGTGACATATGGTGGTCCAGGAACAAGAGGAAGGCCACGCACTGGCGTGGCCTTCCTCTTGTTTTATAGACTCGATTCCAGATTACCCCACAAACACACCGCCATCGAAGCCCGGCTCGAAGGCGAGGAAGTTATTCAGTTCCTTGAGCGGGTCAATGGTGTAGGCATGGATACGAGAGGGATACCCAGGCCCGCGTGAGGTCAGGATTTGCTTCTTCGTGGTGTCACCGGGAATGTCGGAGACGGCCACTCGAATGCCGCCTTCTTCGCGGGCCGGTGCGCCGACTGCGGTGAGGACAGCGGGGTTAGTAGCAGGCAGTGGGTCGGGGCCGTTGATGACACCGATGTCAAAGACGCTGAGCCGTTGAATCGACCCGTCCTTGCTATTGAGGACGCGAAGTTCCGGAACGCTGTTGCCGCCTGGGCCGACAACGACCTCGTCCACGCCGTCGCCGTTCAGATCCCCCGCCGCGACGTATATGCCCTCGCGGTAATCCGCATCGTAGGCGAGGAAATCTTTGATCGTGGAGAGATCCTTCGCGTTCAAAACCCGGACTCGCGGGCCACCACCTGGACCGGCCCCCGTGATGATGTCGTTGTTGCCGTCGCCGTTAATATCACCGACTGCGACACGCACCCCGCCACGGAAGGCGGAGTCGTAGGCAAAGAAGGCGGTTAACGCGCGCCCCGTTCCGTCGAAGACCTTCACGAGTGGACCGCCACCCAGACCGGCTCCGGTGAGAATCTCGCCTACGCCGTCTCCTGTGAGGTCGCCCACGGCCAGGAAGACGCCGCCGTTGAAGGTCGGCTCGTAGGCGAAGAAGTTGGCAATTTGCTTGAACGTGATGCCGTCGAAAACTCGGACGTGCGGCCCGCCGCCGTACCCGGCCGCGACGATCAGGTCCGGCACGCCATCTCCGTTGACATCCCCGGTGGCCACACGGACGCCGCCGGTAAAGGACGGGGCGTAGACGAATTGATCGAACAAGACTTCTTGGGTGTTGGAATCATAGACCCGCACCCGAGGGCCGCCACCCGCATCCGCACCAACGGCGTAGATGTTCCGGGCGCCGCCGACGTTTTCAAAATGCGTGAAGCCGAAGCTGGCGCCGCTATCCGTAACGATCCGGGTTTGCGTCGTGCCCGAGACGGGGTCGGTCACGCGCTGGAGGCTGTTCGCTTCGGCCGTGTTCACGGTTAACTTGTCGCCGTCTTTCTTGCGGACCGGGCCGCCGCCATCGACGTAGATGTTCAGTTCGCGGGACGGCGTCACGTTCACCTTGTCGCCCTTGGTCGCTTCATCACCGGCCCGGACGATTAACGTACTCAAGGTGTTCACATCGGCTGTTCGTCCCAAGGCGATGGTTCGCAAATCGCCGAGCGATTGGTTGCGGAACGTGACGAACTGATCGCTGACACCGATTTCGTCCGACCCACTTTGGGCCGTCGTTTCGGCCAGTGCCCCGGTATGGCCCAAGCTGGTATCGCTGACGCCAAGGACCGTGAGGACATCTTTCGTCCCGGTCCCGGACGGGTCACCGTTGTAAACCAGACCGCCCGCGTCCGACCCGTTGATGTTCGTCACGTTCAGGATCGGGCCGACCGACCCACCCGCGATGCGAATTTCGCCCGAGGTCACGCCCTTCGGTGCGTACACCACGCCAGCCGCCGGGTTGTCGAACGTGCCATAGGATTGGTTCGTGGAATCTTGGAACGTGAGATTGTTGCGACCCGTGCGACCGTCGTAATTCAGGTTCGTCAGCGTGTCGAAATTGACCGGGTTGCCGATACCCGTCGTCACTCCCGAGACTGCATCCAGAAGCGACACCACGACCGGGGCTTTGTCGTCGCCCTCAAACCCAAGAAGCGTGGCAGTATCGGTGCCACCCCCGTTACCCGCTATTCGCAAACGGTCCGCCGTCACGCCGAAAATTCCCGAGTCGATCGTAAACGTATCGCTCCCGGCGCCCCCCCGAAGTTCGACGCTACCGCCGAGGGTATCGCCTGTCGCCGTGAAGGTGTCATCGCCCCCGCTACCGTCAATTGCCGTTTGGCTACCGGCCAGTGTTGAGGCGATTGTGTAGCGGTCATTTCCGACGTTGGAGCCGAGGATCAAAATTCCATCTTTGGTCGAATTCGTGAAGGAACCACCTGTCGAAGCGTAAGTGATCGGGGCCGGGGTCGCACCCGTCACACTGGTATCCGAGACGGTGACGTTGCCACCAAACGGGCTGCCGAAGTCGCTGATGATGAGTTGGTTCTGGCCGCCCGCCCCGTCGATCGAGACCGGACCCAGGATCGTGTTGAGACTTCCCGTGTCCGTATCACCGGCGAGGGAGGAAACGCGGATGATGTCGTTGCCCAACCCGCCGTTGACATCCACCCTCGCTGTGTTTGATCGCACGTTGATCGAATCGGGGCCGTCGTTGGCTTCGATGCGAACAGCCGTGGTCGGGTTCTCGACGCGGAACCCTTCCGCCAAGGTCGGGCTGTTGCTGCCGCGAACCGTCACGCTTTCCGTGTTGGAATACTGAATGATCGCGGCGTCCGTCGGCCCGGCGAACCCGAGGATGCTATCGCCACGCAAGGTCACGTTCGCGTTCCCAGTCAGGGCGCCAAAGTCGCTCGCAAACAGGGCATCCACGCCATTGCGTCCATCAACCCGCACGGTGCCTGTGATCCCGTTCAAGTCTCCGAGTCCTGTGGTGCCCGCTTTGCCGTTGATGCTGAACGTATCGGTCCCGTTGGTCCCCAGAATGCTGGTCAGACCCGCCGATGTGGATTGCACATTCACGACGTTGCCGTTAACAGCTTCAGTACCCAGGTCGAGCACCAATTGGCCTTTGGCCAAGCCGGTATAGGTGACCGAGGTTCCGCTGAGTGACGAGAAGATATTGTCGGTGGGACCGGCTCCGATGGAGGTTGCCGTGACCGTGACGATCGTTGCACCGCTGATCTTGGAGGTATTCTGAATGATGAGTTTATCACCGACATCCCCGCCCGCATCGACCACGATCGCCGCTTTCACGAATGACAAATCGCCACCCGCTTTGCCACTACCGGCAATCGTAATTGTGTCAGCCCCAGCGCCGCCGTTGAAGCGGAACGTCGGGGATGTGGTGCGTTCAATTCGCAACGTGTTACCGAGACCGTCACTGACGATGACCGAGTTCGGGTTACTCGGGTCGGCCGCGATCGACATGTTGTTGTCGCTCGCGTCCCCTTGAATCGTGATCTGCGCCGCAACCTGGATCGTCGGCGCCACGTTCGGCAGCGACCACGCCCCACGACCTTGGGTTCCAATCACCACGGTGTTGTTGTAGACGCTCAGGGAGTCGATAATCGTGTTCGGTAGCCCGGTGCCGTACTCGGTCCAACCTCCTGCGGCGAAGGCGGGAACGATGCTCGGCACGTAACGGTAAACCCCACCCCGACCGGCCGCCAGCAGGACCACACCACCGCCAGTCAGGCTGTTCGGCGTCGAGTCCCACAACGCGATATTCGTGATGAGGGTGGATAGACCACTCACAGTATTGCCGTCCAAGTCAAATCCGGGTGCCGCCAGATTTTCCGTGATGTCTGTCCAGGTCACGCCGAGATCTTTGCTGAAGTAAACCTGGCTATTGTTCCGCAAGACATACGCTTGGCGGAAGTCGTCCGGATCGACGGCAATCGAGTCGATACTCCCCGTGCCAGGGACAGTCACAGCGGTAAAGCCACCCGACGCACTGCGGATGAACAGTTGACCGCTCCCACTGCCGATGTAGGCAACTCGTGCAATATCATTCCCGCTCGTGCGGCCACCATAAACGATCGCGGTGACCATGCCGGTGAGACCCGTTGGGGTCACCTGAGCAACGACATCCCCTGCGCGGCCTGCGGGGTTGTTATCTTCGTACAGCTTGTTGTTGCCGACCATCACGAGACGCGGATCGACTTTGTTCAACTCGATTTTCGCCGTGAAGATGGTCAGCCCTTTGTCCGACCCGTCTAAGCCTGCCCCGCGGTTCGGATCAGTGGGAGACCCGAAATTCACGATTGTCGTCGGGCCGACTTGGACGTTCGAGCTGTTGTAGACCGAGCGACGGACTGTGCCGTTGAGAAGGTTGCCGGACGTATACCGGATCGTTTGCCCGGCGGACGAGGTGTTGTCAGCCGCCGACGCCCCACCGTCACCGGGTGATATGTTCGTCCAAGTGGTACTCCCCCCGGAAATCTGGGCGATGCTCCCGGTATCCTGGGTGCCGCCAAAGATCACGTTGTTCTGGATGTCGTAGCTGGTGCTGTAAAACTGCCCTAAATCCAGGTTGCCGTTGACCGAGACCCAGCCGGCAACGTCGGTCTGCGGGGCGAACCGTTTGTACAGCCCGCCGTCGTCCCCTTCGAGCAAGTTACCCGCCACATCCATAGCGAGAACCCGCGAATCGGCGTGCGGTGCCGTGCCGAGCGCGTTGTTATCCGTGATCGCGGACCATTGCGGGGAAGGGGCAAATTCATTGAACCCCGGAGCCACCGACCGATCACCCCGCATGATGTTGCCGGTGAAGTCGATCGCACCAATCCCGTTCGGGAACGGCGAATCTTGCCGGTCCCCCGAAACGTAAACGACGTTCGGGTTGGTGCGATCGGCGGTCAGGCCAAAGTGACGATCCCCTTGACCGCCGGGGTGAATCGAGTCAATCTTTTGGGCAATCCCGCCGCCGGTGTAGATCCCGGTGCCGACCGATCCGGTCAGTGCGAAGGTGGTCGCAGTTACGCCGGACACCGTCCAGATTGCGTTCGCGGCGAGGTTGCCCGTCACGCCGGAAATTTTGACCCGATCACCATTTGCGTAGCCGTGATTCGGAACCGTAACGACGATCGGCGAGGCGTTGGTCGCGTCCGTTATGCTTTGCGGACCGGCCAGATTCACCGGCAAGTCCATTAGGTTCCACGACCCCGTCGCCCCGCGTTGGGTGGAATACAGCACCGAGACCAACGACCCGTTGTTGACGACACCGATGTAGAGCACCGTACCGGACGGGCTACTGTTGATCGACAACTTGATGTTGTCGGTGTTGGCCCCGATTTGCATCCGGGGGTCGGTGATGTTCGTCCAGATCGGGGTGGCCGCTAAGAAGTTGTTGGTGCGAAATACCCCTAATTTCCCAGCCACGTAGACAATGTTCGGATTGGTGGGGTCTGCGTCCGCGTAGAAATACGTTCCGCCGTTTGCCGGCTGAACCGGAAGTTGACCCAGAGTCGCTACTGTCGCATTACTTAAGAACTGGATCGTGGCCCCGTTATCCGTGCTGCGGAAGACGCCATTGTCCCCGGCGGCCAGCAGATACCCCGGTCGGGACAACACGGCTTCGATGTTTTGATTCGCTAACGGACCTAGCACGCGGAACGACGGATTCGGGTCGAGTGCGTTTTCCGTGTAGATCGCTCCAATCAAATCCCCGCGGATTGCGGCAGCGGAAGAATGGGCCGCGCCCCCCGCAATCAGTTGATTGGGGTTGAACGGGTTCAAACTCAACGAACCGATGGTGAGTGACGGGAGTTGGTCAGTGAGAGGGGTGAAAGTTGGGTCCACGTCCGTGGCGTTCGTGGTCCGCCAGACGCCGCCGTTGACCCCGGCGACGAACACGATGTTCGCGTCCGTGGGGTGAGGGGCGATTTCTTCGACGGCACCCGAGGTCGGGTTGTTAAACGTGCCCGTCAAGCCCGTCGTTTGACTATTGATGGCGGGGTGCGGTCCGCCGGAGACCCAACTGGGAATCCCGTTTTGGATGATCGCCGGGACTTCCCGACCTTCCAGTTGTTCGAGCCGCAATAGCCGCCCGGTTCGTGGCCGTGGTGCTTGCAACCCAAAATACCGCTGAGTGTTCCCTGCCACGATCGCTACCTCCGACGCACGTCGCACCGGCACGAAGCCGGGGCAATGTTCCTGGTGTGTGTCACGGGCTAACCGGAAAACTGCTCAGTTCTCTGGTCATCCCACCTGTGGGAATAACCGGCACAAATTCAACGGCCGGTGCAAACTTCGGGTATTGCTTATGTTAACTTAAAGCATAGCCGGCTGGACGACGCAAGATACTATGCCCCGATCACAAATCATCACGCGCCACCACAAATGTAACCCGTTCCCGTGGCGCAACCCGACCTATCCCCGCTGAAACGCGAAATTATGAAACCGAAATCAACCAATGGCCATCAAGTTAAAGACGGTGCAACAGTCGCATTCGGTACAGCCATTCCGTTCCGCTGTTCGAGCCAACCAGACCAACCGAAATCCAAAAACGAATCGGTTTGACGACAATCGCTAAAGAAGCGAACGACCACCACCGAACCTTGACTGCGAAGACATTGCACTTAACGACGAGAGAGCAAGGCAATAAGATGGGGGAAGTAGGGGAAAATGCGCGTTTATCGAGCGACAATGTCGCTGAGGAACTGAGTTGAACAGCATAGGAGTTACGCAGTTGCTTGTTAGCCCGACGCGCCAGCGAGGGGTTCGGCGTAACCCCTCGCTGGCGCGTCGGGCTAACAAAACCTGTACCCATGCTGCAACTGCGTAACGCCTACAGCATTCGGAAAATCGTGGATCGGGAGAAAGCGAATCGCTGATAATAATGGCGTATCGACGAGACCGATCAGTTTGCGTCAGGCAGTGCTGGGTTACTACTGAACTTGGTCAGAATGGAGGGAAGTGAAAACCCGATGTAGACGTAAACATAGTAATCATAGCGTTGACTGGCGAAGCTACTGGCGACAAGTCCTCCGACAACTGCGAGTGCTGCCCGAAAGATTAGAAAGGTTTTGCGGCGATATTTGGCCGGCATTCCCCCTCGGTTCCCGACATTGGCCTGCCAGCTCACGAGCTCCTCGGCGATGCTGCCGATGAGTCCGTAGAAGAAGGCTGTTGCATAGAGCGAAAAATCTACGGGTGCTACCAGATTGGTGTTAGTACGGAAACGGGCCTGGATCGCCTTCATAACCAAGCATTTGCCTAAGCCGTTCCAGATTCCACATGAGCCTCGTGCGGTGATCTTGCTGTGCAACCCATCGCATGAAAGATGCGTAGGAAGCGATTCCGAAAATAAACGCAACTACATATAGCGGACCGCCCCAACCGAACGCCAAACTCATTCCAATCAAGGCAAAGCAGATTGCCAGGGTAACAGACGAAGTGACCAGCAAGGCATGAAGGCGCTTTCCGGATACGTGTATCGGAAGCATTTTACTGATGTTCATCGTTCTTTCTCGTCAATCTCAAATGATGGGTAACAGGAACTCAACTCGGCGAGCCGGATTCGAGGAAGTACACCATGCGCCAGATGCGGTCGATTTCGCCGCGTTCGATGACTTGGAGGGGTTGCGAGCCGCCAAAGGCTTTGTTCGGCGCCTTCAGCCAACAGGAAAGTTGTTCGGGTGACGGGAACGATTGACTCAACTTGGAATACAGTCTGCCGATTTCGACGATCGTGCGTAACGAGGATTCTTTGAGGTCGGCCCCGGTTTCCCACGTGGCCACGGACCGCTCCGAGAGGCCGACGACCCGACCAAAATCGGCACGGTTTAAGCCCATTTCTTGCCGCAAGCGGGTCAGCAATTCTCCGGACACGCTGGGATCGTCTTTGGCGAGAATTGCTGCCATTTGCGGCATGTCGATCGGCACCATCGTAGTCTCCGGGTCAGCACTGGGCGTCCTACCCTGTGAAACGATCTCTATCACACTATATCGGTGACGCAAGCCGTTTCGTCAAGCAATTTTGCAGGAAATTTTGCAGGTTCAGTCGGAATTGAGCATCACGGCGTGGCAACCATCATGGAAATTGTCCGGAAACAGGGACAAATTGACCCCATCAGGCCGACGGGCGGAGGGAAAGCGCAACCCCTCAAAGCCGGCCTCGTAAGCCAGTCTACCGAACATCTGCGTGGTCGCCACATTGCCTTCGTCCGAGATCACCCGCCATTCTTCGCCAATATGTTCGATTGTGAGTCCCAGTTCGACCAAAGTTTCCGGCGCTGACAGGTCCAAGACTGACCCGATACAGACAGCCACCGCAGCTAAAACCCGAGGCTGGAACGCCGAATCAGGGATGCCGTAGTAAGCGTACCACGAATCGAGTTCCGCAGTGGCGGTGGCACGGTCCAGCGACAAGTACAGCGTTCGTGGCCCGCCAATCGGGTTGAACCGCCCGCCGAAACGCCTCGCCCCTTCGCCATCCGTAAACCGATCCCGGTCCGCGAAATTGCGGCTGGCAAAGCGGTATGTCGTCCCAATCCATTCCACAACAAACGGCGTGGCACCACGCGGCGACGCACCGAAAAGTGCCGTCAATTGCGTTCGGAGATGTTGCTCCACAGGCCAACCGTTCGCCATTCGTGTCTCCCAGATTCAAACATCTAGTTAACGCATTCTCGATTTTATAGCCATCCGACACCCGGTTACCGCTGCATTTCTGCAAGAACGACTGTTGGCAGAGCCAGAATGTTCAATTAGCTTGCCCTTCTTCAATAATTAGCCTAAGCTAATCGTCGATGTTAACCTAGCCTATGTTACCTTGGAGACTTCTATGCGACACGTTAGAATTCAACCACTTCCACGCTACCGATTCGGGTTTACGCTGATCGAGTTACTGGTGGTCATTGCCATCATCGCCATCCTCATCGGGTTGCTACTTCCCGCCGTGCAGAAGGTCCGCGAGGCGGCGAGTCGGGCGAAGTGCTTGAACAATCTGAAGCAGATTGGCCTCGGGCTGCACAATTACCACTCGGCTTACGGCTACTTCCCTCCGGGGTTTACTGCGGGTACTGCCCCGACCACGACGGCTCCGGCAATCGGACTTTAGCCCCGGTTGGAGTCTCTTCTACCACATCCTGCCTTTTATGGAGCAGGACAACCTCCATCGCAGTATCAACCAGAACCTACCGATCCTGGACCCCGTGAATAAGGCGGGGCGTGAGACGTTTGTCTCCATCTATGTCTGCCCCAGCGATACCGCCCCCAAGCTCGTCAACCTCACGGATTCCGGCAGCAGCAGTTGGACCCCACCGAATTCTTTCAGCTACCCGTCGCCGAGTAGCCCGCTCACGGTTTTGGGGCAGGCGAGTGTGGCCAGCTACGCGGGATGCCTGGGAACGCTCGGGTATGAAGAACAAGCGTACACCGGCGTGTTCCATCGCAACAGCCGCGTTCGCGTCGAGGACATCACGGACGGATCGAGCAACACCATCGGCGTCGGTGAACGGACCAGCCGGTTCTCGGAGAACAGTTGGGTCGGCCCGGTGTGGCAACAGGAGACGGTCTACGCGCCGACCGCCCCCCGCTACAACGCCGCGCAGCCGAGCTTTCAGTGCCGCGCCACGCCGACCGCTGTGCTAGTCCACGTCCGCATCACGTCGTTGCAACCGAACCACCCCGATAACAGTCCGGGGAGTTTCTTTTCGAGCCACACCGGCGGGGCACAGTTCCTCAACATGGACGGGTCGTCGCGCTTCGTTTCGTCCACAGTCAGCATCGACAACTACCGCTCCCTGTGCAGCCGAAACGGTGGCGAAGTGTTCACCGGCGATTACTAGATCGTGTGGACAGCAACTAGGGAGTTTTGGTAGGTGGCGGGCCTCTTTCTTCCACGGAGGGGGTCTGTTATGCCTGCGCGACACGAGATTTCTGACACCGACTGGGATCGTATCCAGGACCGGATGTGGACGTGCTGATTCTCGATTCGACGGTGATTCGCGCCCACCCGAGCGCGGCGGGTGCCAAAAAAAGTGAACGGGTCGGGCGGTCAAGCGGACGAAGGACTGGGACGGAGCCGAGGGGGGGTGGCACGAAGATTCATGGGAGTTTCAACGGCATCGGCCAGTCCGTCGCGTTGCGGCTAACGCCCGGTCAGGCGGAGGCGTTGCTGGCGAACCACCAACCCGAAGTCGTGATTGTGGACAAAGGGTACGATAGCAACAAGTTGGTCGAGGAGATCGCAGTACGGGATGCGGAAGCCGTGATCCCGCCCAAGTGGAATCGGGTCGGGCCGCGCGAGTATGACCGCCACACTGACAAGGAGCGGAATGTCTGTGAGCGATTTTGATCGCGGGTGAATCAATAACGTCGGATTGCGACCCGGTACGAGAAGAAGGCCAAGAACTTCCTGGCGATCGTTCACTTGGTCACGATCATGTTCCTGTTGAAATGACACACGGGACGCAGACTACCCACTTGCTGTCCACACGACCTAGGCAACTGGGACACTAATATTGCGAAATTGGCCGCGATTTTAGTCTGTCCTCTACTGCTTAGTAACTCCCGATTTTTCAAAGTGGCGACTCCGAAAGCAAACCACACGGCAATTAGCTTGAACTTCTTCAGTAATTAGGCTAAGCTAATCGTCGATGTTAACCTAGACTATGCTCTCTCGGAGGCTTCCATGCGACGGGTCAGAATTCCAGCACTTCAGCACCAACGTTCAGGCTTTACGCTGATTGAGCTACTTGTCGTCATCGCCATCATTGCGGTCTTGGTCGGGTTGCTCCTTCCGGCTGTTCAGAAGGTTCGTGAAGCGGCGAGCCGGGCTAAATGTACGAACAACCTGAAGCAGCTTGGACTCGCGCTTCACAATTACGAAAGCTCCAACGGCAGGTACCCGCCCTCGTGCGTCACCAACCCGTATGCCAACGGCACTGCCTACGGGGTCAGTTACGGTGATGACATTCGGGTTGGCCCGAGCGGGTTTGCGTGGGGCACGTTGATTCTGCCCTACTTGGAACAAGACAATTTGTTCCGACAGTTCAACATGAACCTGCCCTGTTGGGCACCCGAAAACACGGCAGCGGCGAAGATAAAAGTGGCGATGTTTATCTGCCCGTCGGCGACGGGCGGCAGTGACGGGTTTGAAGTCCAGAAGGAGGGGTCCGACCGGCGGCACGGGGTTCCGATTGTGCTTTCCACGGGAAGCCGGGTCGTCTTCGGCCACAGCCATTACGTCACCAACGCCGGCATCCACCAGCCGTGGGGGCGGGAACCGGCGTACTGCTACGATTTCGACGTGCCGGAGCCGATCCCGGCCAACAGTAACATCCCCGTCACGATCGACGGGCCGTTCTACCCGAACTCCAAAACGACGGTCGCCGGTGTGACCGATGGCCTCTCGAACACCGTCTTCCTCGGCGAACATAGTTCGTTCTTGAGCAACAAGACGTGGGTCGGCGTCGTCCCCGGCGCAGTGACACCACCACGCCTCGATCTACGCCCCTGGCCAAGCGAGAACAACGCGGCCACCTGCCTGGTCGGGGCGCACAGCGGGCCGGATACCCATGACCACCCGCAAGTCATCATCCACGCCCCGAACAACCCGTTCGGCCACACCGACGAGATGTGGGGCGAACACGGTGCGCCGGGGTGCAACGTGCTCCTCGGCGACGGCTCCGTGCGGTTCATCAACGCCTTCATCAACCCCAACACGTGGGTGGCACTTTCCACTCGGAACAAAGGGGAGGTGGTCAATGGCGACTACTAAGTCAGTGGCGACTTGGAACCGCCAGCAGGTGGCATGGATCGCGCTCGGGGTACTGGCCGTCGGGTTCGTCGTAGCGGTACTTCTGAACCTCCGCACCCCGCCCCAGATGGGACCGGACGATGAGGTGTTCAACACCGTCGATGCGTTGTTCACGGCAGTCACCGCCCGTGACGTAACGCAACTGGCCGCGTGCCAGACACGACTGGTGACGTACCGGGAAGCTGGCAAACTCCCGAAGCCATCGGCGGAGTACCTCGATGACGTAATCGCCAAGGCCCACAACGGCAGTTGGGAAACCGCAGCAAAATGGCTCTACGACTTCATGCTCGCGCAACGCCGTGATGGCTACGACGGCACCCACCATCACGAGAAGAAACCCAAGTCGCCAAAGGGCCAAAAGAAGTAGCGGCTCGCTGGCATCCCTTCAGGATGCTTCAACCTGCTGGCTTTTTTATCCCGAAGGGATTTCAGCCATTAGCCTGGGGTCGCGTCTGCGACCCCAGGATCGCGTCCCCACATTTCCCCGACCCCGGTAGGGGTCGCAGCGTTGTATCGCAGGCGCAGAGACTTCAATCGAGGTATTTCGGACGTACACGATCCAGCAATACCGATGAAGTCACCATCCAGTAGTGTCGGTATCAGCGATCTGACAAATGCCGTCATCGTTCGATAGTTTTTTCTTGACAGCGACGGTGGGGTGTGAGTAACTTGGAAGAGATAAGTGAATTCTCACTCATCTTCTCCATTCGCTTCTCATCAGCGAAACGGGTAGTTCTCATTTCGAGGAGGTTAGTCATGCGTTCCTCTCCCAGGTTCCGGGCTAGGTCCGGGTTCACGTTGATTGAGTTGTTGGTGGTGATCGCGATCATCGCCATTCTCATCGGCCTGTTGTTGCCGGCCGTGCAGAAGGTGCGCGAAGCAGCCGCCCGCGCTCAGTGTTCCAACAACCTCAAGCAGATGGCTCTCGGGGTCCACAACCACCACGACGCCGTTGGAAAGTTCCCCGTCGGCGGCGTGACGGACGGCCCGTGCTGTGGCACGCAAAGCGGCACCAACTGGGCCATCGAGATCTTGCCGTACATCGAACAGCAAAACCTGTTCAAGCTTTACAACCAGACGTTGCAGAACGAGAACACGGCCCAGACCGTTTTTCGGCAGTTCATTGTCAAGACTTACAATTGCCCTTCCGACATCAACGCGGGCAAACTAGTGCAACCCGCCAGTGGTCCCGGATCCGGTGGTCAGTGGATGACATCCTCGTACCGGGCGATGTCTGGGCGCGGGTACGGGCCGACGGGTCAGAGCTGGTGGTTTGACGATCCCGAAAGCGGTCGGAACTTACCACGGGAGCAACGCGGCATGATTCACGGCACGTCAAGGCTCTACGGGCTAACCGCCGAGACCTTCGCTTCCGTGACCGACGGCACCTCGAACACCGTGATGCTTTCCGAATACGCCACCCGGACGACGCCCACCCGCACCTCGTTCTGGGCGTACACCTACACGTCGTACAACCAATCGTCGGCCGTGCCGCAAACCCGAACACTCTTGGCCGACTACGACCGGTGCGTCGCCCAAGGCGACAGCAACCCGTGCAAACGCGGGTGGGGGTCGTTCCACACCGGCGGGATGAACGCGGCAATGGGCGACGGATCGGTTCGGTTCATCCGCCAGAGTATCGACATCAATCTGTGGGTCGGTGTCGCCACCATCGCGGGTGGTGAAGTCGCCCAATTGGACTAACCCACCGGAGACACTTCATGCGAAAGTTCATGGCGTTCGCGGTCTTGGTGCCGTCACTTTTCGGCGTCATCGGTTGTGGCGAATCGAAGTACACCTTCGCGCCGGTCACGGGCAAAGTCACACTGAACGGGAAACCGCTGGAAGGAGCTTCGGTCGAGTTTCAGCCGCTCCCACCATCAGCCGGCGTTGATCCGGGGACCGGGTCGATGGCGGTCACGGACAAGGAGGGGCGGTTCACTCTGAAATCCCAACTCGACCCGAACACGAAGGGAGCCGTCGTCGGCAAACACCAGATTCGCATCTACCTTTACACCGCCCACACGCCGGGCGAAGACCGGGACGCCGACGCCGGTGGCGATAAAAAGAAGGCACCGACCGGGCCGACGATCCCGACCCGGTACAACAGCAGCAGCACGTTGCAATTGGACGTACCAGCCGGGGGGCTAGCCGATCACCAGTTTCAACTGACCTCACCCTGATGGGTGCGGAACAAACAAACGCACGAAGTCTGCGGGCGTAATACCCGCAGACTTCGTGCGTTTAAGGCAGTTGGGAAAACGATGTGCAATATTGCCCGACAGCACCACGACAAGAAACCCAAGTCGCCAACGAGATCTAAAAAATACGAACCTGGGGTGTCGCTCCACTCAACCCCCAGCGAATCTCTGGCGCCCCGTCGGATACGAACCTGGGTATCGCTCCGCTCAACCCCCAGCGAATCGCTGGCATCCCTCCGGGATGCTTCGGCTTGTTCTTTATCCCGAAGGGATTGAAGCCATTAGCCTGGGGTCGCGTTTCGCGCACCCCAGGAAGCACCCAGTCTCGACGACCCCGGTAGGGGTCGCAGCGTCGTCATCGCTAGCGCAGCGACCTCAATCGAGGTAATTCGGACGTACACGATCCAGCAACACCGATCAAGTTACCATCCAGTAGTGTCGGTATTAGCGATCTGACAAATGCCGTCATCGTTCGATAGTTTTTTCTTGACAGCTGTAGTAGAATGTGAGTTACTTGGAAGAGGTGAGTGAATTCTCACTCAACTTCTCTAATCGCTTCTCATCAGCGAAACGGGTTGTTCTCATTTCGAGGAGGTTAGTTATGCGTTCCACTCCCAGGTTCCGGGCTAGGTTCGGGTTTACGTTGATTGAGTTGTTGGTGGTGATTGCGATCATCGCCATCCTCATCGGCTTGTTGTTGCCCGCCGTGCAGAAGGTGCGGGAAGCGGCGGCGCGAATCCGCTGCGCCAATCACCTCAAACAGTTGGGGCTGGCGATGCACAGCTTCCACGACGCGAACGGGCAATTCCCGTCGTCCGGTTGGGGGGTCGGCTGGGCGCCGCACCCGGACCGCGGCACCGGCGATCGGCAGCCCGGTTCGTGGCTGTACGCGATTTTGCCGATGATCGAACAGGGACCGCTGTTCAACCTCGGGGCGGGGACGACGGGCACCGCGCTGGAAGCGGCCAACGTGCGGCGGCTCGAAACGCCGCTGACACTCTTGCATTGCCCCAGCCGCCGGGAAGCCAAGACCTACCCGATTGGCAATTCACTGGGTTTCGTGGTCAAGCCCGTCCTGTGCGGGGTGCTGACCTAAGGGCGCCCGGCTGGATTACGCGATCAACGGCGGCGAAAACTTCCTCCGGTTTTATGCCCCGACCAGCATCGCCCAGGTCGAGAGCAACGCCTATTCGTTCCCCGACCTCGGCCCGGTCACCGGGATATCGCACGTCCGGAGCAAGTTCCGCATCGCGGACATCACCGACGGCACTGGCAGCACCTACCTCTTGGGGGAAAAGTATGTCAGCCGGTCGTCAGCCGCGTCCGGCACCGAGTACGGCGACGACGAAGGCCCCTACGTGTCGGACGAACGTGACATCATCCGCTGGGCGTCGTGGAACGGCAACTATGCTGCGCCCAAGCGGGACGAGGCCGGGCCGGACTCCAACCTCGACACGTTCCGGTACGGCAGCGCTCACCCGTCCGGGTTCGGCGTCGCGCTGTGCGACGGGTCGGTTCGTTGGATCACCTATTCCATCACGGAAGAAACCCACCGCCGCCTGATCAATCGCCGGGACGGACAAGTGGTGACCCTTCCGGACTGAAGTCAAATAGCAACGGGGCACCCGCGAATCACGTCTGATCTGAATTATTCAGTACCGCCACCACGCTATTGCCCCGTCAATGTGCAGCAGAAACTCGTCGATGACCTCGCCACCGTTAACTGGCTCCAGACGGAGACCGGGTGCGGCGATCTCATCCCATGCGATCTCCCACTCGTCCATGCGATCGGCATCAAGTATCGCTCGTTCCCGATCAAACAGTGGGCGAACCGACTCAAATGCAGCGGTCGGCTCAAACGTGCCGTGGTGCCACGGCATATCCCCATCGACTCGTGACAGCGTTCCAAGCAACTGGTCACCCCTGTAAACGCGGTAGTCTGGCACGTGTGAACCTCCAAATCTTATTCTTGGCTACATTAAACGCCGTGACAGGGATGGTTCGCCGTCGCCTACTTCGAGTAGGCTTTGTTCACGTCGTCTTCGGTGAGTGTGATGTTGCACTCGGGGCCTTCGTCGTGCAGGATTTTGTCGGCGAGGAAGCGGTTGAGTGGGTAGAGAATACTGAAGTGGCTGGCCCGACGGACGGGCAGGAATTGGACCTTGGCGTTGGTCGAGGATTTCGCCATCGCCTTGAGGGAATCAATGTTTCCCTCGACCGCGCCTTCCAAAACAAAGGTCGGACTCTTGACGGTCGCAAGCCACTTGCCCGGTGAGCGGAGCGTGATTTCCTTCGGGTTGGTCGTGTCGAACGGGTTGAACTCGGCGGGGTAACCGGACACGTCATGCACGGGGCCGAACGAGAAGACCGCCCGGAACCGATCGGAACACTCCGCCACAAGTAGAACGAGCGTGCCGCCGGTGCTATGGCCGCCCAAGTAGATGCGCTTCGGATCAACGTACTCTTGCTTGCTCAGGTACTCCGCGGCGGCCAGCACGTCATCGACTTCGCCGAGAAAACTTTCCCTACGACCGGGGTTGTCATTGCCCCCGCGCAGGGACGGCCGCATCATCACGATTCCGGCTTTGCGGTAGGCGGCGGCGGACTGTTCGTTACTCGGATTCATCGCGGCCCAAGAACTCTCGCCGATCGAGTAGTAATCGCCGCCCGTGATCCAAATGATCGCGGGGTGCTTCTTGCCGTCCTTCGGGTCCGGCGTGAGGTACGCGGCCAGCTTGCCGACCGGCGATTCGTACCGGACCGTGCGAAACAACCGAGCCGGCGGCTCGGGGACTTCCTCTTTGACGTGCGACGGCCCCGTTAACTTGGTCTGAAACCCCTGTCGCGCTTCGACCAAAGTCCGCGTCGTCTCGACACGCACGCTGTCGGGATCTATGGACGACGATTGCGGACCCAGTCCGCACCCGGTTATCAGGAAAATGACCAACGGGGCATATGGATAAGGTTTCATCGCGGGATCTCAAGTTGTGTCCGACCAATAGCGGCACGAAAGGCTAGCTGCGCGAAGTGCGGTTGTCAAAAGCGAGTGCGATGAAGTGGCGACCGAATTTGGCATTCCCGGCGAACCGGCGACGTCAGTCGCCTGGGTAAAACCTGCCTCGTGTTTGTGACAAACCACCCGACACAAGTTGCCGGGGTAAAAACTGAACTCCTGTTTGTGGTAGCCCACCCAGGCGACTGACGTCGCCGGTTCGCCGGGAACGTGTTGTAACATAGCCGCACTCTGTTTTCGCCCGTTCCAGAAATGCTTGATCGACTACCCCGAGTGCAGACCACGCCGGGGTGAAGCCGAGAATCGTTCCAATATCAACCGGGTCTGGCAAGGCTTTCTCTACACTTTTCAACGGCACTCGTATTACAAGTCGCCCGGAACCTCGCCGCCGTTGCGGCTGCCGTAGCCTCGCCACGTCGCCTGTGCCACGGACTTGGTGACCGACCGCACGGATTCACATTCGTGAAACGCACGAGCGAAGTCAAGCGCGAAGTTGCCGAACAACCTGAACACCATGCCCTACAGCTAGCAACAACCCGACCCTGGACTACACGCCTCCCCGACCGGTACCACCCCGCACTTCTCGCGGGCCAGGCAATCGGTGTGTTTGGTCCCCAAGTGAAACAGCACGCCCGCCGGCGTGACCTCGGCCATTGCCACCGGGTATTGCGACACCGTGGCCCCTTCGTATTCCATCTCAACTGGCAGTTCGTCCGACTTCAAAAGAGGAGCCGCCATCCGCAAAATTGCAGCCAACTTGGTCGTCGTGATCCGGTGATCCACATCGTCGGCGACCCACACTTGGAGAACGCAAGTCACGGACGACCGCGTCGTCCCGCCACAGTCGATGAAGTCCTTCTGCACCCGCCCCACCTCCGTGATGTGGAAGTGAGCCGGAACGAACTCGCCCCCCGGCAACATCAAGTGAACCCCCGCATCCGGGCCATCCGATAAGACAGTTCGCAGTTCGCCAATGTTCATCCGGGTTACCTCGGTACAAAGTTCAGGTTGGCCACAACAGTCTGCGTGAACATAATACACCAGCATCACCAACTCCGGATTCGCTCCAGTACCTGCTCCCAAGTCCGCACGTTAGTCGGGTCAGCCTCGTGGGCTGCCAGACGTTCATCGAGTTCAGCGATAAGGTCATCCGACGCTTCCGGCTGCCAACCACCATCGACCACCTGATCCCACAGCCGACAAGCAAACGCCAACCGTTCCTCCACCGGCCACGTCTGCACAACATCCCAGGTCATCGTAGGGTCCATGACCGTTCCTCCGATACGTTTGCGAATAGGCGTCAACATTCTATTCGACATAACCTTTGTTCGTAAGCAATTCATGTCCAGTATCGAGGACAAGCATGATGTTCATGCTCCTCGGTGTTGGGCTTGCTCACGCAGTTGACGGGCTTGAACTTGGCTATCGGCAATGTCCGAACGGCTGCCGACGAGGCCTTCCGCGTGCCAAAACGCAACGAGATCTGCTCCGTTGCGAACTTCAGATACAAAGGGGCAGGCTGAAGTGAGTAAGCGGATGGCGTAATCGGGCAGTGACATACCCCGGCGCAACGCCTCATCGGTCAAGGCGTCCGCGAGGTTGTCGGGTAACTCTAAAGTCTGAGGCATCTGTGGTCTCCACGGTGCCAGGAACCGACCCGAGTAGCAATTGACTCAATCCACACTGTCACGCCTATCTCGAAGAAGTGAGGTGATTCATAAACCGCGAGGCATTTGCCGGGCAGAATGAACCACAGCTACGATGTCGATCTGGGTGTCATCCACCACACGATACACGATCCGGTAGGGGTGTTCTAACAGTTCACGCAGCGAGTCATGCTGGTACTCAGGTACAACAGATCCTAGCCTGGGTTGACTCGTCAACTGTTCACTCCGCGCGAAAATCTGCACGATCATACGACGCGAATACAATGCGGAATGTCTCGCAATATACGTTTGAACTACACGCAGGTCAGCTAATGCCGTATCGGTCCAAGTCACCGTCATGGCTAATCCAGCCCGAATTGACGTTTCGCTTCCGATAACAGCACTACTCGTCCGGCGTGGGAGTCGTCCAGACCGGCTTGCACCGCTTGCCGGAAGTAGATTTGGTATTGCAGGTCTTCCCAAGTCGCGTCGTCCGGAAGCTGTTCGACCAACCGTCGAGCCTCTTCTTTAACTGTGGCAGTTGACATGTGATAGCCTCCGTTACAAACGTGAAAAATTTTTGCAATTATAAGAGTCCGGAGCGAAACACAAAATTGGAAGCCCGAGTAACCTGTCGTTATACGAGCAGCTTCCCACCTTACTTCCCCGTGAACTTGCCGACGGTGTCGAGGAATTCGCTGTTCGAGGCGGTTTTGGCGAGTTGTTTGATGAGGGCTTCCATGGATTCGTCGGGGCGCATTTTGAGGAGGCTGCGGCGGAGGAGGGTGATGCGTTCGTACATCTCCGGGGGGAGGAGGCGTTCTTCCTTGCGGGTGCCGGATTGCGACAGGTCGATGGCGGGGTAGATGCGCTTGTCGGCGAGCTTGCGGTCGAGGACCAGTTCCATGTTGCCGGTGCCTTTGAACTCCTGGAAAATCACGTCGTCCATGCGGGAGTTGGTTTCAATCAACGCGGTGCCCAAAATGGTTAGCGTGCCGCCTTCTTCAAAGGCGCGGGCGGCGCCGAACAGTCGCTTCGGGATGTCCAGCGCGCGGCTATCGACGCCACCGGACATCGTCTTGCCGCCTGACCCGCTTGCCTTGTTGTAAGCGCGGGCCAACCGCGTCAGGCTGTCCAACAGCACGACCACGTCGCGGCCTTGTTCGGTCAGCCGCTTGGCACGTTCGATCACCAACTCGGCGGTGCGGGTGTGGACGACGGCGTCTTGGTCGTTGCTACTCGCCACGACTTCACATTGACCGCCGTTGGCCTTCACCTCGGGCCGCAGGAACATGCGCCGGAAGTCCGTCACTTCTTCCGGGCGTTCATCGACCAACAGCACAATCACGTGGATTTCTGGGTAATTCAACGCAATCGCGGAGGCCAAGTGCGACAGCAACACCGTCTTGCCGGAACGAGGCGGCGCGACGATTAAACCCCGCTGCCCTTTGCCGATCGGCGTGAACAGGTCGATGACGCGGGTGGTCAGCGGCTCCGCGCCGGTTTCGACCCGGAGCCAGGACGTGGGGTCCACCGGCGTCAGTTCGTCCCAGTTGCGGCGGCGAAACGCTTTCGCTTCGGTGCCTTCGATTTGCTCGACGGTAGTCAGCCGGGGGCCGGCGTCGCCGCGTTGCGGCGGCATCACCCGCCCTGCCACGAGTAGCCCTTGTTTCAGTTTGAATTGCTGAATGAGGGGCAACGACACGTAGGGATCGTTGGGCCGGGCGGCGTATTGGCGCGCGGGGTCTCGAAGAAACCCGAACCCCTTGGGGGTGACTTCGAGGACGCCTTGCGACGTAGTGGAATTGGTCACGGTCATGGATCGACTTTCGCGGTGCGGAAGTAGCTAACGTCACCAAAACGGCGAACGTAGCGGCCCGTCAGAGGTCATCAACAGACGGGCGGGGGATGGAAACGAGGAGTTCGCAAACTGTTTTTGCCAAAAAACGGATGGCGCAGGGGCCATCGGTTTAGGGATTGTAGACTGCCTACCCCCGCTATGCCAAGAGCGAAATCCGATATGCAGGCAAGAATGCGTCTGACAAATCGTTTTGGCACGCTGTCGTCAACAGGGTTTTCGGCCCTGAAAGGGATGTTCTGTCAGCCCAGGGCGATGCCCTGGGAACTCGGATGGGGCGTGCTGATTTCATCCGTGGCGTTGGGCTTCACGCACACTATCCGGCACACGGCGACGGTACACGAAAATGGCCCAGGCGCCGGCGATGAGCACGGACATCCCACCGCACACGAATAGAATTTGCCGCATTAACGGGTTGGCGAGACCGACGGGGGACTTTTCGAGAATCTCGCCTGTTTTGTAGTCGAAGGCGTACTTCACCGATTCTTGGGTGTACATCACGAAGCGACCGCTGGCTTCGTTCAGCGATCCGCTGGCGTACCACAACAGGTGTTCCGGGGAGTGGTGTAGCTCGTAAGGATTTTCGACGAATTCGCGGAGCATGTAACGTTTCGTCAGTTGGCCATTCTTGAAGAAGCTCACGGCAGGTCCGTCGAGTTGTTTTTGGACCGTGGATTCGGTCGGTCGGATGCCACCGGGGAAACTCTCGGTGCGCCAAAAATCCCCTTCGATTCGCACCATGTAGACGCCGTCGTCGGAAATCAGCGCGTGGTCACGCGGAACGAACTCCTCTAACTTCGTTTCCCACACCAAGTCCATCGTGTCGGCGTTTTTGTACAGCCCCGGCTTCGGAAACGTTTCTCGGAGTTCAACGAACTGCCGCTTCTGCTTGTCGGACCCGTTTTCCAGTTCGATCCGAATGTTGCCGAACTGGACGAAGATAAATAGGCCTTTGTTGTTCACCGACTTCGAGTAACTCGTCGGTTCCACAGCCACACCCGCTGCGAAGACGGTGTGCGAGACCAGCAAAACGCTAAGA
Source organism: Fimbriiglobus sp. (assembly GCA_043785105.1). GTDB lineage: Bacteria > Planctomycetota > Planctomycetia > Gemmatales > Gemmataceae > Fimbriiglobus. The sequence continues at coordinate 64,482 of JAYVXO010000228.1, forward strand.
GCCGAAATGACGTGTCGGAACATGGTGGCCTTCATTTAGTGATCTGCTTCCAGTTGATCGGGCACCGCGTCCGCTTTGGCGTCTTGGGTGCGAAACTCTTCGATCTTTTTGTGCAGCGTGTTCCGGTTGATCCCGAGTCGCGTGGCGGCCTTCACTTGCACGCCGTCGCACTGCCGCATCACCTGTTCGATCAACTCCCGCTCCACGCCGCCCACAAGGTAATCATAGAGTTTCGACGCCGGCGGAAGCGAACTGGTCACGCCGGTTTTGATGAGCGCCCGGATGATCGACGGCACGTCGTGTGCAACAGCACCCCCGTTCGGCTTCATCGACCGCAGCGCCATCCGGGGGCGATCGAGCTTGAGTACCTCGGCCAAGAGTTGCCCGTTGTCCGACAGCACCACGAGCCGTTCGATCGCGTTTTCCAACTCCCGCACGTTGCCGGGCCAGTCGTGGGATTTGAGCGCCGTCAGCACTTCGGGGTTGAGTTCCGGCGCCGGGAACAACTTATTTTGCTCCGCGTACTTCTTCAAAAAGAATTGCGCCAGTGCCGGGATGTCCTCGCGCCGGTCCCGAAGCGGTGGCAACGTGATCGGCACGACGTTGAGCCGGTAGTAAAGGTCTTCCCGAAACTGCCCCAGTTCAACCAGTTCTTCCAGCGTGGCATTCGTAGCGGCGACGACGCGAACATCGACCCGCTTGGTCGTGCTTTCCCCGACCCGCTCGAACTCCCGTTCTTGCAACACCCGCAGCAACTTCACCTGAAGCTTCGGGGACATGCTGTTAATTTCATCCAAGAAGATCGTCCCGCCGTGGGCCGCTTCAAACCGCCCCGGCTTATTGTCGATCGCCCCGGTGAACGCCCCTTTGACGTGGCCGAACAGTTCGCTTTCGAGCAAGTTCTCGTGAAGTGCCCCGCAATTCACCCGAATGTACGGCCCATCGGACCGCTTGCTTCGCTTGTGAATGGCCTTGGCAATGACTTCCTTGCCGGTGCCGGTTTCGCCGATGAGCAACACCGTCGCCGACCGTGGTGCGGCAAGCGACACCATGCGGTAGACTTCTTGCATCGCCGACGCAGTGCCCACGATTTCGGGCAAAGGCGGCTCGAATTGCTCCAATTTAGGCATTCGTCACGGCCACCTGGGAGAGGAAGCCGAAGGATAAGCAGGAAGTGCCCGCTCAGATGACCTAGTTTAGTACGAATTGCTAGAAGTTGCTACAGAGATTGCCCGAAATCTGGGCGATGGGTGTCGCAACACGATCTGTTCTCTAGTCGCTTGTTTGTTAGCCCGACGAGCGAGCGAGGCGTTCGGTCGGTCCCTCTCTCGCGCGTTTTGAAGTTGCGCTTTTCGGACTACCCCGAAGGGGTTGAAGATAGTAGCCCAGGGTCGCGGCGCTTCGTCGCGCACCCTGGGTCGGCCCGGAATCGGTTCTTACCCCGCAGGGGTTACATCGTTCCCAGTGACGCATGATGTAACCCCTGCGGGGTAATGCCTGGGTGGTGTCGAGAACCCAGGGTGCGCGACGAAGCGCCGCGCACCCTGGGTTGGACCAGAAACGGATCTTACCCCGCAGGGGTTACATCGTTCCAAGTGGCGCAAGATGCAACCCCTTCAGGGTAAGTCATGGGTGGTGCCGATCACCCAGGGTGCGCGACGAAGCGCCGCGACCCTGGGCTATTATCTTCAACCCCTTCGGGGTAGCCCGAAACCGCAACGTCAAAACGCGCGCGTCGGGCTAACCTGAACGCGGCATTGAAACAGAAAGCGCTCCAATGCAGGTGCGCTGACAATCGAAATTTGGTCGGGCCATCACTTGGCAACGCGGGGTGGCGGGGCAAGTTCGGGCAGCGATGCTAGCAGCTTCTGGAAGTCGGGCCGGTTGCGGAGGGCGTCCAGGTCGGTGTCTTTTTCCATGTGGGCGCGATTGTTGTACCCGGCGGCGATGGCTTTGGTGAGCCACGCTATTGCGCGGTCGGCGTCCTCGGCGGCGAGGCGGGCGGCATCAGCCCCTGGAGACTTGGCTTGGATGGCGGCAGTGACGGCTCGATAACAGGCGGCGTCGTACAGGCTGCCGTTGTCGGGGCGGTTCAACTTCTCCCACATCTCCGCCGTGGTCCGGCAGCCAGTGGGGTCGCCGGTCTTTTGGAAGTGATTCCCACGGAGGCTGAACGCATTCGGGATGAGTCGGGGATCCACGGCGGGGCTGGTGCGGGCCTTGGCGATGAATTCGTCGAGGAACGGGATCGCCTCGGCACCGCGATCGAGTTGGATCAGGGAATCGGCCAAGTTCACCATGCTCTTAAGCGTGTCCGGGTGGTCCTTGGGCAGCACTCGCTTCTGAATCGTCAGCGTCTCCTCGCGCAGCTTGAGAGCGTCGGCGGGGCGGTTCAGGGCCGCATAGCTAACAGCCAGGTTGTTCATGCTAATGAGCGTGTGCGGGTGATCCTTGGGCAGCACCCGTTTCCGAATCGCCAGTACTTCCTCAAACAGCTTGAGGGCGTCGGCGGGGCGGTTCAGGGCTGCGTAGCTGACAGCTAGGTTACTCATGCTCGTGAGCGTCTGCGGGTGGTCCGGGGGCAGCACCTGCTTCTGAATCGCCAGCACTTCCTCGCCCAGCTTGACGGCGTCGGCGGGGCGGTTCAGGGCATTGTAGATGTTAGCCAGGTTGTTCATGCTCGTGAGCGTGTGCGGGTGGTCCTTGGTCAGCACCCGCTTCCGAATCTCCAGCGTCTCCTCCAGCAGCTTGAGGGCATCGGCGGGGCGGTTCAGGGCCGCATAGCTACTGGCTAAATTACTCATGCTCATGAGCGTGTCCGGGTCGTCCTGGGGCAGCACCCGCTTCTGAATTGCCAGCGTCTCCTCGCGCAGCTTGAGAGCGTCGGCGGGGCGGTTCAGGGCCGCATAGTCACCAGCCAGGTTGTTCATGCTCTTGAGCGTGTACGGGTGGTCCTTGGGCAGCACCCGCTTCCGAATCTCTAGCGTCTCCTCCTGCAGTTTGAGGGCATCGGCGCGGCGGTTCAGGGCCGCGTAGCTGATAGCCAAGTTATGCATGCTCGACAGCGTGTCCGGGTGGTCCGGGCCACGGTGCCGGGTGTAGAGTGCCCGTGCCCGCTCACTCTGGTCGCGGGCCTGCTCATGCTCCGCGAGGTATTGAAACGTGATTCCCAGCGCCTTCCGCAGCCGGGCTTCGACCAACGGCTGTTTAGAGAACCCCTTGTCGAGAGCCGGCAGGCTGGCCGTGATCGCGTCACGCAGGGTCACGCCCGCGCCTTTCCCGCCATCCTGCCCCTCCGGTCGCGCGGCGGCAAACACTTTGTCCTCGAAGAACGTCACCACCGCGTTTGCTTCGGCTTCCTTCTCTTGTGCGAGTAACTTCTGCTTCGCCTCCGACTGCCGAGCCTCTTCGGCCTCCGCCCGCTTGATCTCCGTCGCCTGCTCCGCTGTCTCCGCGTCCCGCCGGGCTTTGTCTTCCCGGATCAACCCGATCGTCGTCCCCGCAACACCCATGAGAAGCACCGCCACGACTGCCCCCGCCGCCCACTGCACCGCGCGCCGCCGCTTGACCTGTTCCGCTACCCGCACTTCCGCCGTCAACTTGTCTTGCTCCGCCCGCTTCGCCCGGTCGTCTGCTGCGCGGCGTAACCCGGCCACGGATGCTGCCACCTCGTCCGCCGTTGCAGGTCGGTCGGTCGGCTCGAACGCCAGACACCGCTTGCACAACGCGACCACGTCCGGGTCGGCCTTGCACCCGTCCAGCCGGGTGAACGCCGCCTCCGTTTTGCCGCGAACGGCGTTGAGCCGCACGCTCTCGGCATCACGCCCTTCAAATGGCGGCTTGCCGGTCAGCAGCACGCACAGGATTGCCCCGAGGCCGAACACGTCCGATCGGGCATTGACTTTTTCGATTTCCCCGGCGGCCTGTTCGGGCGGCATGAACGCCGGGGTGCCGAGGATGCTACCGGCCTGGGTGAAGCTGCCGTCCGACTCGCGGAGGGATTTGATCTCCGTCGGGGCCGAGGTCGCTTCGGGGTCGTCGCTTCGGCGGGGATGAACCCCGCCGCTCGTCAGCACTTTCGCCAATCCCCAGTCCATGACTTGCACTTCCCCGAACGCCCCGACCATGATGTTCGCCGGCTTCAGGTCGCGGTGGATCACGCCGTGCGCGTGCGCGTACCCGACCGCCTGCGCGACCGCCTCGAACACGGCCAGCGGGTCCACCGTGTGACCGGCCTTCAACCGCTCGTCGAGCGTGTCGCCCTTGATAAGCTTCATCGCCAGAAAGGGCCGACCGTCGGCGAGGGTTCCGACCTGATAAACCGCCGGGATGCCGGGGTGCTGAAGTTGGCCCGTAATGCGCGCCTC
>JAYVXO010000229.1:0-11180 GCA_043785105.1 Fimbriiglobus sp.
CGAAGTTGCGAGTTTGCATTTCGAGCGCGACGGCCCCGGCGTCGCCGCGATCCTCGATCATGATGCGGAATCCGCCGGCGCGGCCGAGCCCGGACACAGCGGGTGCGCCGAACACGTTTACCTGAGCGCCGGGAACCCGGACGGCGAGCTGGGCCTGCAACCCCTGAATGATCTTCGCGGCATACAAGTCCGGATGCCGGCGCTCGGGGAAGTCTTTCAGGATGATGAACATCGACCCGAAGTTCGAGCCGTAGGCGCTGAGCACGAACGAGTTCCCCGCCACACTGTTGACGTGGCGGACGCCGGGAGTCTTCATTGCGATGTCCGTGATTTGGTTAATCACAACCCGCGTCCGTTGGGCTGATGCGGCATCGGGCAGTTGAATGCTCGCAATCAGGTAACCCTTGTCTTGTTGCGGAATGAACCCGGTCGGAAGTCGTAGGTAGCCCCAGTAGGTTAGGGCGAGCAACCCGCCGTACACGAATAGCACGATCAATGGCACCCGGATCACGGACCGCACAATCCGAACATAGCCACGGCCTGCCAACTCGAAGCTGTGGTTAAAGAGCCAGAAGAACCACCCGAACAACCCGTTCATCACCCGCGTGGGAACGTCCGGCCGGACGCCTTTGGCCCGTAACAACACAACAGCGAGAGCGGGGCTAAGGGTGAGCGAATTGAACGTCGAGATGATCGTGGAGATTGCAATCGTCAATGCAAACTGGCGAAAGAAGTGCCCCACGATACCCGAGAAAAACGCGCACGGTACGAACACCGCCACGAGCACGGCCCCGACCGCAACCACCGGCCCGGCCACTTCGTGCATGGCCCGCAACGTGGCTTCTCTCGGGGCATAGCCCAACTCCAACTGGTGTTGCACGGCTTCGACGACGACGATGGCATCGTCCACCACAATTCCCACGGCCAGCACGAGACCGAACAACGTGAGGTTGTTGAACCCGAACCCCACGACCCACATGGCGGCAAAGGTGCCAATGATTGCCACCGGCACGGCGGCCAGTGGGATGATCGCCGCCCGCCACGTTTGCAGGAACACCAGCACCACCAGCGCCACGAGAATGATCGAATCCCGGAGTGTTTTGAAGACTTCTTTGATCGACTCCCGCATGAACGGCGTGGTGTCGTAGCCGATTTCGTACTGCACGCCGTCCGGGAAATCGCGGCTCAAAACCGCCATCTTGGCTTTGATTTCATCGGCAGTATCCAGGGCGTTGGCGTCTGACAACAAGAAGATCGCCAAGCCGATTGTGGGCTTGTTATCGAAGCGATTTGCCACATCCTGCACTCGCGCGCCGAGTTCAACAGTGGCGACATCCCGGATGTGAATCAGCTTACCTTCGGGCGTGGCCTTCACGATGATCGCGCCGAATTCGTGCTCATCGGTGAGCCGCCCCACGATGGTCATCGGAATCTGCTTGGCCCCACCCACCCCGCCGTCACCCCCACCCTCGTTGCTGCCGAGTTGCCCCAGCGCGACTTGAAGGTTCTGCCCCCGAATCGCGGCCACGACATCGAGTGCAGTCAGCCCACGGGCATTGAGTCGATCGGGGTCAACGGCGATCCGCATACTGTAATCGCGCTGCCCGAAAACCGTCACGTCACTGATTCCATCAATCCGCGCGAGTTCATCCTTAACATGCGTGACGGCATAGTTGCTGAGGTAGAGTTGGTCGTAGCGCTCGTCGGGGCAGTTCATGCTGATCGTTAGCAAAATTTCCGGTGACCGTTTGCGTGTTGTGACCCCGGTTGCCCGGACCACGTCCGGCAGTTCTGGCAGAGCCAGGTTGACACGATTCTGGACCAACACTTGCGCGAGGTCGAGATTGGTTCCCGTTTCAAACGTGATGGTCAACGTGTAGGAACCGTCGCTCGTACACTGCGAAGCCATGTACAGCATTCGCTCGACGCCGTTGACGCGCTGCTCGATCGGCGCCGCAATTGTCTCGGAGACGATCTTGGAACTCGCGCCGGGGTAGTTGCAATCGACTTGGATCGTGGGCGGCGTGACAGGGGGAAACTGCGAGATCGGCAGTGTGAACGCCGCCAATCCGCCCGCCAGTGTGATGAGGATTGAAATCACACTGGCAAAGATTGGTCGATCGATAAAGAATTTCGGTAGCACGCTGGTGACCTACTGAGCCAGAAAATCGAACCGATTATGAGCCGACTACGACTCGTGGGGCCGGGGCCGCTTCCACCCGTCCGGTCGTCGTGGTCGGCGTGGTCGTTTTCGGGGCGGTTGATTTCTCGCCCTTATCACCGGGGCTTGGCTTTTCGATGGTCTTCACGGTCACCTTGACCTTCGGTCGCACCCGTTGCAGCCCGCTGACGATCACCCGATCCGACTCGGTCAGTCCGGATTCGATCACCCGTTTTTGGCCGTAGGCGCTGCCCAATTTCACCGTGCGGTACACGACTTCGTCTTTGTCATCGACCAGGTAAACAAACTTCTGGCCTTGGTCCGTGCCGATGGCTTCTTCCGGGACGAGAATCGCGCGTTTCGGTTCCCCAATTGGGACGCGAACCCGCACAAATAAACCAGGGGAAAGCAATAAGGCTTTATTCGGCACTTCCGCACGAATCCGTAGGGTTCCGGTACCCGCGTCAATTTTGCTGTCGATGAAGTTGACGACGCCTTCACGGGGGTAACCGTCTTCGTCCGGAAGTCCAATCGAAACAGTCGTCTTGCCATCGCGGGCCGACTTCATCTTCCCGTCCGCAATCAGTCGCCGCGTCCGCAGCAAGGTGCGATCGTCCACGTCGAAGTAAACGAAGATTGGGTCGAGAACCACGAGGAGTGACAGCATGGTGTCATCCGTTTTAATGAGGTTACCGGGGTCCACGTACCGACGGCTCATCCGCCCGGACATTGGGGCTACAATCTTGGTAAATTCTAAATTTTGTAACGCTAACTTTCTTGCTGCAACTGCCACGCCAACGCTGGCATCCGCCTCCGCTTTGTCGCCGGCACTCTTGTCGAGTTCTTCATCGCTAATGGCCTTACTGCCTTTCAACGAAAGGGTCCGGTCGTAATCCTTTTTGATCCGGGAAAAGTGGGCTTCGGCTAACCGCACGGAGGCTTCCGTGCGGTCCACTTCGGCTTGGTACGGTTTGGGGTCAATCTGAAACAACAGGGTGCCTTCGGTCACGTCCGCGCCGTCTTTGAAATGGACCGGCGAGTTCAGATACCCGGTCACACGGGAGCGGAGTTCGACGCTGGCAACCGCATCGGTTCGACCTGTGAAATCTTCAAAGTCCGTGACCATTTCCACGCCGGGTTTGTCTACGATCACTTCAGGGGGTTTCGTGGGCACGATCGTCGGTTGGGGCCGAACGCACCCTGGTAATAATAGCAAGCCTATAAAAAGAGTCGCCACTCTAAATAGTGGCGCTGGATTTGCAGGTGGTGTCCGCGTCATATTGCAGGATGTCTTCATGAGTAGCATGGATTGCAGTGGGCTATAACGGATTACTGTTGATGTTCTAAAAGCTTACGGGAAATACCCCGGAACGAACCATGAAAAACTGGACCGCTGCCAACCAAGTGGATCATATCTCCTACGACGATTCCGGAACCGGCACGCCGATCGTGTTGCTCCATGCGTTCCCTCAAACGCGCGAAATGTGGACGATGCAAGTCGAGGAATTGGCAAAACGTCACCGGGTTATTACGCCCGACCTGTACGGTTTCGGGGGATCATCCTTACCAGCTAAAGGCTGGAGTGTCGATGGAATGGCCGACGCCATTGCGGAGTTTTTGTCAGGGATCGGGATCGCAGAACCAATCGTGTTGGGTGGGTTGTCGATGGGCGGTTATGTTGCCTTGGCGTTTGCCCGGCGACACGCGGAGAAACTGCGCGGCTTGATCCTGGCCGACACGAAAGCCGAAGGCGATTCCGCCGAAGCGAAAGAAGGCCGCACGAAGTCGATGGCTCTGGTTCAGGAAGTTGGCGTGGCCGTGCTGACGGAGCAGATGCTCCCGAAAATACTCGGCCTCACCACCCACCAAGAACGCCCCGCCGTCGTGGCCGAAGTCCGCCGCGTGGGGGCGGAACAATCCGTGGCGGGCGTGCTTGCGGCACTGGTTGCGTTGCGTGACCGCCCGGACGCCACATCCGCCCTTGCTGCCATCCGCGGGCCAACCCTGGTAATCGTTGGCAGTGAGGACACCGTCACGCCACCGGATTTTGCACAGCGGTTAGCAAATGCCATTCCGAGTGCGACTCTAGTCGAACTGCCGTTGTCCGGGCACTTGAGCAACCTCGAAACGCCCGATTTGTTCAACCGTGCCGTGGCCAGCTTTTTGCAATCCGTGAATCCAACCAGGAGTAGTTCATGAGCGATCCGCGCGCCGAAACGCAAGACGTTGCCACCTTCGGTGGTGGTTGCTTCTGGTGTACCGAGGCTGTGTTTGAGCAACTGCAAGGTGTCGAATCGGTAGTCTCCGGGTACGCCGGTGGGCACGTTGTGAACCCCACTTACGAGCAAGTCTGCGCCAAGACAACTGGACATGCTGAAGTGGTGCAAATCACGTTCGATCCGCGCACCATCAGCTACCGCGAACTGGTCGAAATCTTCCTCGCCACCCACGACCCCACAACGCTGAACCGGCAAGGCAACGACTCCGGGCCGCAATACCGCTCCGCGATTTTTTACCACAGCGACGCGCAAAAAACAGTTGCCCAAGCTGTGATCCAAGAATGGACAACCGCAAAGTATTTCCTCGACCCCTTCGTCACCGAAGTGACCGCGCTCACGACCTTCTACCCCGCCGAGCAATACCACCAAGGCTACTATCGCGGCAACGGCGATCAACCCTACTGTGCGTTCGTGGTCACGCCGAAAGTCGCCAAGTTCCGCAAGCAGTACGCGAAAAACCTGAAGGCCGAAACTGACAACTCGTAGTCGATTGCAACGCCGAAACAATAACTTCCGTGTCAATCCCCGAACCGACCAAGCTGCTGGAACGAGAACGGTTCGTGAGCAACGCAAAAGTCGGTGAGTATGTGTTACTGGATTGGTGACCCCGTTAGGGGTCAAGGACTGTAGCCACGGGTGGAGGCTTTGCGCAACCCGTGGAATCCGAGACACCCCAACTCAACTGCCCTGGAGGGGCAGAGGAATTCCTTCGCCCCTCCAGGGCAGTTGACAATGGGCTGTCGCTGACCACGGGTTGCGCTTCGCTTCACCCGTGGCTACAATCCGGTGCCCCTTCAGGGCACAAAGCCAAGACGGCCCATTTGAAGGAACCGAAATCGGCCAACACACAGGTTCGTTTTCCCACATTTAGCAAGGGCAATTGGCACGGAAGTTGTTTTGCAGCGATTCTTAAAACCCTTCCTCATCCCAGCCGTTGCGGTTGATGCGGCGGACGAACTTGTTGGCTTCTTCGACGTTGGTCACTTTCAGTTTGATCGGATCCCACTCCAGCTTCGTTTTCGGGAAGCGAGTCGAGAGGCAGCCTAGAAGCACCATCTCCGTGAGCGGCCCGGCGTAGTCGAAGGGTGCGGAGGCTTTGCCGATGCCACGGGCGGCATCGACCCATTGCAAGTAGTGATCGGCGCCACCGGGTTCCGGGAGTTTGTAAGACTTGAACTGGTCTTCGGGCAACAAAATCGGCATCCCGATGTACGGGGAATACATCACGCCCTTTTCGCCAATGTAGATCGACCCTTGATCGGACAACTTGTGCGGGACGATCAACTTGGTGATCTCGTCCGGGGGGCGACGATTGCCGTCGTACCAAGTCACCGTGACCGTTTCGGCGGTGAATTCACTGCCGGGGAACGTGTACTTCACTTGGGCGTGTAACCCCCAGTTGGTTGCGTTTGGCGCGTTGCCTTCGGATTGCACCGACTTCAAATCCTTGACACCCAGCGAACCGAACACCGGGTCGAGGATGTGGCAACCCATGTCGCCGAACGTGCCGGTGCCGAAGTCGAGCCGCTTGCGCCAGTTGCCGGGGTGGTAATAGCAGTTGCCGATGAACGGCCGATCCGCCGCGACCCCGAGCCACAAATCCCAGTTGAAGTTCTCCGGAACCTGGTCGTGGCGGTCCGGCCTCACCGCCAAGTCGCCCCACATTTTACCGCTCCAGGAGTGGACCTCTTTCACTTTCCCGATCGCACCAGCTTGGACCGTGGCCACCACCGTGCGATGGACCGGGTGGGAGTGGATTTGAATCCCCATCTGCGAGACGATTTTCTTCTCCCGCGCGGCCTCGGTCAGCTTGCGGGCTTCGTAAATCGTTTGTGTCAACGGCTTTTGCGTGTAGACGTGCTTGCCCATGCGAATCGCCCGCATCGTGGGGCAGGCGTGCATGTGGTCGGGGGTGGAAACGCTGACGGAGTCGATCTGCTTTTCTTTGTCGAGCAGTTCGCGCCAGTCGGCGTACACCTTCACGTCCGGAAACTTCTGCTTCATGGCCGCGATTGCTTTAGTATCCACGTCCGCGATGGCCACTAGTTTCAAGTGCTTGCTCTTGGTCAGCGAGCCGATGTCCGATGCGCCCATGCCGCCGGCGCCGATGGCCGCATGGAGTAGCGTTTCGCTAGGTGCTGCCGTCGCGGAGTGGAGACGGTAAATGAACGGAACCGTCAAACTTGCGGCGGCAACTTTCAGCGCAGAACGACGGGTGATCCGGGAAATCGTCATGGTTGGGTTCTCACGATACGGGAAGTGGAATTGGCAGGAGAAAAGCGTGCGTCCGGTTGAGGGACGCACGCTTCAAATGCGGTGTTACTTCAGCGACTTAATCTTGATAGCACGGAATGCAACCGCGTAATCGTGCCCGCCAAAGCCGAAATGGCCTTCGGTTTTATCTTTGCCCACATGTGGCGTCTTCGGGTCACGCATGAACGATTTCACCTGACTGATGTCCCCGTCCGTGATGCGGGTGCCGTTGAGATCGACCATGATTTTTGGCCCCTTCACCGTCACCTGCATAAAGTTCCATTCGCCGGTTGGGCGTAGATAACCGCGAGCAGCCGGGATCGCGCCGTAGACCGAACCGTTGGACTGTCGGGGATCAAGTTTGGCGTATTGATCGGCGGTGTCATCGAGGATTTGCACTTCACACAGGCCAGTGATCGACCCATCACCAGTCCCTGGGTAGCGTAACAGTAAGCCGTTGTTACCACCCGGTGGAAGCTTATACTCGAGTTGCAAACTGAAATCGCTGAACACTTCTTTCGTATACAGGTTGCCGCCCTTTTTGGGCTTGCACACGATCGCGCCGTCTTTCACTTCGTAATCATTCACAGCGCCGGCCCAGCCATCGAGTGTCTTGCCGTCGAAGACCGACTTGAAGCCGTTGCCGGCTTTCTTCGCCAGCATCGCATTGGCTTCGGCAACAGGAATCGGGCGAACGTAGATGTTCCGCCAGCGGATTTCGCCGCCGTGGGTTTGCAACAGCACCGATGCCTTCTGAGCAAGTGGCAACTTGCGGTTCCAGAAGTTTTCGAGCCGGGCGTGATCGACGACGAGTTTGCCGTTCAAGTACACCGTGGTCATTTCACCAACTTGAAGGATGCGGAAGCTGTTCCACTCCCCGAACGGCTTATCGGCCAGCACGAGCGGGTCTTTCCCCGGTGCCCCGGCGCTGTTGTTCCACAGCCCGCCGCTGCCCTTGTCCCCGCCGATGTTGAACTTCGCTTTGTCGGTGTAGTCCCAGATTTGCACTTGCGGCGTGGCGCGGAGGTAAATCCCGCTGTCCGCCTTGGCAACCGTTTTGTAGTCGATCAAGAATTCGACATCGCCGAGTTCTTCGTCCGTGGCCAAGTAGGCGCCGTTGCCGTCGTTGACGAGTTCGCCGTTTTGCACCGTCCAGTGTTTCTTGGCATCTTCGGTCCACTTGGCGATTTTCGCTTGTTGATCTTCAGCCGAAAGCTTGCTGATGTCGAGTGGCCCCGCTCCTTTTTCATGGATGGCCCAACCGTGCCAGCCGCTCAGGTCTTTGCCGTTGAACACTGCCTTAAAGCCAGCCGGGGGTTTTGGATCGGCAGCACGGCCAATCGTCACACCGAACAGCATGATGCCGAGCGAGAGCACGGCAAGAGAGTAGCGCACCATGAGTAGTCCTCAATAGATTCGGAAACAGGCGTCGGCGAGCCGACAAAAGGCGGGTATCGCAATTGCAAGCGATGGATGAAGATATTAGTGGCAAAACCACCCACTCGCCACTGTTTAGTTTTTGGTAAGGCCAAAGTGGTCTGGCAAATTGTTCTGGCGTCCGTGGTTCGTGATTGAGAATGCTTTGCAACAAGGCCCGAAATTGCGATCAACCGCGCCACGACCGTTACGGAGTGGCCCTGGGTCGCCACCCGGACTACGCTTCCACGGTGGCGACCCAGGGCCATTCCTTGATTGGTCTTGGCAGGGATAGCGGGGGTGGGTACTCCAGGCAACTGGATTATTCGTTGCCGGGAGACGCCGATGGCCCCGCTCACAGTGCTGGACGCGCGCGACCCTGCCCGATCCTCGCAGCGCGCTTGGAATGGTCGCCTTGGATATGCTCCTGGAGGGAAGTGGATTCAAGGCCACAGCGACCCCGCCGCCGCCTTCCGGCAAATCTCGTTCGATGGCAAGACGTTACGCGGCAGTCGAGATGTCGAACTCCCCGGCCATCACTTGGTGGCAGCCAATGCCCCGGCCGTCCACGCGGTGCTCGCCCAAATCCGCGTCGATGCGAAAACTACCGAGCACAAAGCGGCCCTGGAACTCCTCGGAATCTTGTCGGTGAAAGGCAAAGTCGTCGTCGGCGATGCGATGTTTTGCCGACGCGATCTGGCCGAAGCCGTCGTCGATTCGGGGGGCGATTCCGTGTTCACCGTGAAAGACAACCAATCGGACTGAAGGCGGACATTCAAGCCGCGTTCGGATTTGAGGCCGCCGCCACTTCCCCCTAACGACCTCACCTGCGCCCTGACCCGACCGCGTGGCGACCACGATCGACAACGCGCACGGTCGGATCGAGCGACGGACCCCTCCGCACGACATCGCTGCTGACGCTGGGCGACAAGTGGAAATGCCTCAAACAAGGTTACGAGATCACCCGCGAGCGGGCCGTGGCGGGGTCCGGACATTCGACGTGGCGTATGGCGTGACGAGCCGTTCGACCGACCGCGCGAATGCGAACGCCCTTCTGGACGTCAACCGCGATCACGGAACGAGCGAGACCGAACGGCATTCCGTCCGCGACGTGACGCTGGCCGAGGATGCATGCCGCGTGCCGTCCGGGAGTGCCCCGCACGTGCTGGCGGCGTTCCGCAACGCGATGGTGTATTTGTACAGTCAAATCCGAGCCACCAGCGTTCCCGCCGCGATCGAACACTTCCAACTCAAACCAGACCTCGCTCAACAGCTTCTCGGCATCCCATAGTGTGAATAAAGGAATGGCCCTGGGTGTAAATGCGACATGGGGAAAATAATAGCGGGTGAACTTGACACTTCCTGGCACGCTTCTAGAATGTCCCTTGCTAAGTACCTGCGAAGGAATTATGCGTATGCACCACACACACTCGGCCAGCATTATTCTGATTGACCCAACGAATGGGTAGCTCTCGCCGGGACGTTGATTCGTCGGATGAGAGCCAAACCGAAAGGTTTGGCTCTTGTGTTTGATGGGTAAGATATTGACGAGTGCAGCGGGTATAGCTCAGTTGGCTAGAGCGCAGCTCTGATAAAGCTGAGGTCCCAGGTTCGAATCCTGGTACCCGCACATCGGGAAATGGTGAAGTGGCTGAGGTCAGTTGATTTCACAAGTTGGACTCGGGGGAGTAGCTCAATTGGTAGAGCACCTGCTTTGCAAGCAGGGGGTCAGGGGTTCGACTCCCCTCTTCTCCACTGGTCGATGAGTCGGTGGCTGGGTGTCTTGTAGTTGTGTTGATTGTCAATCAAGTAGTCGCGGTGAACGCCGCAAGTGATTGATAAGAAAAAAAACTGCGAGATGGATTGACAGCCACGGCGAGACGACTAATATACACAACGTGCAAGTGACGCAAACGCAAGACAGTCAATGACTTGCAGCGAAACTTGCCGATGGATGCTGGCTCGATCTGAGCCGGGTTTTGTGGAAGCCGCGAAAGCGGGTTCTGCAAACACAGTTGATCTTTGACAACTTGGATGGACACGATAATCGCATCGAAGACGAGGCTTGTGCTGAATCGTAGGGAGCAATCTTTACGGCGAGGTGACAAGGCCGAAATTCTCGAGTGGATTGACACGAGCCTTAGAAGAAAGAGAACTTTATCGTTGAAGCCAGCCCAGTCTTCGGACAAGAGGTTGGCGTTATTAGCTAGGTAAAAGTTCTTGAGTTCAATTCGTGGCGACACAAGTTGAGGGAGAGAACAATGTGGCCAAGCTATTAAGGGCGTGTGGGGGATGTCTTGGCACCAGAAGGCTGTAGGGCGTGGAAGACTGCGAAAAGTCCGGGGGAGCTGCCAAACGAGTTATGATCCCGGAATACCCGAGCTAACCCAGGGAACTGAAACATCTAAGTACCTGGAGGAAGAGAAAGAAAAATCGATTCCGTCAGTAGCGGCGAGCGAAAGCGGAAGAGCCCAAACCAAAAAGCCTCGCTTTTTGGGGTTGTAGGACCGCATTTAGGACCCGAGATCCTAGTTGAACGCCCTGGAATGGGTGACCATAGAGGGTGAAAGTCCCGTAAACGACAAGATCAGAGGCTGAGCGGTATCCTGAGTACGACTCAACACGTGAAAGTGAGTCCGAAGCGGCGGGGACCATCCCGTAAGGCTAAATACTCTCTGGTGACCGATAGTGAACAAGTAGCGCGAGCGAAAGATGGGAAGAACCCCGATAAGGGGAGGATACTGAACCTGAAACCACATGCCTACAAGCGGTCGGTGGGCTATGCCCCGTAAGGGGAATGCCTGACGGCGTGCCTTTTGCATAATGATCCGGCGACTTATCGTCACTAGCAAGGTTAAGTGGCTTTGCCACGGAGCCGAAGGGAAACCGAGTCTCAAACGGGCGTGAAGTTAGTGGCGGTAGACGCGAAACCACGTGACCTACGCGCGGCCAGGATGAAGTTGGGGTAACACCCAATGGAAGACCGAACTCATTTGGGTTGAAAACCGATGGGATGAGCTGTGTGGGGGAGTGAAAGTCTAATCAAACGTGGAGATAGCTCGTTCTCTCCG
>JAYVXO010000230.1:0-30486 GCA_043785105.1 Fimbriiglobus sp.
TCAAGCGCGGAGACTTTGGGCTGGCTCATGCCCGCGACTATAGCCACCCTGCGGGACTTCGAGAACCCGACTCACAACACCACTGCGTAACTCCTAAAATAGTCATTGCAGAACCGGGTTACTGGTGGTCGATTCGTTTCTGAAGCCTTATTTCCGTGTGATCCGTGTATTCCGTGGTGAATAATCTACGCTAAAATAGCTCCAATTACTCGGGATGCACTCTGCAATACGGAAAGGTTTCTCTCATGGCTGACACGGTGCGGGCAACTTGCCCCGGATGTCAAAACGTCCTTCGCATTCCGGCGGATTGGACCGATCGCGCCGTCAAGTGCAAGAACTGTGGCACCGTCGTTCAGACCAAGGCGCCGTCAAAAGACAAGCCGACTGCCGCAGCCCCCCCGCCGATTCTTGCCGCGCGCCCGGTCAATAAACCATCACCGAAAATTGTGACAGGTTCCGCTCCAGTTGAAGCATTACCACAAGTTTACGGGTATCCACCGGGGTTTGCCCCACCGCAGCCGGAGTCAACTGTTGACCCGCTCAGCCAATTCGATGTTGGCCCCGTGATTCAACGCCGTGCCCCGGTTCGCTCCGGTCCTGGCCCGTTGCTCTGGGTGGGACTCGCGTTTTTCCTGGCCATGACTGGTCTGTTGGGAGTGCTGGTTGGGCCAACACTTGTCAAGAAATTCCGCGCCACGGAACAAGCCCAAACCCCGACTAGCCAACCCATACTGGAATCGAAACCCGGTCCGAACACCTCGAAACAATACCCCAGACGGATGCTGTTCCTGAGTGTCACGAAATATCTCTACTGCAACGCTTTGGTCGGTGGCACGGACAGAAATCCCGATCAAGTGACCGTGGCCGCGCGACGATTGGCGGCCCAATGGAAGGTGCCAGTCGAGAAAGACAACAGCCAACTCTACGTCGTCCAAGACCTCGGCCCGACCGCACGGCCGATGCTGAAACCGACGATCGAAGACGCTTGCAAGCAGTTTTGTGAAACCAGTCGGGCACAAGATCGCGTGCTGATTTACTTCGGCGGCCACGCCGTGGAGATCGGCGACAAGCCATATCTAGTTCCCGTTGACGGCGATTTGGAGGACGTGGCCAGTCTGATTCCGCTCGATGATTTTTGGGCGAAAATCAAGTCCTGCCCCGCTCAGCAAAAGCTCGTCATCTTTGATGTTTGCCGGTTGAACGAAGACGGCGATAAGCTGCGACCGGGTAGTGAACCGCTCAGCGAATCACTCGAAAAACGTCTCACGAAAGCACCCTCGGGAGTCCAGGTGGTGATGACGACCGCCGTGGGGCAGAATGCGTTTGAATACCGTCAGCCGCCTTACATTTCCCGGCGTGTCGATACCTCGGACGTGGGCGGAAGTCTGTTCTTGAGCGCCCTTCGTCATGTGGGCGAAAAAGGAGTTGTGCAGTTACCCAAAGACCCGACCCCGGACGACGGCCTCCCGATCGCACCTTGGCTGACGGCTGCGAACACCCGCATGAAAGAAGTCACAACGGGTTCGGGGAAAGCCGAACCCGTTGCGCGGTTAATCGGCGACGAACCGACCGCGACCGTCACGTTCAACCCCGAGGAACCGCTCGCCAAACACTTTACGTTGGCGCCACAACCGAAGGGAGTTGCCCCGAACGAATTGGCGATCCTTCTTGAACGCATCAACGACCTGCCGCCGTATCGCGGGAAAATCAGCAAGGACGACGCGGTCGAAACGCTCATCCCTTTCAGCGAAGACGTGATGAAGGCGTACCAACCCGACAAAGTCACCGATGCACAAATCCTGAAGGAGCCGCAAAAGTACCCGATCCGTAAAGCCGCGATCGACGGACTCACCATCATCAAGAAAGAGTGGAAATCCTCCGTCGAAGGCGAACTCCGCACGAGGATTGAAACGGGTTCGGATGACAAGGTCAAGAAATTGATTGTTGCCGAGCAAGAAACCCCTGCACGCATTGAAGAAGAACTCCGCACAACGCTGACGAAAATGGAAAAGCTGATGCCAGAACTTGACCGGGAAGAATCGAAATACTGGCGAGTCAATTTCCAGTACGCGGTCGCCCAGTTGAAGGCCCGACTGGCGTTCATGAGCGAGTACAACCTTGCGCTGGGGTCGATCCGGACGGACAGCTTGCCGAAGGTCGATGCGAAGCAAGGGTCGTCGGGATTCATTCTGGTGTCGAGCGACAAGATGAAGAGCAAGAAAGATGTCAAAGACCTCGCGGATTCCGCACGAGACTTGTTCACGAAAATCGCCGAAGACCACAAAGGCACCCCGTGGGCGATCCAAGCCAAGCGCCACCGGGTCATCGCACTCGGGCTAGAATGGAAGCCGTTTACGAGTGGAATCTCCAATGGCATGGAGTGAGTGGCCTGACAAAGTTGGTCGGGAATTTTCTTGGTGGGCGGCCCTGACAGGGCCGTGGAATGTAGCCACAGGTGGAGCGCTTCGCGCAACCCGTGGAACAGAATCTCTGAACGGTAAACTGCCCTGAAGGGGCAGCAGAATTCCTTCGCCCCTCCAGGGCGATTGACAACGGGGTGTCGCTGTCCACGGGTTGCGCTTCGCTTCACCCGTGGCTACATTCCTGTACCCCTTCAGGGCACAAAACCAAGACTGCCCGTACCCAACTTAGTGAGATTATCGCCTGCCCCGTTTCACCACGAATCGTTCGCCGGTGGCGAACGATTCGGCGACCAGTCCCGTGCGGTTGCTCTTGATGGTGATCGCGCCGTGACTGTGGGTATCCCAAAGCACCACACCGGATCCCACATCGCGTGCCTGAATCGAATTCCCAAGCATCGGGCCACGACTGACCAGCACGAGTTGCGGGCTACTCCAGTCCATTAGCCTGTTCGGTAGCGCGGCGCGGCTACCGTGGTGCGGGGCCATCAAGACATCGGCTTGTTGCGGTGGGGTGTCCAATAACGTGTTCGTGCCGCGTTTTTCCAGATCGCCGGTGAACAAAATTGTGTGCCCCATGTGGTGAACCATCAGCACCAAGCTGCGTTCATTTTCCGTGCCGGGTGGTCCAAGTTGGGGCGGATGTAGCACGTCAATTTGCACATCGTTCGTGGTGAACTGTTGCCCGGTGTAGGCCAACCGACACGGGACGTGGAATTGTTCGATGGCCCGGATCGCGCCTTCGACTTCTCGTGTCGGCTTCTCGGCAAATGAGGGCGTCATGGTGATTTGGCCGACCGGGAACCGCCGCAAAAGTTCAGCGATACCGTTGAAGTGGTCCGAATCGGCGTGGGAGAGAAACAGTTCGTCAATCCGGTTGATGCCGCGGTGCCACAAGTACGGCGCGATGACACGCTTGACGGTTGCGGGTCCAGAGGTTGTGCCGACATCGTAGATCAAACAACGACCATCCGGCGTTTCGATCACCGCACACCCGCCCTTCTCCACGGCCAAGAACGTGATCCGCAGTTCGTCGTTCGGCTTGCTCTCACTCGGCAGCGCCAAGCCGAGCAACACCCACAGTGACAACGCGATGACAGCCCGGCGCCGGAACGTGGGATCGCACAATACGACGCCGACGAACGCCAGATAAAACCCGATTAGCCACCACGTCGGCGTCGAGGCCACGTAGATCGCGCCACCGGGTAAGCTATCGGCGATTTGAACGATGTGTTCACAACCCCACAGCGACCACTGGGTCGGCACGGCAGCAACACTTCCCAGCACGCCGATCGGGGCGAGTAGCATCAACAGGAACCCACACACCAAGGCGATCGACGTGAGCACCACAATCGGCGGCCCGATTAGTATCCCCACAGGTGAAAAAACATGCTGATCCGCGAGCAGAAGCGGCGCGTTCACAGCGGTGATGAGTAGCGTAATAAGGTAGGCCATTCCCACAACACGAATCCCACTGCGTGCCAGTTTGAACCACAGCGGACGCGAGTCATCAATGAGTTGTTCCATCGGTGTGAGTGGGTTCGGAACAAGCCACCGACCCGCTCCCCAAATGAGAACGAACACGGACAGGAACGAAAACTGACAACCCAGCGTGAACGGGTCGGTCGGGTTCAGCACGACGATGATGAGCCATCCCAATGCGAACGTGTTGGCGGCCATCGTCGGGCGGCGCAAGATTAAGCCGCCACACGCAATGGTCACCATCACAGCAGCCCGCACACCGGACGGGCGCAGTCCCGTCAACACGGTGTAGCCGACGATGATAATCAACACCACCCACGCACCATGAACCCGGCGAACGCCGAACGCCCGCATGACGACCCACAGAAAACCGGCGAGCACGGCGAGATGTTGCCCGGAGATAGCCAGTGCGTGGACAACCCCGGTGCGGATGTAGGCTTCCCACTCCGTTCGTTCCATTGCGGACCCGTCACCCAATAGCAGTGCCATTGCGGTGCCGGATTGTTGCTTCGGAAGATGGTCCAGTAGTGACTGAGTCGCTTGGCGACGAATGGCGGCAAGGAAGCCGATTGGCGTGGTGTTGCCCGTATCAAATCGGGTGATCGCAGTGGTATCTGCGATCCGCACTTCAGCCCGAATGCGTTGATCCAACAGGTAACTGGAATAATCGCTCTCGCCAGGGTTTTGCGGCGGACCGGGGCGAAACATCGTGCCGAAAAGCTCGACGCCATCACCGGCCTGAAGGCCGCTTAACGGGGGTTCGCCCACGGCACTCGCATCGCGGACAGCACTCAAACGCACCAACCCAGAAGCCGTTGCCCAGACACCGTCCCGCGATGCCACAGCGCTGACCCGCACAATGACCGCGTCCCGGTCACCCCGATGCACCGGCTCTAGGGGATCGTTGCGCGGTGCGAATCGGGTGATGGGGTCGTCGGTCAACGTGCCGCGTAAGCGGATGAGATGTGGTTCGGCACTTGCGGTTTCGCCGATGTCGTCGAGTGGAAAACTGTTGCGGTGCGTGTGGTGGTACACGGCGGCCAGTGACGCGAACATCAACCAAATCAATCCGACCGCGAGTTGTGGGCGAGCCGGACGGACAATCATCCAACCGATCAGCGCACCAGCCGCAACCAGCAAACCTGCACCAAGCGACACGCCGTAATACCGATCGACAACCAGTCCACAACTCGTGGCCAAGGCGACGGGGACTAACGGCGCGATGGCAAATTCCTGCCACGCGACCAGTTCGGGTGTCGGTGGCATGTCACAGGCATCAGCGATTGGGTTTTGGGCGTTCATGTCGTCACGGAGTGTAAGCTATTCGGGCGGGAAATCGACGGTTTGCCCGAAGAATCTCGACCGCTACTGGGCGAACGGGGTTCGTTCTGCTGAAATGTGACGATGCGAACGATTCACGTCAATCTCGGGCCGCGAGCTTACGACATCGCGTTGACCACTACCGATTTAGCGGGTTTCGGGCCGTTTGCGCGTCGGGTTTGCGCGAAAGCGAAGTCCGCATTCCTCGTCAGCGACACGAATGTGGAACCCCATGCGAACCGGGTTGCGGAGTTGTTGCGGCAAGCCGGGTTACCGTCTGCGATCCGGATCGTTCCAGCGGGGGAGGAATCCAAATCACTCAGCATGACGGGGCAACTTTACGATGCCCTTGCGGAGTTACCGGCGGATCGTTCGACCCTCGTCGTTGCCGTCGGCGGCGGCGTGGTCGGCGATTTGGCAGGGTTTGCCGCTGCGACCTACAACCGGGGCTTGCCGCTGCTGATGGTGCCGACGACGTTGTTAGCGATGGTCGATTCATCCGTTGGCGGGAAAGTCGGCATCAATCACCCCAAGGGCAAGAACCTGATCGGCGCGTTCCACCAACCGGCTGGGGTCTGGATCAACACAACATTTTTGAACACGCTACCAGACCGCGAATTCCGCAGCGGCTTGGCCGAAGTCGTGAAGTACGGCGTCATCCTGGACCCGGAGTTCTTCACATATTTGGAAGTTAATACGGGGGCGATTCTGGCACGCGATCCCCAATGCCTGGAACACATCATCGCGCGGTCGTGTGAACTGAAAGCCCAAGTTGTGGAACAAGACGAACGCGAAGAAACCGGCCTGCGAGCAATGCTGAACTACGGCCACACCTTCGCGCACGGCTTCGAGACGGTGGGCGGGTACGGAACGTGGTTGCACGGCGAAGCGGTGGCAGCGGGAATGATCTGTGCCAGTCGGTTAGCCGAACGGCTGGGACGAATTTCCGCCGATCTCACGGAACGACAGATTCGCCTGCTCTCAACGTTTGGATTGCCGATTGCATCAAAAGCCGAGTGGTCGATTGAAGCCATCGTTGACGTGATGCGGCGCGACAAGAAAGCCCAAGCGGGCAAGATGCGGTTCGTGTTGCCCACACGCATGGGCCACGTCGAATTGGTCGATGCTGTGCCGGAAAACCTCGTGCGTGAGGTACTCCGGTCGTGACGCTCACGTTCGCCCAAGCCGCCGCCTACATCCGACCTCGTGCGTGGCTGGCGTACTTCGCCGGGGCGTGCATGTGGGGCATCTGGCTGTTGAGTATCGCACTCGGGGGCACGAGGTTCGAGGAACACCAATTCACTGCGGCGCCGGGTGGCTATGACGTGCAATTGCGAGGCCGTCTCGCAATTGGGAACGGTGAATGGGATGCCGTGCATCAAGTCGTCAGCATCGACCATCTCGCGTTTTATGCACCGGCGAAAATGATCCGCGAAGGCCGTGCAGCGGAGATTTACGACCACGGCATCTTGGCGGAATACCAAGCGAGTTTGTTCCCGCCCGGCATCTTTACCGGCAAGCTCGAAGCCCTCCGCAACCCGCCGTTCTTTGCGCTGTTGCACTACCCGACTTCGAGCCTTTCGTATGGTGCGAGTTGCTGGATTTGGACTGGCATCGGCTTCCTGTGTTTGGTGATCGGGATTCACTTATTACGCCCCGCCAAACCGTGGCGCGTGGTGTGCTGGTCGCTGACCTTCTACCCAACATTCACGGTGATCGGGTACGGGCAAACAGGTTTGCTGAGCTTCGTTGCGTTCTGCGGAACGTACCGGCTACTGGAAAAGAACCGCCCGTTCGCGGCGGGGTTCGTCGCCGGATTCCTGTGGTTCAAACCACCCCTCATGTTGGGGCTGTTCGTCTGGTGGCTCCTCGACGTTCGGCGAAAGTGGCCGGCGTTGGCGGGCACAACGGTCGCCGGGGCGTTGCTCTTGGCCATCACTTACCCGATCGTCCCAACTGCGTGGGATCAGTTTTTCGCGCACCTGATGGAGAACATCCGCTTCGATAGTTTCCAGTGGTGGAAGAGTCACAACGCCCGTGCGTTTTGGCGGCTGTTGCTCACCACGGACTCCGCACCGCTGCCGACAATCCTTTGGGTCGTCTCCGCGATTTTCGGCTGTGTGGTGTTCGCCAAGGTGTGGAAAGTCCAACGCAACAACCTCCCGGTTTTGTTCGGTTCGAGCATCTTGCTGATGTTCTGGGCCTCCCCGCACACGATGGTCTACGAATGGGTGGCCGCGATTATTCCTGCTGTTCTGTGGTGGAAATACTTGCCCGAACACCGCGACAAATTGTTGACGTTCATCGCGGTTCTGTGGGTGGCGATGTTCGTCAGCACCGATTTCGGGCAGATTCAAGAGTTGGTGTTGAAGAACCGCTGGCACTGGGAAAACCCCGTGATTCTTCAAGTCAGCGTGCCCGTTTTCGCGTGGGTGTGCTGGCACTTGATCCGGACGTTTACTCGTCCCGATATCGCGGCTGCGGGCGCGAAGCCGTCCGGTTAGTCGGGTTTGGACGCCGATTCGGTGATGGCACGAACGAATCGGCTCCTTGACCGAAACCGAATTGCCTATGACAATCCTTACAGTGTGGCGATAGCGATAAACTACAAGTGAAGACTCCGCACAAGCCTCCCCTTATTATTTGAAGAGTTGTTGGACATGTCAGAACGTCGCGTGGGTTTGTGGATGATTGGTGCGTTCGGTGGCGTGGGCAGCACGACCGCGTTGGGCTTGGCGGCACTGGCACGCGGGTTGACGCCCCCAACCGGCTTGGCCACGGCACTGCCGCAATTCGCCGCGATCCCGTTCGACGCCCCGACCGCGTTCGTCGTCGGTGGGCACGACATCCGCAACACGACGTTCACACGCAGCGTTGCGGAGTTGCATTCCCGCTCCAATGTGTTCGCGGATCACGTTCTGACCCAATGCACGGAGCAGCTTGATGACTGGGCCAAGAATGTTCGCCCTGGCGTGGTGTTTCGCCCCAACGCGGTGATTGCCGCACTCGCCGATCGTCCCGATGTTCGACACGCTTCGACGCCGCGAATGGCGATCGACCAAATCCAGAAGGACTTGCGGGAGTTTCAAGCCAAGCACAAGCTCGACCAACTGCTAGTCGTCAACGTCGCCTCTACGGAACCGCCGTTTGAACTGGGTGATGAACACCAAACTCTTGCTTCGCTAGATGCGGTGCTGGACCGAACGACACCTGCCGCGCTCCCGACGAGCAGCCTGTACGCCTTTGCCGCAATGGATGCCGGGTTCCCGTACTTGAACGGCACACCGTCGCGGGGCGCGACGTTGCCAGCGCTGGAAGAGCTAGCCCGCCAACGCAAAGTACCCCATGCCGGGCAAGACCTGAAAACCGGCGAGACGATGTTGAAGTCCGTGCTGGCGCCGATGTTCGCCAAACGCAATTTGCGGGTGTTGAGTTGGGTCGGCCACAACATCCTTGGCAACCGCGACGGGTTGGTGTTGAACGATCCGGAAAACAAAGCATCGAAACTCATCAGCAAGGACAAACTCGTCGCCGATCTGCTGGGGTACAAGCCGCAAACGCACGTGTCGATCGAATACATCGAGTCGCTGGACGACTGGAAAACCGCCTGGGACCACATCCACTTTGAAGGCTTCCTCGGCACGAAAATGACCCTGCAATTCACGTGGCAAGGCTGCGATTCGATCCTCGCCGCTCCGCTCGTGATCGACTTGGCCCGGCTCTGTTTACTGGCCCAACGCCGTGGCGAATGCGGCATGGTGCGGGAACTCGCGGTGTTCTTCAAAACCCCGGCCGGCGGTGTGGAGCATGATTTGTTCAAGCAGTTTGATATGCTGGAACGCTACCTTCTTCCCAACGGGTAAAACCAACCGGGTTTTCAACCCCAACGGGGTTGTTCGATTAGCCCAGGGTGAAACCCTGGGATCTCTGTTCCCAGGGTTTCACCCAATCGTGTTCGGCCCGGGAGTTGCGATCGGGTCAGGCTTCGCGGTCACGGAGCTTGTTCAGGAAGTCGAGGAGTTCGTCTTCGTCGGCCCAACCTTGGACGTAGAAGCAGAGCATTCGGAAAGCGTCCCTGGTCACGCGGCCACCGACGACTTGGGCCATGAGGAGGCTCGCGATCACGGCACAATACACTTGGATCGCTACGGCTTCGCGGTTGTCCGAGAAGAGGCGTTTCAGACCCAGCACTTGTTTGAGGAATCGGAAGAAGAGTTCGATCGACCCGCGCAGTTCGTAGAGTGCCGCGATCGCTTCGGCCGGCGGATCGAGTCGGCTCGTGAAGGGGATCACCTCGTCGGCGTTGGTGCGATCGCGGCGGGGACGGCCGCGATCCCGCTTGGCAATGACGATCCGGCGGATCGGGTGGTCGATGGTGGCGGCGCTGGTTTTCGTGAGGTTCCGCGTCACCACGGCGTCGGCGATCACGCGGGCGGCGGCGGAGAGTGGCCGCTCGGCGACGACCGCGGCGGGCCGGTCTTGGCCGCGGATGACGTCGCCGTTGGACGGAGGCTTCTGCTTCCATGGTTCAGGCCCACAGGAGGGGATAACCTCACTATGACAAACCAGACCCCACGGCGCAATAGCGCAAGAATCGTGCCGAACACGATTGGGTTTCACCCTGGGAACGCTGGAAGGGACTGTTTGTCTGGTTGGCAATCATTGGAATGAACGGTCGAGATAGAACCACGAACACGCACGTTGACCAGTCCCCAGGGCATGGCCCTGGGCTGACTGAACGTCCCTTTCAGGGCCGAAAAACGAAGAGTAACCACGCGGCCAGAAAGTTTTCGCCATACCCATTCTCCGTGCCCTCTGTGGTTAATCACGTTTTCATCCTGGCCGTTCGGCGACGACCATCATGCAATCCGTGCTGCTTCGCACGTAGGTGAGCCATGCGGCGAGTTTGGCGAGCGGCTTCCAAGTTAATGCGCGTTGCCATGCAGAGACGTGTGGCGCGCGGGCCGCGAGTTTGGCAGACGATCGTAGCCAGTCGCTGTGCCGAACGTGCCTGACTTCACTCATGCGGAAGCCCGCTGCGATCAACATGGCCGTCAGCGTGGACGGGGTGAAGTGGGTCAGGTGACGGGGTAAATCGAGTCCGAACCAGTTGGGTCCAAATGCTCGTGCTGCCCAACTCGCACTGTTCGGGCAGGCCACGACAATTTTCCCACCGGGCACCAGGAGGCGAAACGCTTCCCGCAAAATCGTGAGCGGTCGGTGAACGTGTTCGATCGAATGCCACATGGTAATGACATCGAATGAACACGGTGCGAGATCGGGATGCGGTAGGCTTCCGACAAGTGCCCGCAAGCCCAATTCTTCCTGGACGCTACGGACTGCGCCCACGGCAGCATCCAAACCAGTGACCGTCCAGCCGTTGTCGGCCATCCGTTTCAGATAGCCACCACCGCCGCAGCCGAAATCGAGCAAACGGCCTTGCCCGACCCACGGCAGATCGCCATCACGCTCCGGACTGGACCGCCCCGTCCACCGTCCCCACAACGATGCTTTGCCGGCTTCCCGCATCTTGCGTGGCCGACGGTGCGGGCGGTAATCGCTGGGGTAGAAGCGACCAATGCTCGAATCGTCCGGACGCGGGTTGGTGTAGGACAGTCCACAAAGGCGACAGCGCACCACCGCAAACAACATTGCCGTGCTGTTCGTCGGGTTCGGGTCCGGTGCTTCAAACAGAATTTCTTCATCCCGCCAACCGCACATCGGGCACGGGGTATCGGCCCACGAAACCAACGGCGTCGGCAAGGTGTCGGTCAGTGTCGGAGCGGTGCGCAGGATCATCAGTCCGCCCATTTCCCAGTAATGAATGCCGCGAACTTTACCCCGATGCGGCAAGATGGGTCAACACCAACCGGAACTTGCTAAAATCCAACAAGATTACCCTGATGAGGAATGCAACGTGAACATCAATGCCATGCGGATCGGGTTGGCAGCGTTTTGGCTTGTGATTGGCGTCGGGATCTTGCTGCGAGCCTATCTCGGGCTTGCCAATCTAGATGAGCGAATTGAATCCCGCAGCCTGGACTTGTTCGGGGTTTTGGGCGTGAGCTTGGCGGGGTGGAATCTGCTGCGGTGGTGGTTCAGTCGGCCACGAACGATGAGTCGAAACGCCTTGCGAGAAAAAATTGCGGCACGACGTAAGACGGAACATCCCGAAGAATACATCCCTGAACTCGACTTTACGAAAGACCCGGTTGAGCCTCCGAAGCCAGCACCGTGAGGGTCTGTTTTCCGTCCGGCGTCGCGGCTTCCAATACGGTGCCGGGTTCGACCTGCTTCCAGTGGACATAACCCAAGGCAATCTGCCCGTTCCAGCGTGGCGACAATGTGGACGATGTTACAAGTCCAACTTCTTGACCGTCCTTCAGCAACTTGGTGCCGCTCGGAATCACACCACCGGACTCGACCTTGAGACGCAGGAAACTGCGGTTCACCCGCCCTGCCCGGTCGCGGGCCATCACGATCGGTTCTTGACCGGGGAAGCACCCTTTGGTGTAGCTGACAGCCCGCGTGGCCTTGCCGACTTCCATCACGAAGCGATTCTCGTCGATGTCGATGCCGTAAACCGGCGTGCCGGCTTCAATGCGAAGGATTTCGTAAGTCTCCAACCCAGCCGGTTTCGCTCCTGCCGCTGTCAGCATCCGCCAAACCCCTTCCGCCCGTTCCGGTACGCAAACAAGGTCGTAACCCAGGACGCCAAGGATATCCCGACGCCGGATACTGCAAGTTGCGGTCGAGCCGAAAGTCCGTTCCATATGGCCAAACTCGGGCAAGTCCGGAATCTCATCACCGAGGGCACTTTCGATGACACTCTTTGCCATCGGCCCGGCTAGGTGTAGCTGGCTGAAATCATTCGTGACATCTGCCATTTCCACCGCTTCTGCAATCAAGAACCGATCGAGATACTTCAACAAAGCCGTACTGCGTCCGGGGGTCGTTTCGAGCCAGATTGCGTTCTGACTATTCGCCAACCGGATGTGGTAAACCCATGCCACGAAGAGCACCTTGGCTCGGGCATCGCAGAAGTAAGTTTCACACCCCGCACCGAGTGGCAAACCCTTGATGTCGTTGGTGCTGATGTTGTGAATAAAACTGGGCGTGTCCTTCCCCGTCAGTTGCAGCTTCGCCGCATGAGAGTAATCGAAAATCGCGGTGCCAGTGGTGGCAGCGTCGTATTCGGCGGCTGGGTCCGAGTAGCGAGCAGGCAAGCTGAAGTTCGCGTAGTCAGCGAACACGGCCCCGGCACGTTGAGTCAAATCGTGCAACGCGGAAGAAGCAAGCATGTGGTCATTCCCTGTGTGGCTGGCTGCGAAAATCGAGACTTCAACTGTCTACGCTTCCGCTAGTTCAACCATCATTTTATGGGCATCCGGAAGGATAAGCGGGTGCTCCGCAGCGTCGAGGAGTCGTTGCACTTCGGCGACAGAATGCAACGGGGTGGCAAATAGTTCTTCGACAACATCGTCCGTGAAACCGCTTGCTAGAAAAAGGTGGGCTTTTTTGGCGGCCATCGTCCAGAGGGCGGCAGCGGGCCAATCGTCCGGCTTGCGATTCTTCAGGATCGAAGGGACGTTATCGGGTTCGTCGATTTGCCGAATCAACTCGGCACCTTCTTCGAGACGGGGTTTCGCAGTTGAAAGAACTGCAATCCGTCCGCCCGGTTGCACCACGCGCGATGCTGCCGCAATGGCCTGGGCGAAGTGAAGGAAGGTCGTCTTTTTCGGATCACCGGAAATCGCAGCGATTACTAAATCCGGTTGCAGTTCAATCGTCGATCGCCAATAGGCTTCGTGACGAACAATGCCTTCGGATGTACTCGGCGGCAGGCCGGTAATGATCTCTTGAATCGTGTCCCCTAACCCGGAAATGACCTGTACGAAGAACGGCATCCCGAGCATCCAGGTCACTTCCGCTGCGGCTTCTCGAATGTCGTGGGTCTTCGTTCCGGGCGGTTTCTTCGTGAACTTCCCTACGAAACTGGCCAACGTCTCCGCATCACTCAACACCGGGAACATGGTTGCTTCCGCACCGCTGTAACCAAGCGTCGGATCGAAGCGGCGGCCACTCAGCACGAGGACAAAATCGGCATCGACAATGGTGCGGTTGAGGTAGACCCGCCGTTCGTCGGTCGTCGTGGCGAGGTACGCCAGTTTGTTGCGGTCTTCGGTGTCGTGGATTTCAAGTCGAATGTCGGCGTATTCATCGGGCAAATCGTCGATCCAAGTGTTTCCCGACCCGTTGGGCGGCACGACCACGGTGATCGCCGCCGGTTCGATTCCGGCACTACCGAGATGTGCGATGATCCCCGCGAGCAGTTCCCCGATGTGCGGCAGTTGTTCGTCTAAAACGATGGCAACACGATCTTCAGCCGTGACAGCACTCCGAAGGGGTGAGTTAAACCCGAACGGCTTTTCGAGCGCGTTGCGCAACAGTTCGCCGGGGGAAGTCCCGGTGCGTGTCGGCGTCAACTTGCGATGCAATCGCACGGCGGTTTCGGGACGATCGGTCAACGTCCAGGTATCGAGACCAACGCCGAGATCGAGGGAATTACTGCTCATGTCGCCATTATAACAGTGTCACGAAATCTGTCTCAATTCCGCAGCCGGGTTGCAATCGCAACGTCTTCAGTCGGGATGAAGGTTTCGGGAGTGGTTTGACGACTTCCGGTTCTCGACGTAAACCCACAGTAGTACGATTTGGCTTTTTCGTGTTTGGTTTATGAGGGGCACCATGCCCACGCTTCTGGTTACGGGCGGTTGTGGCTTCATTGGGTCGAACTTTATTCGGCACTTGTTGCTGACCGACGCCACGCTGTCCATCATCAACTTCGATGCCCTCACCTACGCAGGGAATCTTGCGAATTTGACCGACGTGGAGAAGCATCCCCACTATCGGTTCGTGAAAGGCGACATCACGGACCGTGACGCCGTTCGCAGCGTGATGAAACTGGGCGTCACGGACGTGATCCACTTTGCCGCCGAAAGCCACGTGGACCGTAGTATTCAAGACTCCGGCCCCTTCATGCGGACGAACGTGATCGGCACGCAAATCCTGCTCGACGCCGCCCGTGAATTCTCCGTGGCGAAGTACGTCCAGGTTTCAACGGACGAAGTGTACGGTAGCCTCGGACCAACCGGACTATTCACGGAGCAAACACCCCTGGACCCCAGCAGCCCGTATTCCGCGAGCAAAGCCGCATCGGACATGCTCGTGAAGGCGTACCAACACACCTTCGGGATGAATGCCGTCATTACGCGCTGCTCGAACAACTACGGGCCGTATCAATTCCCAGAGAAGCTGATTCCGCTGTTCATCACCAACTTGCTTAACGACCAGCCGGTGCCGGTGTACGGTGACGGCCAGCAAATCCGCGACTGGATTCACGTACTAGACCACGCTCGCGGTGTCGAAGCGGCATGGCGTCTGGGGCGAAGCGGTGAGGTGTACAACTTCGGTGGTCGGTGCGAAAAAGCGAACCTCGATTTAACTCACCTACTCATCGACTTACTCGGCAAACCCCGCACGCTGATCCGCTACGTGGCGGATCGGTTGGGCCACGATCGCCGCTACGCCATCGACTGCACGAAGGCCGAACGCGAACTCGGGTGGACGCCGAAAATATCGTTCGAGACCGGGTTGCAACAAACCATCAACTGGTACAAAACCAACAGCGATTGGATCGCGGGCATCAAGAACAAAGAGTACCTGAAGTATTACGAAAAGCAGTACGGAACACTGGCATAAGTCTGGCACAACCGGATCAACACAAGGATTTCAACGATGAGCATTCGTGGCGTGATTTTGGCAGGCGGTAAAGGCACCCGGCTCGGGGAACTGACGAAGGTGACCAACAAACACCTTCTGCCCGTCGGGCCGTACCCGATGGTGTACCACCCGCTCAAAAAGCTAATCGGGGCTGGGGTGTCGGAAATTCTGCTCGTGTCCGGCACCGAACACATGGGCGACTTTGTCGAGTTGTTGGGGTCCGGCAAAGATCATGCGTGTCGGTTGACGTACCGGGTGCAAGATGAAGCGGGCGGCATTGCTCAGGCGCTCGGACTAGCGGAACACTTCTGCACGGGCAGCCGGGCGTGTGTGTTGTTGGGTGATAACATCTTCCGCGATTCGCTAATCCCGTTTGTCGAGAAAGCCAACAGCCGACCCGATTGGGCGTGGATTGGTCTCAAGCAAGTTCACGACCCGAGTCGGTACGGGGTTGCGGAATTGAAAGGCGATCAAGTCGTCGCAATCGACGAGAAGCCGAAAGACCCCAAGAGCGATTTCGCCGTCGTCGGCATCTACATCTACCCGCCGGACGTTTTCAGCATCATCAAAACCCTGAAGCCCAGCGGTCGTGGTGAACTGGAAATCACCGACGTGAACAACCACTACCTCAAGCAAGGCCGCATGGGTTTCAGCACGCTCGACGGCTACTGGACGGACGCCGGTACGCTCGATTCACTCGACGTGGCCAACGAACTGGTGCGGAAAGACCCGCCACGGTTTTAACGCAAAATCATCCCGCTCGTGGTCCTTACCGCGAAGCGGTTACAGGCAATAGCCCAGGGTCGCGCAGCGCACCCTGGGTAAAGCGGATCAACGACATCAGCCCGCTCGCGGTCTTTACCGCGAAGCGGTTGCAGACAATAGCCCAGGGTCGCGCAGCGCACCCTGGGTGAAGTTGCATCATCCCGCTCGCGGTCTTTACCGCGAAGCGGTTGCAGACAATAGCCCAGGGTCGCGCTTCGCGCACCCTGGGAAAACGCATCCACCACCATTTCGTACCCTGAAAGGGTTAAATCATCGGCGAGGTTAGCGATGGCCCAATCTCTGGCACAACTCTATTTGCACTTGGTCTTTTCGACCAAACATCGGCAACCGTTCCTGTCCGATCCCAGTGTGCGGCTTGAGATGCACAAATACCTCGGCGGCATTAGTCGCGGCCAAGGCTCCCCGTCGCTTGCGATCGGTGGCGTTGCCGATCACGTTCACATTCTGTGCGTGTTGTCGAAAACGGTTGCCGTTTCGACCTTGATTCGAGAACTGAAACGGGAATCGTCGAAGTGGGTCAAGACGAAGCCGACCGACTTGGCAGGATTCGTGTGGCAAGACGGCTACGGCGCGTTTTCGATTAGTCCTGGGCATGTTGAAGCGTTGCAAAAATATATCACGGACCAAGAGGAGCACCACAAGTCAGAATCGTTCCAAGACGAGTTTCGGCGACTCCTCAAGAAGTACGGCGTCGAATACGACGAGCGTTACTTGTGGGACGAGGGTTCCTAATTCAACCGCTTCGCGGTAGCGGTTGGGTGGAACCGATACCCAGGGTGCGCGAAGCGCGACCCTGGGCTATTATCTGCAACCGCTTCGCGGTAAAGACCGCGAGCGGCATGATGCGGTTGGGTCCGCTTTCCCAGGGTGCGCTGCGCGACCCTGGGCTATTGTCTACAACCGCTTCGCGGTAAAGACCACGAGCGGGATGATGCGGTGAATCCGTTCCCAGGGTGCGCAACGCGACCCTGGGCTATTGTCTGCAACCGCTTCGCGGTAGAGACAACGGCTAAACATGCCCATGATGCCCGAGCCAGCGTTCCGCGTCGAGGGCGGCCATGCAGCCGGTACCGGCTGCGGAGATGGCTTGGCGATAGTAGTCGTCGGCCACGTCACCGGCGGCGAATACGCCATCGACGCTGGTGTAGCTGCGGGCCACCGTCGTCCACTTGATGTAGCCTTTTTCGCTCAACTCAATTTGCCCGTTCAAAAACCCGACGTTCGGGGTGTGGCCGATCGCCAGGAAGACGCCGGTGCAATCGACTTTCCGCCGTTGCGCCGTTTTGGTGTCTTTCACCATCACCGCCGTCACGCCGTTCTTGTCGTCGCCTAAAACCTCGTCCATCACGCTATTCCACTGAATGTCGATTTTCGGGTTGGCCTTCGCGCGTTCGGCCATGATCTTGCTGGCTCGCAGGCTGTCCCGGCGGACCAGCATCACCACGTTGCTACTGTACTTCGTCAGGTACGCGGCTTCTTCACACGCGGAATCGCCGCCGCCGATGACCACAATCGGCTTGCTCCTGAATCGGGGCAACGCACCGTCGCACACCGCACAGGCGGACACGCCACGGTTTTTGAAGTGATCTTCGCTCGGCAAGCCCATGTAGTTGGCGCGGGCGCCGGTGGAGATAATGAGCGTGAGCGTTTCCACGGTGGTGCCGTCGTGCATGGTCAACGTGAACGGGTTCTTCGAGAGATCGACTTTGACGACATCCTTCGATTCGACCCGCGTGCCGTAGTTCACGGCTTGCTGGCGCATCAGCGCCATCAACTCCGGGCCGTTGATGCCGTGGCTAGGTTGCTCTTTGCCTTTGGCTACCCAGTACGGATAATCGGGGTCGTCGGTTTTCAGCGCCGTTTTGAGATATTCGCGCGTGTCACCGGCCGGCCAACTCGGGAAGTTTTCGACTTCCGTTGTGAGGGCCAACTGCCCAAGAGGGAGCGTGCCGTTCTGTCGATTGGCTTCGTCGTAAGGGTTGCCTTGAAACACGAGTGGTTCGATTAAGGCACGAGCGGCATAAATCGCGGCCGTCCACGCCGCAGGTCCAGAACCGATGATGACAACTTTTTCAGGCACAGAATCCGCTCCGGGTCGAGGTTGATTGGCGTGTTGGTAAAAGATTCTCGGTGGCGTCCATCGGGCTTACAGCCGATGGGAACGAAACAGAATAGTATTGTAAGACGATCACCGATTGTGGGGAGAAGCTGAGCTTATGTTGCGTCTGACGGACCTCCGCGAAATTCTGCGTTATGTTCCCCGGTTTCGGGATCGGGTCTTCGTGATTGCCATTGATGGCGCGATCGTCGAGGACGACAACTTCCCGAACTTATTGTTAGACATCGCGCTGTTGCGAAGTCTGAGCATTCGCGTGGCACTGGTTCACGGTGCGGCCAAGCAGGTGGATCATTACGCGCGGCTCACAAACATTACGCCGTCGGATTTGGTGGGTACGGGTGTCACCGACCGTGAGACGTTGCAGGTCGCCATCACCGCCGCCAACCGCGTGTCGCATGAAATCCTCGAAGGACTCGCCGCGAACGATCTTCGCGGCGCTTGCCCAAATGCCATTACCGCCCACCCGGCTGGTATCTTGGGTGGCATCGACCATCAGTTCACGGGTCGGGTCGAACGCATCGACTCGGTTTTGCTGAATAACCTGCTCGAACACGACATTATACCCGTCGTGCCACCGCTCGGGATTGATGGCATGGGGCACAGTTACCGACTCAATTCTGATGCGGTCGCAGTGGAGGTTGCCAAAACTCTGGGTGCGGTCAAGTTGATTTACCTCGCCACCGATGGCGGCGTGAAAGATGCCCGTGGCGTGATTCGACAGATGACCGTAGAAGATGCCGAAGCGTACCTCAAAAAAAATCGCAACGAGATGGCCCCCGGCACGATCACAAAACTGGCCCACTCCGTCCGGGCTGGTAAAGAAGGGATCGAGCGGATTCACATCATTGACGGCCGCGAACAGGAGGGGTTGCTCGGTGAAGTCTTTTCCAACGAAGGCATCGGCACCCTGATCTACACCAACGAGTACCAAGCGATTCGGTTGGCGCAGAAAAAAGACTTGCGCGCCGTGTACAACCTCATTCAACAAGGCATCAAAGCCGAAGAACTGGTGCGACGGTCTCGGGCCGATTTAGAACGGCAGATTGCGGATTACTTCGTGTTCGAGATGGATCGCAACCCGGTGGCGTGTGGGGCACTGCACATGTACCCGGAACAAAACAAAGCCGAACTCGCCTCGATCTACGTCGATCCACGCTACGAGAACCAAGGCATCGGCGGGAAGCTCATCTATTACGCGGAGAACTTGGCCCGAACCCGTGGCGTGGACATGTTGTTCTGTCTCTCGACGCAAGCCATCAATTATTTCATCCAACGCGGTGGGTTCAAGCTCGGCACCCCGGACGACCTCCCGCCGGTCCGCCGCGAGGTCTACGAACGAAACGGCCGTCGCAGCCAAGTTTTGGTCAAGGTTTTCAATGACGTGGCCAAGCCCGCATCGGACGACATTACACCCGCACCGCGTTGAGATGTGGCGTGGGGTTATTCCGGCTGTTCGGGTTGTCGGCACAACGAACTAGGCTGACTTGCCGGTTCTCAACATCTTTTGGATTGTTCGGGTTCGTCTGTTGTCGATTTCATCTCGCACACTTTGCCCTGCGAGACGTAATCATGGCAACATTTTATCTTCTCCCGCCGCGCGAATGCCTAGAACATGCCGTTGGGCAGTTTGTGAACCGCATCCTGCCGGGTGTTCCTGTGCCGGAGAGTTTGTGGTCTTGTCTCGTCGAACACCTTGTCGGGTTACCCAGCGCGCATTCCGCACGGCACGTGATTCACCGCGAAGATTTGCCGGGGTTGGGTTCACTGGATCGGGATTTGGCTGAGGGTTTTGGTGCAGAAGCCGGTGACCGAATCGTCGAAGTGGGGTTAGCCACACACGGCCAAAACCCGATCGTTCGAGAATGGGTGATGTCAGTCACTGTTTCCGAATCCCTATCAGTCCGATAGGCTAACACCTACTACACTTGGTGACACCAGCAGCCCGGAATCCATCCCACCATGCCAGACCCGCTCGATAACGACCCTTGGGCAGACCTTTACAAAGACCTCGGCGTTGAAGGCAACGAGAAGCCGAAGGCCACGGTTGCCACTCACCCGAAACCCGCTCCGGCGCCAGAAGTCGAGTCCGCCGAAGAAGTCCAGGCCGAGGATGGAATCGACGGCGATGAAGCCGACGATACCGACGGCGAGTACGAAAGCGACGAAGCCGGTGAGGGAGATGCCCCCGGAGAAGGCAGCGGTACGGAGGACGAACCCGGAACGAAAAAACGCCGTCGTCGTCGCCGTCGCCGTAACAAAAAGAAACCGGGTACCGATACGCCAGGCGAAGTGGCAGAAGGTGAAGTGACGCCAGTCGCAACACGCGCACCCGTGGCGATCGTGCCCGAAGCCGAGGGCGAATATGAAGACGAGTACGTTGAAGAAGAAGTCGCGGAGACCGTCGCTTCTTCCGTCGAAGAAGTCAGTACCGAGATGACCCGCGAGATGATTGCGAACTGGAACGTCCCGTCGTGGGAAGAAATCGTGACCGGCTTGTATCGCCCGGACAGGTAATGCCCTCCAAAGCCCATGAACGATCGTTCATGGGCTTTCCTCGCAACTCACTTCCAATCTGCCAAACTCAGGAAGTTCTTGAGTATCTTCGGCCCTTCAAGTGTTAAGAAGCTCTCGGGGTGAAACTGCACGCCGTGCAGGGGCCAAGTCTTGTGTCGCACGCCCATGATCTCGCCTTCGGCAGTCCACGCGCTGATTTCAAACTCCGGGTTCGTCCAGGTTTCCCGCTTAATCACGAGTGAATGGTATCGAGTCGCGTCGAACGGGTTCGACAACCCGGCGAACACGCCGCGGCCGTCGTGGTGAATCGGCGACACTTTCCCGTGCATGATCCGCACGTTGCGAATCACTTCCCCGCCAAACGTGTGACCAATGCACTGGTGGCCGAGACACACGCCAAAAATCGGGACCGTGGCCGCATAGCGTTTCAAAACTTCATTCGAGATGCCCGCTTCTTTTGGCGTGCAGGGGCCAGGGGAAATGACGATGTGCGTCGGGGCCAGTGCGTCGATTTGGTCGAGCGTGATTTGATCGTTGCGAACCACCTGCATCGGCAGCTTGGCTTCAATCTCGCCGAAGCGTTGGACAAGGTTGTAGGTGAACGAGTCGTAGTTATCAATGAGCAGAATCATGATTGCCGTTGGGGGATTTTTTGAGCACTGTTCACGGTACTGTCGTAGGTCTTCTTCTCGTCGTCGTTGGCTTCCACAAGGACGTTTTCAAAGTCTGCGATGTCGTACCACGCGCCGTCGGCAAAATCGACGACGGCACGGCCACTGTAGTTCACCGTAATGACCCGACCGGCGCGACCTTCAAAGCGTTTTAAGTCGTCCCGCATCCCGGCTTTGACGGTCACGAACCGATCGGACCACGTCGCACGAAGTTGATCGACAATTGCTTTGTCCGGGATTTTCATACTACCCTCGGAAGGCCCGTGGGCCTTGGGTCGGCGGGTCAAAGTCGAGTTGCTTCACGAACCGGCACGCTTCGGCGGCGCCGAATTCCCGATCCATGCCGGGGTCGTGCCAATCTATTGAGAGCGGGCCGTCGTACCCAATTTCGTTCAGGGTGCGGATGATCGCTTCCCAATCCATGCCGCCCCGCCCCGGTGAGCGGAATTGCCAACCACGGCGGTTGTCACCACTTGGCCAATAACCAGCCAATAGCCCGGAGCGGCCGTCCAAGCTCAGCACCGCGTCCTTGATATGGACATGATAGATGCGATCGGCGAACCGACGCAAGAATGCAATCGGATCAATCCCTTGCCAGTGCAGATGACTCGGATCGAACAAGATTCCGAATTCCTCACGGGCGTTCAACGCATCAATTACAACTTCGGTTGAAAACAGGTCGAACGCCATTTGCCCAGGGTGAACCTCGCAGGCGAACCGCACGCCGCATTCGCGGGCCACGTCCAAGATGGGATTCCACTGGGCGGCAAAAATTTTCAGGGCGTCCGCGATGAGTTCCGGTTTGGGGGCCGGATACCCGCAGACATACGACCACACCGGGGAACCCGTGAAACCGCTGACGACGTTGGTGCCCACTTTTTCGGCGAAGCGGAAGGTGGCCATCAATTCTTCGGCGGCCCGCTGTTGGACGCCGACGGGGTTCCCGTCTCCCCAGACGTAATCCGGCACAAGAGCTTGGTGACGGCTGTCGATGATGTCCGAAATGGCTTGCCCGACTTTGTGGTTCGCAATCACCGGCACTTGGAGATCGTGCCGGGCCAGCAGATCAAGCCGTGAGGTGCCGTAGTTCTCTTCGCTAAGTCCCCGTTGCACTTCGAGGTGATCGCCCCAGCAACACAACTCGAACCCCTGGTAGCCCCAATCACTCGCCTTGGACGCAAGCGATTCGAGTGACAAATCGGCCCACGGTCCGGTGAAGAGCAAAATCGGTCGGGGCATTGGAACCGTCCCCTGTTGAGGGCAAAAAAGCCCATGAACCGTGCGGGGCAAAAAAGCCCATGAACCGTGCGGGGCAAAAAAGCCCATGAACCGTGCGGGGCAAAAAAGCCCATGAACGATCGTTCATGGGCTTTGTGCGGACTTTACCACTGTTGAGACAAATTACAAATTCGGCTTGTCATCATGTGGCTTGGGTTCTGATGGTGTTTCAACCACCGGCAGTGTTGTCGGCAACGCTGGCGCCGGTGGCACAACTGGTGCAGGAATCACGGGTAGTGACGCCGTTGGTGTCGTAGTGGCCGGATGCGAAGCCGTCGCTCCGGGCGTCATCGGTTTTGGCGGTAGTGTCGCCGCAATCGTTGGCTTTTCGGGAAGCGGTTCTTCGATGTAGATTTCGTCCAATTCGGTGTCATCAACCTTCTTCCGCATCAGCAAGTAGATCATGGTCGAAGCGGACCAGAAGTAACTGTAACTGAAGCCAATCATCAGCATGAACACCAGTACAAGCCAGAAGGTGGTCATGCCGGCACCGATCCGTTCCACCAACGTGATGTTACTACGGTAGTCTCGGCCGGCACTCGGGTTGGCGTCGCTGTAGACATCAATCGGTTTGCCGCCATCGTCGATCTTGGTGACGACATTCTGTTCGATGGGACTGCCTTTGAGCAGGAGTTCTTTCCAGCCGAACGATTCCGGTGCGTACATGAACAAGTAGTCTGGCCTGCGGTTGGTAGTATCGTTCAACGGGGCCTGGGAGATCGCCCACTTGCCCATGTAGACCATCAGCGACCCCATGAAAACGACGAAGAGCGTCACCAACGCACCGTAGACGATTGAAACCGTGACGTACCACAAATAGCTCCACGGAGCCTGGAATACGTAGTTGTAAGAACGGCTCAGGGCGTCAAACGTGTCGCTGCCTTCGGTGCTGAGTGTGCAGTACATCAATGGGTAGCCGACCAGTCCCACCAAGAGCACCGCCATGACGATGCCACCAAGCACGACAAGCGGCATCCCGATGCCGTAGAGAACTATGTCGCCAACGCCAGGGATCAGTGCGATCATGCCGTACAGGGCCATCACGACCACGATAATTGCAATCAGGCCAAGCGGCACCAAGGGCGACAACACGTAGTTCGTGTACCGTGTGGCAACGAACTTCACCGCTTGGATGAGTGTGATTCGGTCTTTACCCGTGAATTGCACCGAAGCAATTCGTGTGATGACCCCGCCGAAGAATGCCCATGTGGCTACGCTCCAAATGAGTGCGAGCAGTAGATACAGCCGCGTCATCCTGCTCGCGTTGGGATCGAGGAGTTTGACGACTGGCAGTAAAAGCTTTTTGAGCGGTTCAACAAGCACGGGAACCGTGGCCGTCAGGAACTCCTTGAATTCTTTGGAGACCTCAGCCGAAGTGCCGCCGATTAGCGTCGTCAGTAGCAGATAGGGGTTCGGTCCGCGGTATTCGTACCACGGCATCGTGCGCAGGCGACCGTTCTCGCCGGCGAGGTTGTAAAGTGTTTTCCATTCGGCGAGATCGCGTTGGAAAATCCGCTTGGATTCTTCCGTGTAATCGGCTTCCGTGTAGTCCTGCCCGTTGGGTTTCTTATCCCCAACCGAGGCCCGGACCGCGATCGGACCGTAATGCGTGTCGTCGTTCGCATCGGGCGACTTCGTGATAAAAATCAGTGAAAGCAAGTACCACCCGATCGACATCACGAGGATGCCGGCGGCAGCGACGAGAAGTTTGCGCGGGTCCAGTGCGACCTGGAACGTGCGGAAGATCTCGGTCCACAAAAACGCCTTCTTAAAATTGAACGCGGGCGTTTCACTCGGGCCAACGGCCATACTGGCTCCTCGGGCTGGTGGTCACAATTCAACCCACAAGGTCGGCTCAACACTCGTTGACGGCCGCCGGGATAGGATGGAATTGTAGCCCGACCTCAGAGCATGGCAATCGGTCAATTGCGGTTCAACCCGTTGTCGTCGTCATTTCGTTGCGGTTGTGGCAAACCAGGTGGCCTCCGGGTTCGGTGGTTTGACCGAACCCGGAGGCCGTCCCCGTGGGGAACATGGCCGCCTCGGCTTATGAGGCGCCCGGTTAGAAGAAGATCCCTAAACCGACGTTCACACCATGAATGATGCGGAACACTTGGGTGTTGTACGCCGGGTCCGGCGAACTATAGTTGAACCCGATCGGATCGTGCATGTTCTTGGTGTTGAAGAACGTCCAGGCGTTGTAGCCCACCCGCGCCTGAACCCCTTCGATCGGGTACCACATCAGGTTCAAGTTCGCCGTGAACGACGGGACAATCCCGAACTCGTTGCGTGACGTTTTGTTGCCGATTTCTTTGGACCCGAGTTCATATTTCGCCCGTTCCTTAATGATGTTCAACAGCGCGGCGGCGGTCACGTCCAAGCTAACGGCGAACGCTTTGCCCACATACGCTTCGTGGCCGCAACCGATGAACGGCCCGTACATTCGTTGCGAGAGGGTGTTCGTGTAGTTCGCCACATCCCGCGGGCCGGCTTGGCCCTCGATGTCGAAGCTCACCGTTCGCCACTTGAAGCGTTCCATAATCCCGTCGAAGCGGCCCCCCGCTAGCCCGTAGATTCGGGAATACTCGGTTTGGAACAGTGGCGTTCGGACGCCGATTTCAGCTTGGTTGAACCACTGGTTGAACTGAATGTCCATGACACTGGCCCCGTTCCAAATCCCGTAGAAGTTCCCCCCTTCACCGGGGTCAGTCCGTCCGTTGCCGTTCAGGTCGTCCGGAACAGTTTTGACCAACGGCCCACTAAATTGTGGCGGGAAGTTGTAAACGCCCGACACCAAGAAGGTGTCCGAGAGATCGAGGCGACTGCGGAAGAACGGCGCCGCTAGCGTTGCTCCGGCGTGGTAGTTCTCTCGCAGAATGTGCGTGTAGCTCGCGTAGATGGACGTACCGTCATCGGTTTTGTACCCAACCCCGATGTTGAAGCCGGGTTGCCACGTCCGCCGGGCAAAGTCGCCCGTGCTCAGTGCTACGGCACCGCTACCAATGTAAGTGCCGGGTAAGCCCGTAATTAACCCCCGTGAGTCAACCAGACCGCGGTAGGCCACGGTTTGCTTGCCGACGGTCCAAGTTTGGGTGAGAATGAGAAACTCACCAAACGTGTAGACGCCGTGACCGCCGGGATTCCCGGTCGGTATCGGAACATTGTTTTGAGGCAGCCCCGGCACCGCATAGTCGGTGACCTGAGCCTGGGCTGAACTGAGCGTACTCAGTAAAGCCGTGATGGCGAAAAGCCAACCCCCGTACATTCTGTGGCGCATAAGCCGCATCCCCCTAAATTGCCGAGGACGATTGAACTCGAAGCAAGGCTCCCCAACCTTACCCCGAGATATGTCCGCCCTGGCGAACACGAATCCCACAATCCTTCAGTGAGCGTCGTGCGTCGTCTGAGCAAAGTGGCTGCGGACCATAACGTGGGCGATTACCCGGTCAAGCCTTATTACCGGAAAAACCGCACCTTTCGGACCTAAATTTTCTTCACGGCTGCTAACAGAGTGAAGATCCGGACGTTAGGTAACATTGAACCCCGTTCGGGACATAACGATCCTTCCGCCCGATACGTGGATTTTCGTGGGAGATGGTAAAGTCGGCAATCTTCGGAATTGACTGCGCAAGTTAGGCAGTTCACAATGTCTACAACTGATATTGTGATACGGGACATCGAAGTATTCGATGCCCCCTGTAACTGGCAAGGCCGCCGAAGTCCGTTGTCTGCAACCCAATCGCCCAGGGATTGGTCACCCGCTCGATTCTGAACATCCAGAGGCTTGTCATGTTACTGAAAACTGTCCGTGTTCTCGCTGTTACGACCGCCGTTCTCGGCGTTTTGTCGCTGGTGCCCTCTCTGACCGAACGGGCCGGCGCCCAACAGCGCGGCTTCCAAGGCCAGTATCGACCGGCTGGATTCATGCCCCGAACTCAACCGCCTGGCGCCTTACGTCCGAATGATCTCGTGATTCCGCCTGGGCTAGGGATCTTCGGTGGCGGCGGCCAACAGGGTGGCGGTGGTCAAGGCGGATTCGGCGGTGGTCAACAAGGTGGCCAAGGCGGGTTCGGTGGCGGTCAAGGCGGATTCGGTGGTCAGGGCGGCGGCCAGGGCGGATTCGGCGGTGGACAAGGTGGGTTCGGCGGCCAGGGCGGCTTCGGCGGTGGACAACAGGGCGGCTTCGGCGGTGGCCAAGGCGGATTCGGTGGCGGCCAAGGTGGATTCGGTGGAGGACAAGGTGGATTCGGCGGTGGCCAACAGGGTGGCGGCGGGTTCGGTGGCGGCGGCGGCGGGTTAGGCGGCGGCCTCGGTTATAACGGTATTGGCATTAGCATCGTCACAACGACTGTCCCTGGTATGTTTGGCGGTGGCGGTCAAATCGGTGGTGGAGGCCAAATCGGCGGCGGTCAGGGTGGGTTTGGTGGAGGCCAAGGCGGGTTCGGCGGTGGCCAAGGCGGGTTCGGCGGCGGCCAAGGCGGGTTCGGCGGCGGTCAGGGTGGGTTTGGCGGCGGCCAAGGTGGATTCGGTGGCGGTCAAGGCGGGTTCGGCGGCGGCCAGGGCGGATTCGGTGGTGGCGGTCAAGGTGGGAAACCTGGCTTCAGCGGGAACCCTGGTCTCTAAATAAAAGTCGCTTCGGATTAACATTCAAATCGGCCTGCACAACAAAATGTGCAGGCCGATTTCGTTTCTAACGGAGAACCGCCGATGGGACAACTCGTGTGGGTTTTCGTCGTGCTGCTGGGAACTGTCTCGTCATTGTCAGCAACGGAACCCAAACCCTTCGATCCGCTCTCGATCGACCCGGTCGTTGTGAACGCATTACGAGTCTGGTCTGCGCCAGGAGTGGCAATTGCTATCGTGAAGGATGGTCAACCCGTCCTGGTGAAGGGCTATGGTTTGAAACAACACGATGGGAAAGAATCGGTCACGCCTAACACGGTATTTCCTCTTGGTTCTTGTACGAAGGCGTTTACCAGCGCGTTGATCGCCGAGTTAGTTGATGCTGGCAAAATGACCTGGGACGATCCGGTTCGGAAGCACTTCCCCGCGTTCAAACTCAACGACCCGAACGCGGACGCACTGGTCACGTTACGTGACCTGTTAACCCACCGCACGGGCGTGGCCAGTCACGACTTTCTCTGGTACCGGGCGTCCTGGAATCTTGACGAAACGCTCCGTCGTACTTCGCTGCTTCCCGTGAGCAGTCCCTTTCGTGGCAGTTATCAATACTCGACGTTGATGTACATGGTTGCGGGGCAAGCTGCGGCGAAACAGATGGGGCAACCGTGGCAAGTATTAGTCCGGGAGCGGATTACGAAACCACTGGGGATGATGAACACCTCGTTCACATCGGCTGAAATGGCAAAATCAAGCGATCGGGCCATTGGGCACCAACGCAATGTTGACGGCAGCATCACGACCATGCCAGCCTACGACCTGCTTGAAGCGAACCCCGCCGGTTCGATGTTCACGACCGCCCAAGACATGGTGCCGTGGTTGCAACTGCAATTGGCCGATGGCGTCTTCAACGGCAAACGCATCGTCTCGAAGGCCAATCTTGCCGAAACGAAAACACCCCACACCGTGATGCGGAAGGACGACACCATTGCGCCGGTCTACCCGGACACCCACCAAGTGAGTTACGCGATGGGCTGGGTGGTCTACGATCATCGTGGCAAACTCGTCGTCGCGCACGGTGGTGTGCTGGATGGATTTCGCGCGCAGGTCACGCTGTTGCCCAACGAAAAAATCGGCATCGTGTTGTTGAACAATTTGCATCAAACCAAGATGAACATCGCGCTGACCAACACATTAATTGATCGAATGCTGAACTTGCCCGAGAAAGACTGGCACGCTTACTTTCTACAAGTCGAGAAGACCGAACGAGAGGCGAAACAAGAGGCAATTGATCAACGCTTAAAGCAACGCAAACCCGGCACCAAGCCGTCTGTCGCATTGGATTTATACGCCGCAAAGTATTTCGATCCCATCTACGGTGAAGCCCGAATCACCCAT
Source organism: Fimbriiglobus sp. (assembly GCA_043785105.1). Classification (GTDB taxonomy): domain Bacteria; phylum Planctomycetota; class Planctomycetia; order Gemmatales; family Gemmataceae; genus Fimbriiglobus. The sequence goes on from JAYVXO010000230.1 coordinate 28,392, forward strand.
ACTGATGGCAAACTCACGTGGGAGTGGAGTAGCTTCCGCAGTCCGCTCGAACACTTCCACGATGACGTTTTCCGCATCACCGAAGGCTTTTTCAAAGATCAATTCATCGAGTTCCGCATCGTCAATGGCCTACCAACCGCACTGCGAGCGATCGAAGTTGTCTTCGGGCGACAACCGTAAAGCGAAGAATTAACCACGGAATACACGGAATAACACGGAAAAGAGAAGAATATTCTTATTTTAATTTCATGATTTATTCCGTGTCATTCCGTGGTTAATCGTCTTTTCTCAGTCACGTAGCTTGATGCTCAGGTACTTCGTTTCGAGGTAGGCTTCGAGTCCTTCGTGCGCCAATTCGCGGCCCAAGCCCGATTCCTTCATGCCGCCGAACGGGCATTGCGGGGTGGCTGGCACCGGGTCGTTCAGGCCGATGATGCCGGCTTCGAGACCTTCGGCCATTTTGAACCCGACTGAGATGTCATTGGTGAAGACATACGCCGCGAGGCCGTACTTCGTGTTGTTCGCAGCCGCAATCACTTCGTCGAGTTTGTCGAAATCCAAGATCGGCATCACCGGCGCGAACGGTTCTTGCGTCAGCAAGTTCGCATCCGCCGAGAGACTGTTCAGAATCGTCGGCTCGAAGAAATAACCGCGATCAAACTCATCGGACCGCTTGCCGCCGGTCAAGCACTTGGCGCCTTTCTTTCGGGCATCGGCAATCAGTTCCAGCGTGTTGTCCATCGCCTTCTTCTCGAACATCGGCCCAACGTCGATGCCCGCATTCAGGCCGTTGCCGAGCTTCAATTTCTTCGCTTCGGCGACGGCGGCTTCGGTGAAGCGTTTTGAAATGTCTTGGTGGACGAAGAACCGGCTCGGGCTGATGCAAACTTGCCCGTTGTTGCGAAACTTACCGATGACGGCGGCCTTGGCGACGACTTCGGGGTCGGCATCTGGGAAGACGATGAACGGCGCGTGCCCACCCAATTCGAGGCTCAACCGCTTCACTTGATCCGCAGCCATGCGCATCAGTTGCTTGCCGACTTCCGTGGAGCCGGTGAAGCTCACCTTGCGGACGTGCGAATTCTGCATGAACTCTTCGGCAATCTCGGCACCCGGCCCAACGACGAAGTTGGCGACCCCGGCTGGCATTCCCGCATCAATGAGGCAATCGAACACGTTGGCGAGCGAAAGCGGCGTTTGGCTGGCGGGCTTACAGACGATCGTACACCCTGCTGCCAAAGCCGGCGCGATCTTGCGCGCTTGCAACGTGATTGGGAAGTTCCACGGCCCGATGGCGCCGACGACGCCGACCGGGTGCTTCAACGTGAGGTGCCGTTTGCCGGGGGCACTGTTCGGGATGAGTTGCCCGTACATCCGCTTGCCTTCCTCCGCGAACCACTCGAACGTGTCCGCCGAGTGCAACACTTCGGCTTTCGCTTCTGGCAACGGCTTGCCTTGCTCCATCGTCAACGTGCGGGCCATCACATCGGCCCGTTCGCGCATCAGGTCGGCGGTCTTCTTGAGAATCTTGGCGCGGTCGTAAGCCGTCGTCTTCATCCACGCGGGCATCGCTTTCGCGGCAGCGTCAATCGCCTTGCGACAATCCTCCCGCGACCCGAACGCAACCTCCGCAATCGACTCTTCCGTCGCCGGGTTCGTGACGCTGTATCGCTTCCCCGAAATGGAATCGCACCACTGGCCATTGATGTAGAACGGGCGGTAGGTCATCGCAGTAGTCATGGCGTATTCTCCGGGTGTCTGTGATGGGGTTATGCTACGGGTCAATAGTCGCTAAGCAACTCTTCGCTGTTTCTTGTTAGCCCGACGCGCTAGCGAGGTTTCGGTGTGTCCCTCGCTAGCGCGTCGGGCTAACAAGAATCAGCGCCATCGCAAATCCGATAGAATCCGCAAATCTTGCCGCATTTCATGCGATATACTTGTGTGCCATTCACTGGTGACGCTGAGATGTTGCGCGCTGGGAATGAATTCTTTACCCACATAGGAGTTACGCAGTCGCGGCATTTTGAAGGCGGTATCGCGGAGTCGTTCGGTACGCGCGGACGGCATCCTGGACGATCTGCCACTTCGCGGTCAA
>JAYVXO010000231.1:0-30480 GCA_043785105.1 Fimbriiglobus sp.
GAACCCGTGATCGGTTCCCACGGCCACGCGGCCCGGCACAGTCCGCGACCACGCACGAGCTTCGGCGAACGCTCCGGTCAACGTCGCGTTGGCCGACCAAACCCAGACGACCGCGCGCCGGATCCGGTCGAGGGCTTGCCAACGGGTATTGCCATGCGGCGTCCAGTTCGCAACGATCGCGGCGTCGATTGCCCAGGCGACAGCTCGTCGCACGGTTTCGCCATCGCGTGGCATGGGCGGCCGCGACGGGCCACCGTCACCCCGGCGACGTGCTCCGAGCCGGCGGAGTTGGCTCGCACGCTCGAATCGACTGTCCGTGCTCGATCGCGGTTATGTGCGAGTTACGAGTTGTTCGCGGAGGTGATTGCGGCCAACTCGTCGTTGGTGACCCGCGTCAAGGACACCACCGCGTTCGCGGTGAAAGAAGAACCGTCGATCCCGCCGGCGGCGCAGGCGGCGGGCGTGATCCGGGATGTGATGAAGCGGTCGATGCGGTCACGTCCCGAGGCCCATTTCCCACATCCCGTCGCAACCAATCCCCCAACCAATGCCCCAAAACCTCCACCAGTCCCCCACCCAACGCCGGACCGCAATCGGTGTGCCGAACAAAATTGCGGAACAAACCCTGAAATCTGTTGCACTTCCTAAAGTCCGTTCTAAATTCCGGAATGAGTGATTAACCGGCGTTCCTTTCCTAACCCCCTCTCAAATTTCATGACTGTACCTACTGTTGCTAGTGATTTTCTCGCCGTGGTCCGCAAAAGCGGCCTGATAGAAGAACGCAAGTTATTGGAGGTTTTCCCGAATCCCGAAGCCGTCCCGCAAGACTCTCAAAAGGCAGCGGCAATATTAATGCGTTCGGGATTGTTGACGCAATTCCAGGCCAAACAACTGCTGGTCGGGAAGTTTCGTGGCTTCATGCTCGGGACGTACAAATTGCTGGAACCGATCGGCAAAGGCGGGATGGGAACGGTTTTCCTGGCGGAACATACGTCGTTGAAACGAAAAGTCGCCGTCAAAGTTCTTCCCGTGGATAAGGCCCGCGACAAACTGACCCTGGAACGGTTCAACCGGGAAGCGCGGGCGGCGGCGGCGCTGGATCACTCGAACATCGTTCGGCTGCACGACATTAGCCAGGGCAACGGCGTTCACTTCATCGTGATGGAATACATCGAGGGCAACGACCTCCAAGGGCTAATGGCGAAAACGGGGCCACTCCACTTCGCACAAGCGGCCCACTACGTGGCTATGGCTGCGGCAGGGTTGCAACACGCCCACGAGAAAGGCTTCGTTCACCGGGACATCAAACCGGGTAATTTGATGCTGACGAAAGACGGCACGATCAAGATTTTGGACATGGGTTTGGCACGCTCGTTTACCGACGAAAACGACAACCTGACGGCTCAACTCGGGGACGCCTCCGATGTGGCGGGGACGGCGGACTACATTTCGCCGGAACAAGCCATGCAGGGAAAAGTCGATGAACGCAGCGACATTTACAGTCTCGGTGCGACACTGTTCGCCCTCGTGACGGGCCACCCGCCGTTCCGCGGTTCCACCGTGCAGAAGTTGATGCAACACCAAATGGCCGAACCGCCCCGGCTCTCGAAGCTCAAGGGCGTCGTGCCACCGGCACTCAGCGAAGTCGTGGCGAAAATGCTGCAGAAAAAACCGGCGGATCGGTACCAATGTGCCGCCGACGTGATTGATGCGTTATCGCCGTGGCTGCCCGCACCATCAACCGGCAACATTGCGCAAGACCCGATCACGAATTCCGATATGACGCCGATGAGCGAGACCGCCGCGCGGCGAGTGGTGGGGGCGAATTCGACAAAATCGCGGATGAAGCGAACTCAGCCCGGAGCGACGAATCACAAGAAGTGGTACATCGCTGGCGGGGTCGGCTTGGGATTGCTGATTGTGGTTGGTGTGCTTGGCGGAATCTTGCTGTCGGGTTCGAGTTCACAACCCGTTGTCACGCAAAACTCTAACCCGATCCCGGCTCCCACGATACCGCCACCGGCACAAACCCAGCAGAAGCCTGCGGTCAGTAACAATTCACCAAGCCCCAAGGTCATACTAAAACAGGCTCCACCGGGTCGGAGTGCGACACCGAATGGCATCGTTTATGCGGCAGATTTTAGCACGCTCACGCTCGGCGAATCGCTGGCAACCAATACGAACAATGCGGAAATCGGACCACTCCCAATGGGCTGGAAGTGTGAAGTGTACAAAGCAAATGTCGAGGGGATATTCCGGATTGGGACCGAAGACGGCAACAAATACTTGGCCGTCTGCGACAACCAGGGCGAGACCGGGGCACAGCTCAAATTTGAACCGTACTTGGTTCACACCGATTTGATTCAAGCCGACCGACAGTACGAAATCCGCATCGAGTGTCGGACGGACACGACGAGCGGCGGGTTCGTTAGAATTCAACGCAACGGTGACTGGAAAATGCTCGTGTCCAAGGCGATCGGTTCCAAGGACGGCTGGCAAACAGTCCAAGTCCCGTTCGTGATGGCAGAGGCGACGCGATTTCAGATTGCGATGGGAACGGGAGAAGTGGCTCGCGGCAAATTCCTGGCAGTTCGGAAGTTTGAAATCGTTGAGACCAACGCCGGTGGGACATCGTTGAAATCGGGTACGCCCACCGACACGCGGCTCTTGAAGTCCATTCAGCAAGTCGATTTCTCCACAATCAAGCCGTTCAAGGCCGTGTTTCAAGACGGCAAATCGGACGACCCGCAATGGTTTAGCAACCTCCCGGAAGGCGTTTCCGCCTATTGCTGGAAGAAAGAGTCAGTCGCCGAATTACGTGCGGAAGCAAGTCACCAGGGCATGGCGGTCGGGATGACCAATTTGAACAACGATTTGTCGGCCCAGTTGACGTTCAAAATTGAAGAGAAAAGACCGCTGGAACCGAACCGGGAATACCGAATCCGGATTGAGTATCGGACAGCGAACGACACGACCGGGACACTCTGGGTCCGCAAGCCAGACTACAGTTCGGTGAAACAACTCGAATTGGCGAACACCGACAACAAGTGGAAGGTCGCGGACGTGACGTTCCAGCGTCCGGTCGATATTCCGCTTCACGTCGTGATGGCCAATGAATCAACGGGTGAGGGGAACACGCTTTGGGTCCGCAAGTTTGAACTTCTCGAATCGGCCACGAAGTAGTTCAACTCCCGAACTGGCTCCAGTCGATCGACTCTTTCGTTAATTGCGGCAACACAACGGGCAACGCTTCGAGGTATTTCGTGGCGGCGCCGGTGTTGAACACGACGACTTCGTCATCCGGGGTGACATCCCCGGAGGCGATGAGCTTTTCCAGCACATCCAAGCAAATCGCCGTTTCCGGGCAGACACTGATTCCTTCGGCGGCACTGGCCCGACGCATCCACGGCGCGATGCTGGCTTCTGCACCCGCAACGGCTCGACCGCCACTGGCACGGATCGCATCGAGCATCATAAAATCCGCGACCGCCACCGGCACCCGTAACCCGCTGGCCACAGTGTGCGCGTTCGGGAACAACTCGGCGAACCGTTCCCCTTTCTCGAACGCCTGCACGATGGGGGCACACCCTTCGGCCTGACAGGAGATCAACCGGGGGAACTTGATCGGTTGCTGCAACCACCCCAGTTCCGCGAGTTCTTGGAACGCCTTCCACATCCCGATCAATCCCGTTCCACCGCCAGTTGGGTAGAGGATCACGTCCGGGAGCTTCCAGTTCAGTTGTTCGGCCAACTCGAGGCCCATCGTTTTCTTGCCTTCGAGCCGGTATGGTTCCTTCAACGTGGAGAGATCGAACCAGCCCATTTTGTCCACGCCGTCCCGGACGATCTTGCCGCAATCGTTGATGAGTCCGTTCACGCGGAATGCCTTCGCTCCGTACAAATACGGCTCAAATTGATTCACAATCGGCGTGTCCGACGGCATGAAGACGAAGCACTCCATCCCGGCACGCGCCGCGTAGGCGGCGGCGGCACCACCCGCGTTGCCCGCAGTTGGTAGGGCCACCCGCGTCACCCCGAGGTGCTTCGCCATGCTGATCGCCGTGGTCATCCCGCGACTTTTGAAGCTGCCGGTTGGCAACTGCGATTCATCCTTCACCCACAGTGTTTTTAGCCCGAGTTGTGAACCCAGTCGGGGGCAGCGCAGCAGGGGCGTCATCCCTTCGCCGAGGGTGACGGGTTCCACGTCCAACGGCAACGGCAACAGTTCACGGTAGCGCCACAACGACGGCGGACGTGTAGCAATGACGGCCGGGGATGTGGCGAGTCGGATGCGGTCCAGATCGTAGCGGACGACGATCGGTCGCCCGGCGTGGGTGTTCAGAAGTTGTTCGGGAAGGAACCGTGTTCCGTCGATCGCCGATTCCAAATGGGTCACGAAGTGCGTCATGGGTTACACGGTGTGGAATGGGAAAAGACAAAGAATATCACTTCGCCGTTAGCGCGGTCCAGGCTTGTTCGGCGCGTGAATTGGGCGTCCAACTGTTCGCTTTGCTCGGCGGTCGGCAACCGCGCGGCGTTCAGACGGACTTCGATCAAGCTGACCGAAGCCCGGAGTTCGTTCAGGTAGATTTGCATTTTCGCGCGGCTTTCAGCGGGCGTTGCTAGCAGTAACTTCTCGATTGTGTCCGCGCCATTGCGGAGCTGTTGCAGTTGGTCACGGGTCGATTTGTCTGCGTTGCCGTTCGGATTCAGGGTGGCAATCACCAGACTTTGCTGGAGGCGGCGCAGGCGTGCGGGATGGAGGGCGTTGACGAGGCTGTTGACTTCCGCAGTCAGCGCCGCGTTCACAACGGGTGCCGACGCTACTTGAATCGGCTCGGGTGGCGTCCGAAGGTTCTTCCAGTCCGGGGTCGAATACGAGATGACGAGCAACGCCCCGACGATCCCGACGAGAACGGCGATCAGTCCAATCGCGCCGGCGGCAACCTTCCGGCGGCGGGCGCCGGGCCGCGTCCAATCCAGAAACAGACCCGCAAATAATCCGACGACGCCACCGAACAAGTGCCCCTCCCAACTGACTCCCGGAGTCAGACTGAGCACCGTGTTCACCCCGATCACCAACACGAATCGCCGCAGCCACTCACTCACAATCGCGGGTGGAAGGTGGTCACGGTAACGCAGTAGCCACGCCAGGACCGCGATAATTAAGCCCCAAATGGAACCCGAAGCACCCGCCGTCACGCCGTGCGGGTGGATTGCCGCAGCGGCGGCGGCAGCACCGACCCCGGAGATGAGGTACAGCAGTGCGAACCGCCACCGACCCCACAGATTTTCGGCGATCGGGCCGATGACACTCAGTGCAAACAGGTTCACCAAAAGATGAATCGTCCCGACGTGAACAAACCCCGCCGTCAGTAATCGCCACCATTCTCCCCGCAACAACTCGGGTCCGGAAATCGCACCGATGCGGAGGAGGATTTTGATGTCACCCTCCCGCAAGTAAGTTGCGACCGACGACCCCACGTGCCACGCGACCACGCCGCCGATCAGAAACCAGACCAAGCAGGCAAACAAGATCGCCGGGGCTACGATCGACGGTCGCGGTGACAGAAACGCCGCACGGGTAATCTCGCCGCGGTCGTAGGCCGTCAATCCGGGTGTGGCTTCATGGACCGGGTCCGATCCCGGACGGTGCGAGGTGGCCAAGGACCGCATCTCCGGCAATTGCGACGGGTCCGCAAGCATTTGCAACCCAGCCGGCGTCAGCGAAAATCCTTGCCCACGCCCCTTGGTCCAATCCGCAACGGACACCAAGCCCGCTTTGACCAGCATCCAAACGGGTTCGTTGAGGCTCTCCCGATCAATCCCCGTTTGACGCGCAAACACCGACGGGAACCAAAAATCCGGCGCCACGTCGGCGCAGAACCGCAAGACCTCAATCGCGGTCGGGGTCTTGGCATCGGGGGCGGAGGGGGGATTCGGGTTCATCTATGTGTTTAGTTTATCGAGACCGAGTGAATTTAGTCACATCACTTCCCCAGAAGCGATTACAGTAGTGGACTGAGTCCGCCTCCTGCGTCCTCTTCTGGAATGATACCATGATCCCGAATTGGCTGACCTGTTCCGACGAAGTCACGCAGGCGATTCGTGACCAGCGCCCGATTGTCGCACTCGAATCCACACTCATCTCGCACGGCTTGCCGTGGCCGGCCAACTTCGAGACCGCGACCAAGGCCGAAGCGGCTGTCCGTGAGGCGGGCGCGATTCCGGCCACGATTGCGGTGATGAACGGCAGGCCGACGATCGGGCTAACGGTGACGGAATTGGAATACTTGGCGAAAGCCGAGGGCGTGTTAAAGGCGAGTCGCCGTGATCTTGCGGCTGCGGTCACACTCAAGAAAACCGCCGCGACGACGGTTTCGGCGACAATGGCGCTGGCCCACTTGGCCGGGATTTCCGTGATGGCAACCGGCGGGATTGGCGGTGCCCATCCGCGACATGACGGCCTGAACCCGTTTGACATTTCCACAGACCTCACCGAGTTGTCCCGCACGGCGGTGCTAGTGGTCTGTGCGGGTGCCAAAAGTATCCTCGATCTGCCGCAAACGCTCGAACTTCTCGAAACCTTTGGCGTGCCGGTCCTCGGCTATCGCACCGACGAGTTCCCGGCGTTTTATGTGCGTGCTAGTAGCGGCACTGTGTCAACACGTGTCGAGACAGCCCAGGAAGCGGCCGCGATATTCGCGGCCCATGTGCAGATGGGCGGGCGCGGGGCGTTGTTAGCCCAACCACTCGATGAAGACGTGGCGATCGCGCCGGACCTTTTCAACGCCGCGATGAAGCAAGCCGAAACGGAAGCCCTGTTGAAGAACATCAAGGGTGCGAAGTTGACGCCGTTCTTGCTGACCCGACTGGCCGATTTAACCGTCGGGAAAACCCTGGCCGCGAACCAATCGCTCATCGTGGCCAACGCCAAACTCGCGGCGGAAGTCGCTGGGCAACTCGAAGTGGTATTCCGCGATTCGACAGGGTGAGCTATTCTCCGCCGCCCAGTGTTCTTAGCGGAGCGAGAAGCCATGCATAAGCTAGCGGGAATTGGCCTTATTTTCGGTGCGGCGGCGTTGTTGTGGGTGACGGCAACGCCCAACCAGTCTGGCGCGGGGTGAACGCCGGCGGGGTGCCCCCCGACGCTTGGCAGTTCGCCGAGTCCGTACCCGATGCTGTACTCGAACGACCCGGTTTTCTTCGGCCAGGGAATGGGTAGTGGTTCGTCCGTGGTGCCAACCCGCCCACGCCAACAACCTCGGCCAGCCCCGGCACCCGTTGCCGTGAAACCACGAATCGAACCCACGAAACCGCAACCGCAGTTCGTGAACGTCGTGATTCCTTCGCCGGAGGCACTTGGTATTTCGCTGGAACCCAAGCCCGTATCCGTGGTCGTTCCGTTCCCGGATGAGTTGGGCATCAACTTGGATTGAATTTGTCGAGAGGTACAGCGGAGTGCCACTATCGGTAGCCACGCGACAGGTTCAATGTTTTTCCCCATTGTCTCGGTTTCGATGAGCGTGGTATCATCAATCAAACGATTTGAGGATGACCGATGCTGATGAGTGAGAACGAAATCATTTCGCCGAATACAGTTGATGCTCAACTGGCTCAGGAAACGAGTCGTTCACTCGCTACGTACCTCAGCAAAACAAACGGGTCACATCTCAAAATTCAAAACTCCGAGACCGGGGAAGCACTGAGACTCCCGGCTCCCGCAATGCGGGCGTTACTTCATATTCTCACCGAAATGGGACAAGGCCACGCGGTGACTGTGGTGCCGATCCACACCGAACTGTCCACCCAACAAGCCGCCGAGATCCTGAACGTTTCCCACCCGTACCTCCTCAACCTCGTCGATAAAGGAACCATCCCGAGTCGAAAGGCGGGCGTTCAACGGCGATTGCTACTCAATGACGTGATCTCTTACAAAAATGACCTGTACAACAAACAGGTAAAAGGCATGGAAGAATTAGCAGCGATCGGCCAAGAGATGGGCCTCTATGACGATGCCGCCAAATGACCCCGGTCGTCGCAATCTATGATGCCAACGTTTTGTTCCCGCCGTCATTACGCGACTTCCTCGTTTGGTTGGCGATCACAGGTGCGTGCCGGGCACGGTGGACGGACATGATACACGACGAATGGGTTCGCAACGTCTTGGCGAATCGCCCCGCCGTTAGGTTGGCAAGTCTCGAACGGTGCCGCCAACTGATGAATGAAAACGTTGCGGACTCGTTGGTGACTGGATTTGAAGAACTGATCCCCACGCTCAGCTTGCCAGATCTCGATGATCGGCACGTCCTGGCGGCAGCAATTCACGGCGGGGCCAATTGCATCGTGACGTTCAACCTGAAGGATTTCCCGAGTCAGGAATTGTCGGCCTATCAAATTGAAGCAATTCACCCCGACGACTTTGTCAGTCAGCTTCTGAATGCGGCACCGGGATTGGTTTATCACGCGGCCCGGCAGCAGCGAGCGACGTTGAAAAACCCGCCAAAAACCGCCGCCGAACTTCTGGCGACACTCGAAACGGTTGGCTTGCCGCAAACAGCCGACGTAATGCGACGGAACGTCGATCTAATTTGAAGGACTTTCACCAACAGGTTCACTTGCCCTTCACCAATTCGAGAACTTCCCAGAGCGACGGGTCGTCCGTGAACGGGAAGTCGCTGTTCACGCTGAGTGTTTGATCGCCCAATTCTTGATCGCGGACTTGGTAGAAGACACCGAGACGGGGGTGTTGTTCGGGGTCGTAGCCGCTTAATGTCGATGCGGGAAGGAACGCTTCGAGTCGATAACCGCCCTTCAGTTTGTGGCACCGAAACAGGACATCGGCGGGCGTGCAGAGTGGTGCTTCCTGCAACGCCCGGTTGATCTTGGTTTGCCCGAATGCGGGTTCCTCTTTGTCCGGCCCGCCGCCGGTCGGCAGAAGGTAAAACTGATGGCAATACCGGCTCGCCCGATGCGATACCCGTGCATCACGGGTATCGAGCCACAGCCACAACCCGTCCGCCGTGCGGGGCTTCTCCGCATCACCCGTCGTCGCTTGGTCTTTCCCCTTCACGACAACCTGCACACCAACGCCGAGTTCGTTCCATGCGATGCGGACATCAGCAAAGTTTTTGCCGTCATCCAGTGCCGTGAAGTTGTTTAGCCGCGCCGTTTCCGGAAGGTCCACGAGTTGCGTGTCCTGGTCGCCAGTCAGTGGCATTAGCTTGACGTAAGTGCAAGGATGAGCCACGCGAATTAGGAAACGATTCGGCACGAGTGCAGGCATGAAGACATTCCGTTTTAGAAGAAGAGTTTTCACCACAGAGGGCACGGAGGGCCACAGAGAAAACCATTTGAAATGATTTTTCGATTTCCTCTGTGGCCCTCCGTGCCCTCTGTGGTGAATCCGTTTTAAGTGAGTTAATCAGTCCCCGTGTGGGTGGGCGGGGGCGGTGGTTGGTGGGTTCAACAGGCTTCGCGCCAGGACGTCCTTGGCTTTGTCGAACTCCGGTTGCCAGTGAATTTCCGGGCTACCGTCCCGCATACAGTCGCGGATTTTTTCGAGCGTGTTCAGGGCCATGTGCGGGCACTTGTTGCAGGCGCACGTGATTCCTGGGACGGGCAGGTACGTGTGTTGGGCGAACCGCGATTCGAGTTGCCAGAGCATGTTCGGCTCGGTGGCGACAATGAACGTGGTCGGGGCTTTGAAGCTGCCGACGTGCTTAATCATCGCCTCCGTGCCGCCGATGAACTCGACGTGCTCCAGCACGTTGGCCGGGCATTCGGGGTGTGCCATCGTGACGGCGGCGGGGTGTTGCTTCTTTTGCTTGATGAGGTCGTGAACACTGAAAATCTCATGCACCATGCACGAGCCGTTCCACAAGATCATGTCCCGCCCGGTCACGCCTTGCAGGTAGCGCCCGAGGTGTTGGTCCGGGACGAACAAAATTTCGTGATCCTGCGGGACTTTGTTCCGCACCACGTCTTCCGCGTTGCCGGAGGTCACGATCCAATCGGAGAGGGCCTTCACTTTGGCGGAACTGTTGATGTACGTGACCGTTTGAAACTTGCGGCCATTCTCGCGGAGCATCTCTTGATAGCGGGCCAGTTTCTCCGGTGGGCACGAATCGACGAGGCTACATCCGGCTTTCAGGTCCGGCAGCAGCACCTTCTTCGACGGGTTCAACATCTTGGCGGTTTCCGCCATGAACAGCACGCCGCAAAACACGATAACCGGCGTGTCCACTTTAGTCGCTTCGCGCGCCAGTTTCAGGCTATCCCCGGTGATGTCCGCGAGTTCCTGAATCTCGCCTTCTTGGTAGTAATGTGCCAGGATCGTGGCGCCGATTTTCTTCTTGAGATCCTGAATTTCCGACGCGATGTCGTCGATGACTGCCGGCATGGTAAGCCCCTTGTTTTTACGGTGGCGGAGGGTGAACCCACGGGAGCGGATTACTCACTGTTATCATACGCCGACCGAGTGCGATCAAGTAGGATGCAACTTCGTCTGATCCTGAACATCTGGAGTGACCGATGAGCCGACCGAATGCCACCGATTACGCCACGTTCTACGAAACGTATGTTTCACTTGTGCCCGAGGACGACGTACTTCAAGCGATGAAGTCACAGACTGATGAACTGTTTCCCTTCCTGCGTGGCATCACGGAACAAGTCGCTTGTCTACGACATCCACCGTACACCTGGAGCGTGAAGGAGGTCATCGGCCACCTGCTCGACGCGGAACGAGTTTTCGCCTATCGCGCACTCCGGTTCGCCCGCAACGATGGCACCGCACTCGCCGGCTTCGATGAAAACAATTACATGCAAGCCGCTCAATTCGACTGCTATCGCTTCAGTGATCTGGTCGCGGAGTTTGAATCCCTCCGCCGATCGCACCTGCTCTTCTTCAACAACCTGCCCGCAACAGCGTGGTCTCGGATCGGGATCGCCTCCGAAAACAAGGTGACCGTGAACGCGCTGGCTTACATCATCGTCGGCCACGTGCGTCACCACACGGCGATATTGCGGAAGCGGTTGAGTGTTGATAGCCGCAGTTGAACTCCAAAGTAAAATGCGGGACAATTAAGACATCTCGACCGACCGTGTTTGAGGAGTGCAGACCATGATCGTTCCGTTTCGATCGTCACCGCCCGTTGTGATCGACTACCCCGATGATGATGGAAAGCCAATGTCCGACAACACGCTGCAGTTCCAGTGGATTTACACACTCCAGGGTGGTCTGGATAATCTGTTCCGGGACAACCCGAATGTCTTCGTGGCCGGGAATTTGTTGTGGTACCCGGTCGAAGGCAAAAACAAGATTCGCCAGGCGCCCGATGCGATGGTGGCGTTCGGTCGGCCCAAGGGCTATCGCGGGAGCTACAAGCAATGGGTGGAAAACGGGATAGCACCACAAGTCGTTTTTGAGGTGCTATCGCCAGGAAATCGCCCCCGAGGAATGGCCAAGAAGCTACTCTTTTATGAAAAGTATGGTGCCGAAGAATATTACATCTATGATCCCGATCACGTCACGATGACGGGCTACCTCCGGAGCAATTCCGGGTTCTACCAACCGATTGTGGAAATGAACGGTTTCATTAGCCCCCGGTTGGGAATCCACTTTGATTTAAGTGGTGTCGAACTTGCAGTCCTCCGCCCCGATGGGAATCGGTTCCTGACGTACCTTGAACAATGCGAACGGAATGCCCAGGAATCCCAACGCGCCACGCAGGAAGCCCAACGCGCAGCGCAAGAAGCGCAACGCGCCGCCCAGGAATCCCAACGTGCTAATCAAGAAGCGCAACGCGCCGCCCAGGAATCCCAACGTGCTAATCAAGAAGCCCAACGCGCGGAGACGCAATTAAAACGAGCGGATGATCTCGATCAACGTCTGGAACGGTTGCGGGCGAAGATGCTTGCGGCGGGTTTAGACCCGGATGGGAATTGACCTCACGCCTTTTTTCATCGCCTCTGGCATGGGGTTCGCGTAGTGTTTCAACGTGACCTTGCCCCATTTTGAAACTCTTCCGGAGTGTGCGATATGTTAACCCGTCGTGATCTTTTCCGTGTCGCGGGTGTAGCAGTGGCGGCCCCGACTTTGTTCGCAACGGCCCGCGCCGCCGAGACCAAAGCCGCTGGGTTTACGCTTGCCAAGTTGCCGTATGCCTACGAGTTCCTTGAACCGATCATCGACGCCGAGACGATGACGATTCACCACGACAAGCACCACCAAGCCTACGTCGATAACCTGAACAAAGCCCTGGCCGGGGCGGACGATTGGTTGAAGATGCCGATCGAAGAAGTCGTCAAAAAGGTGAAGGAAGCCCCCGAGAAAGTTCGCGCGGCGGTCCGCAACAACGGCGGCGGGCACTGGAACCACGACTTCTTCTGGAGCCTGATGACGAAGCCGGGCTTGGGTGGCGCACCGAAGGGCGATCTCGCCAAGGCGATTGACACGAGCTTCGGCGGGTTGGACGGCTTCAAGAAAGAATTCACCGCAGCATCTGTCGGTCGCTTCGGAAGTGGTTGGGCATGGCTGGTGCCGGGCAAGGAAAAACCACTGGCGATCGTCAGCAGCCCGAACCAGGACAACCCATTAATGGACGGCGGCCCACGCCCGGTTCTCGGCATCGACGTGTGGGAACACGCCTATTACTTGAAGTACCGCAACTTGCGGGCGAAATATGTCGAAGCATGGTTCGGCGTCATCAACTGGGATGTGGTTGCAGCGAACTTCGCCAAGAAGGGGTAACACGGGATAAGAATTTAACCACGGAATACACGGATAACACGGAAGAAATCCCAAGCCGAAATTGTGCCAGAGTGGGCGAACGGTTTCTTGGCATAGTTTTTCAGTTTTGATTTCTTTCCGTTATTTCCGTGTCTTCCGTGGTTAAGACTCTTGGTATCCGACTTACAGGAGTCGCTTCACCAAATCTGCCATGCGGCCAACGGCAAGCTTGGCGGTGGCTTCGACTTCTTTGTGGCTGAGCGGGCCGTCGGTGATTCCGGCGGCCTTGTTCGTGATGCACGACAACCCCGCAACTTCCAGACCTCTCTCAACTGCCGCTTCCGCTTCCATCGCGGTGGACATGCCGACCGCGTCTGCTCCCAGACTTTTCAGTGCGCGAATCTCAGCGGGCGTTTCGTAACAAGGCCCCGTCAGTGCGGCGTAGGTTCCGAACAGCAGTTCCGGCGCGTCGCCTTGTAATTTCGCAATCAGTGCGGGCGTGTAGACACGCTTGCTCGTGGTATCCTCACGCCACGCCCTTGCGCCGAGCCACTTCATGTGGGCGCGAATTCCCATCACGCTGCCGGGATTGAGTGCCGGATGAATCCCGCCCGCAGCATTCGTTAGGATCACCCGCTTGACACCGAGATCGGCAACGAGGTTGATAAGGCGTGTCACGCGGTCCCACGGATGGCCTTCGTAGAAGTGGACGCGACCGAAACAAACAAGCACCGGGATGGCATTCCACATGCCGACGGAAAGTTGCCCCTTGTGCCCCGCAATTGTCGGCGGGACCAAACCTGGGATGTCGCCGTAGTGGACAGTCGCCGACTCGATAAACTCTTCGGTGACACCCGTTAACCCGGAGCCTAGGACGATGGCAGTGCGGGGGCGAAGTGCGTGAACACAATCACAGAATGGATCGAACGGAAGCGTCATGACACCGTGTCCAAGTCGATGCCGCTGCCTGACGGGTCCGGGATTTGTTTGCTCCGCACGACGTGGGCGATCAGTTCAGCCGTCGTTTGCAAGCCTTGCCGCGTGGAGTTGACGCACAGGTCGTAACAGGTTGGGTCGATGATCGCTAGATCGGTCAACGAGCTAATGAACAAGTCGCGGCGGCGGTCGCGGTTCTGGGCCTCGACCGCCGCTTCTAATTCCGTGAGGCGTAACGATTGGCTGAGGTACGCGATCCGCTGTTCGATGGGCGCGACGATCCGAACGTGAACGGTCGTCTCGGGCGGTAAGAGAAACCCCGCACCCCGTCCCACTAACACGACTTCGCCTCGGGCAGCCAGGGTGAAAATCACCCTGGCAATCGCCGCAGTATCGCTCGCGGGGATTAACTCGCGGCGCCGGAGCAGTCTCGACCATTCGAGTTCGGCCCATTGCTGGGCGGGCAGGGGGGTATCCTTCAAAAACTCGTCCCGCGCCGATTCGTCGTGGGCGAGGTAGTCGAGCATGTCGTGCGAGAACACTTGCCAGCCAAGCAACTCGCCGACGGCAATCGCAATGCTACTGCCACGTGCCCCAGCTTCACGGCTAATTGCGACCGTGAACGACTGCGGTCGTTGCAAAACCGGGGGCGGAGTGCCAACACCGCGGTAGCCGTGCAACGGCGCGTCATCGGGCTTCAAATCCGCACCAGGCATCATCAATTCCTCTCACCCCGACAAAGAACTCAACCACGAATCACACGAATAAGACGAATCAAACCCAGATCATTGAGAAAGAAAATCGGAATTGTTGGGGTACTGTTTGTGGTTCTGATTCGTTCAATTCGTGTCATTCGTGGTGACTCGTTCGGGTTATGTTTCTTCCTGGGGTTCCTGGCGACCGAACAGATAGCTGCCGATCAGCGTCAACACGAGCGTGACGCCAATGAGCGTCGCCCAGGCAGTGCTGCTGTCGAGCGGGGCGTAAACGTCGAGGCTTTCGGGGGTGACGACATTTAAGGTTGCCGTCGCCTCATTATATAGCAACGACCGCACGTAATAGTTGAGGCTCAACTGCTTCAAGCTACCGGGAAGGTTGGCCACCAAAGTTTCAAAGAAGAAGATGTAAACCAGCCCGACGACTGCCGGGCGGCGAAACAGGGCGCCGATGAGATGGAACAGGGCGGCGAAGCTAATCGTCCCGGCCACGACTGCGGGCCAGTACGTCTGCAAGGCGCGCTGCCCGAGTGAACCACCCGCCAAGCACAGCACCACGAACCCACCGCCGGACGCCAACAGGCACCACGGCAACCCGCCCAGGAACTTCGCTAGATACACCGACCAGCGGGGCAACGGTCGGGTCATCAACCAGATCATGGTGCGGCTTTCGCGCTCTGCGCCGAGACTGGCGGACGCATAGGCCAGGGTAAACAACGGCAACAGAAACCCGAGGTGCATCGTGAAGACGACCCACCGGGAGAAGTTCAAGAACGCCCAATCGTCGAGGAACTTCCGGTCCGACAGAATGGTGCGGAACGGTGCGAAAATCGCCATGTAGATCGCGGAGCCTTCGGAGGGCAATGGCGTCATTTGCAGCAGGTCGAGTTGAGCCGGGATGTCACGGACCATCATTTGGAATCGGAACGAAAACCGATTCTCCAGACTCCACCCGGAAGGTCCGTGGGTGAGGACCGCGACCGCGACCGTCAGAATGCCGAGCAGCCCAAGCGCGACCCAGCCCATCTGCCGAACCCGCCACTGCCGCCAAAACGAAAACACAACCAGTGCCAAGAATGCGTTGAACACGGAGGTCGGGGTCGATTCCGTTGTTACTTGCGGGGCGAGTTCTGCTGTCATCCGTTCCAACTCCGAAGACGCATTTCTTGATACGCTATGATACGCCAGCACTACTGGTATTGTACTGCTGGACGAAGTAATAGACGGCCAGGCTGAACGCGATGACGATCACCGCCCACCGCACATACGCAGCCGGCAACCGCCGTGCCACGCGGGCGCCAGTGTAGCCGCCCGCGATGGCCGCAACCGCCATGACCGCCGCATATTCCCAGTGAATCAAGTCCCCGATGATGAACACCACCACAGACACCGCGTTAATTACGGAGGCTAGGAACGTCTTCACGGCGTTCATGTGGTGAATATCCCCGACACCCATGAAGCCGAGTGACGTTAGCATCAGGATGCCAATCCCCGCGCCGAAGTACCCACCATATACAGCCACAAGAAACTGAAACCCAATCAGCACCGCGAGCATTCCCGGTCCCGGCTCCTTGGGAACTGCGGCGTGATTCTTCTTGAGCAGTTTGTTGAGCGGCTGCTGAACGAGAAATAAGGTCGCCGCAGTCAGAATTAACCACGGCACGAGATTGCGGAAATACTCGGGAAAATAGACGAGGAGTAACGACCCGATCAACCCGCCAACGAAGCTGGGCGCGAGCATTCGCACGACAAACCGGCGCGAATCCTTCAACTCCTTGCGGTACCCCCAGGCCCCGGCGAGCGAGCCGGGCATCAGGGCAATGGTGCTCGTGGCATTCGCCACGCTAGCCATTCCGGGCAACGCCGCGAACAGGGCGGGGAACGTCAACAACGTGCCGCCACCGGCGATGGAGTTCATCACCCCGGCGAGAAACGCGGACGTACCGAGTGCGATGTAAGTCGAAGTAACGTCAGGCATCGGAAGTTCCACAAGTTAAGCGGCTCCCGTTTTGTACGAACCGGAGCGTCCCGTTGCCTGCAATGATAGGCCACGTCAAAACAATTCCCGGATCACTTCGCCGCCGTTGGGCAAGAGGTTGTGCTGCCGCCCGCTCGCGTCGTGGTAGACCGCGTCGAGTGGCACGCCGAAGTATTTGTAGATTGTGGCCGCCAAGTCGCCGGGGTGAACGGGGCGTTCTTGAATCGACCCGCCGTCCTTGCTCGAACTGCCGATCACCTGCCCGTGCTTCATCCCGCCGCCCGCCATCAGCATCGACATGATGTACGGCCAGTGGTTGCGGCCGTCCGTGCTGTCCTGCGTGCCCACTTGCGGGGTGCGACCGAACTCACCCATTGCGATCACGAGAACATCGTCCAGCAAGCCGTGGTCCTTCAGGTCATCGACGAGCGTGGTGATGAGATGATCGAAGAGCGGCAACAGTGGCCCGAGTCCTTTCGTGATGCCGCCGTAGGGCGGGATGTTGTCACCGTGCGTGTCCCAGGTGCCGGACGCGGTGTGATAACTCAAGTCCAAGGTCACGAACGCCACGCCAGCTTGCACGAGACGCCGTGCGAGGAGCGTTTGTTGTAGCCACAGGTGCTTGCCGTACTTGTCCCGCGTTTTGCTCGGCTCCTTCGCCAGATCGAGCGCGTCGCGCACGCGGCTGTTCGTGAGCATGTCAACGGCTTGTTGGCCGTACTTGTCGAACGCCGTCATGTTGCCACTGGTGTCGATGTCCGCACGCAACTTGTCGAAATCCTTCAATAGCGTTTGCCGATCACCGAGCCGCCCGGAATCAACGCCGACCGGGAGACGAAAGAGGTCTCCTTTTGAGACGTTCCCGGTGTCCTTGCCGACGAGATCGTAGATCGGCAACTGCGCCGCGGCGTTGACCGGGAAGGGGTCGTACTGCTTGCCGAGATAGCCCGCAAAGGCGAGGTGCGAACGGCTCCGGAAGAACGCGGCATAGGGTGGCGCTGCCGGGTGGTTGGCACCGTGAAACTTCCCGATCAGCGAGGCAATCGCGGGGTACTTGACGGCCTCCGGGTTGGTGCGCGGCTCCGCGAGGTTGTTCGCCGTCGTCATGACCGAGTTCGGTTCGTGGTTGCTGTGCCGACAATCCACCGCCCGTAGCACGCTAAACCGATCGAACATCCCGGCCAACTTCGGTAGATGTTCGCAGAGCAACACGCCGGGCAGTTTGGTCTTCGTCACCCCGAACGGGCCACGGTTCTCCGGTGGCCGATCCGGCTTCGGGTCAAACGTGTCAATTTGACTCGGCCCGCCCGTCATCCACAACAGGATCACGCTTTTCTTCGGCTTGGATGTCCCGGCAATAGCCCGTTGCTGCAACAACGCCGGGACGCTCAACCCTGCCAACCCCGCCAGACTCGCCTTCAACACGTTCCGCCGCGACGGCAACACCAACCCCTCACGGGTGCGGCCATGAAACGAGCCAAACGCATGCGGGTGTTGGTGCGGAGTCATCATGTATTTCCATCCAATCAAAGCCCACGGATCATGATCCGTAGGCGTTCGTGATCCGTGGCGTTCGTGATCCGTGGGCTTGACTTCTACTGGTTGAACACAAACTCTTTCGTGTTGAGCAGTGCCCACAGGATGTTCTCGTAGGCTTGCCGCTTGTTCTTGTCGTTTTTCTGGATGTGGTCGAGGGCAGTTTTCAAGTCACTCTCAGTCGGCTTGCGGGCCAGTGCCCAGAGGAACAGTTCTTCGATTTTCTCCGCGTCGGGGCGTTTGTCGTTGCTGCCCGAGAGCACGTCGGCGCGGCCGTTGCCACGGGTCAGTTTGCCTTGCACTTCATCGCTGTTGAGGAGATGCAAAGCTTGCGCGAGGTTGGCTTCGTTGACGCGCTCACATTCGCAGGCGCTGATGCGTTGGGGCTTGCCGAAGACTTCGAGGAAGTAGCTGCTGAACGACTCGTCCGGCAGTTGGATCGCCCGGTTCGGGGCGTTCTTGTCACGTGGCAGGCCGTTGAATTGTTGCGTGCTGTCCGTGACCTGGTTCAACGCATCCAACAGCACTTCCGCCCCAAGTCGTTTCGGGTAGTACCGGGCGTAGTTTTGCTTGTCGTGCTTGTTGAAGTCGTTGGGCACCGACGACAGTTGATACGTGCGGCTTTTCACGATGGTCTTGATGAGCGACTTCAAACTGAACTGGTTGTCGATCAGGTTCTGCGTGAGCGCGTCCAACAGTTCGGGGTTCGACGGCGGGTTGGTCACGCGCATGTCGTCGGGCGCGTCCACGATGCCGCGTGTGAAGAAGTGTGCCCAATACCGATTCGCAACGGCTTTGGCGAAGAACGGGTTCTTCGTGTCCACCATCCACTCAATGAGCTTGTTTCGTGGGTCGTCTTCCGCAGCCACCTCCATCGGCGCGCCGTCGAGGGGCTTGATCGCAGCCGGTTTGTTGGTGCGTTTATTCGACACGGTGCCGGTGGTGCGGGTGAAGATCACTTGCGTCTTAATTTGACCCCGTTGGGCGTCGAAGCCGGGCTTCGTCAGTTCCTTGCGACCGACCCGCCCGAAGAACGCTGCGAAGCCCCAGTAATCGTCTTGGCTCCATTTTTCGTAGGGGTGGTGGTGGCAGTTCGCGCACGCCAACCGCTGGCCGAGAAACACTTGGGCAACGTCATCGACGTAGTTCTCGGGCTTTTCCAGTTCCTTGTACCAGACCGTGGCGGGGTTGTTGGTTTCATCACCCGTCGCGGTCAGGATGTGCCGGGCGAAGTCGCTGTACGGCATGTCGGCGGCAACCGCTTCCTTGATCCACGCATGAAACGCAAAGGTGCCCGCCGCACGTTGTTGCTCACCGCGTCGTTTCACTCGCAACACGTCCGCCCACTTGTTCGCAAAGTAATCGCTGTAGTCGCTGGTTTCGAGAAGCTGGTCGATCAGCTTGTCACGCTTATTTTTCGAGGTGTCCGTTAGGAACGCAAGGACTTGCTTCGGGGTCGGCAGCGTGCCGGTTAGGTCCAACATCACCCGTCGAACAAACACTTCATCGCCGCACAAGTCTGCTGGCACAAGGCCGAGTTCCTTCCACTTCTTCGTGGTGAACTGATCGACAATCGTTTTCTCCGCGAACTCCCATTTCGGCGTCGGCGTGCCCAGTGGAACGGTGGTTCGGAACACTGCAACTCGGCCCTGGTAGCGGGCCATGATCGCCGCTTCGCCGCTCTGGTTCAGCGTGGTCACGAGTGCGTTTCCGTCCACGCTCGCAATCTCGGCGTCGTTGCTCTCGTACTGGGCGCGACGGGTGATGTCTTCGACGGTGCCATCGGTGTAGTGGGCGTAGACCGCGAATTGTTGCGTGTTGTGCCGCGTCAAAATGCGGTGTTCCGGGTACACGCTAATCTTAGCCACGGTCGGGTCGGACTCAGCGCCATACGGCGCACCGGCCGCAATCCAGCGGCGGATGATCTTATACTCGTCGCTGCCCGGCTCCATTTTCTTGCCACCGCCGTGCGGTACTGCGCCGATCGCCTTCATCAAAAACAGCGATTGGTCCGGCGACGCCGGGAACAGTCGCCGACCGCGCGCTTCCTTCACCAGCGTCATGTAATCGAACTCCGGTTCAAAGCCGAGCAGCGAAATCCGAAACCCGTTTTGCCCGGACGCTTTGCCATGACACCCGCCGCTGTTGCACCCCAGTTTGGTGAACACCGGCACGACTTGGTTCGGGAAATTGATCGGCAAGTTCATGTCAATCTGCGAAGCCAACACTGGCACCTGGACGGACAGGGTGCCATAGCTCACGGCGATTTCTGTGCTGCCGTTCACGCCGGGAAGCACCCGACCCGTCGGCGACACTGTCACGGTTTTGCCGTCCACGACCGCAAACTTCACCGCCTGAGTCAGGTCTTGCAGTCGGCCATCTTTTAGCGTGGCCGTAACCACAAGTTGCGTGGAATCGTCCCGACTTTTCAGCGACACTGCCGTCGGGTGGACCATGAGTTTCGCAATCTGCTCCGGTTTCGGTAACGCCGTCTCGTTGGCTTTTGTTGAGTTTGAACCCGCAATCGTGAACGTGATCGCAACCGCGAAGTGTCGCAACAGCATGGGAGAAGCCCTCGATAACGGAAAGGCCATTCGGCGGGATGTCGGCAAGTCGCAAACGGAATGTAACCGGCAGGAAAGGTATTGTGCGGCATAACCGGATGAGATGCAAGCGCGAACAATCACAGCTGAGACCCGAATCCGTTTGCGACCCGGTTTTCCTCGGCCCTTCGATGGCTTCGTTGGTATCCTGTACCTTCATCAATCACACAGGGGTAGCGTTCATGGGTGTGGATGTGGCCGGGACGGCGGCGAAAATCGTCGCCAACATGGAGAAGGTGATTATCGGCAAGCGTCCGCAACTGGCGCTGGCGTTGGCCGCGTACTTCAGTGAAGGCCACATTCTGCTCGAAGATGTTCCGGGTGTGGCCAAGACGATGTTCGCGCGGGCACTGGCCCGCAGCGTGGGTTGCACCTTCAAGCGGCTCCAGTGTACGCCCGACTTGTTGCCGACCGACGTGACCGGCGTGTCGATCTTCAACCAGAAGACGACGGAGTTCGAGTTCCGCCCCGGCCCGGTGTTCGCGCAAACTCTGCTGACGGACGAAATCAATCGGGCCACGCCGCGAACGCAAGCCGCACTGCTGGAGGCGATGGCCGAGCGCCGCGTGAGTGCGGACGGCCAAACCTATGTTCTGAAGCCGCCATTCCTAGTGATTGCAACGCAAAACCCGGTTGACCAAGAAGGCACATTTCCCCTGCCGGAAGCGCAACTCGACCGCTTCCTGGTGCGGCTGAGTCTGGGTTACCCGACGTATGAAGAAGAATCCAAGATGCTGACGCGGTTGCAAAAAGGTCACCCGATCGACGACCTGCAACCCGTCGTGGGCGCGCAAGATGTCATCAACTGCCAGGACGCCATCCGCGATATTCACGTCGATGACAAGATTAAGCGCTACCTTCTCGACATCGTTCACGGCAGTCGGGAACACGAAGACGTCATGCTCGGCGGCAGTCCCCGCGCTTCGATTGCGTTGTTTCGCTGTGCCCAATCGCTCGCCGCCATTCAGGGCCGTGACTTCGTCATCCCCGACGACGTGAAACGCATGGCCCAACCCGTCATGGCCCACCGGCTAATTCTGAAGCCCGAAAGTCGGCTCCGCAAAAAGACCCCGTCGATCGTGGTGAAAGAACTGGTCGGCGACGCCAAGGTGCCACTCATCGACCGCGATTATGCCGTGAATAAAGAGTATTTCGGATGACGGGTTGCGGCGAAGCCATGAACAGCCGGATCACGAAAACACGAAAGTACGAAAGCGCGAAATAAGAGTACGAGGAGTTGCTTAGTCACGGCGGGTTCGTGGTGAGAATGGTTACTTCAAGTCACTGAATTCAAGAACCACGAGGAACGAAAATGAAGCTTAAGCTTTCGGATTTTTTCGTGTTTTCGTACTTTCGTGTTTTCGTGATCGGTTTTACATTCGGACGGTGTTGTCGTGATTCTTCGAGGCACCCATGAGCCACGAGTTTGAGCCGCTGTCGGCCACGATCATTCAAGCCGCCATTGACGTTCACAAGGCACTCGGGCCGGGGTTCCTCGAAGCGATCTATCACCGGGCGTTGCGTGTGGCCCTCTTGCACCGGGAGGTTCCTCACGAGGTGCAGAAAGAAGTTCGGGTCGCGTTCGAGGGGGTCGATGTCGGCGTCCATGTCCTCGACCTGTTCGTGGCCGGTCAGATTGTCGTGGAGTTGAAGGCGGTGAAGGCACTGGAAGACATTCACTTTGCTCAGGTGAAGTCGTACCTGAAAGCCACAGGGGCGAGAACCGGGTTACTGCTGAACTTCAATGCCCCGACACTCGTGATTAAGCGAGTCATGCTGGGGTAACAGAGACCGCCTGATTGCGAATGTATGAATTGGCGAAATAACCATTGGACTAACTTGGTCGTGCCGAAAGATAAAACGGATCACGAAACCACGAAAGTACGAAAACACGAAATAGAAGCCTAAGATTTTGGATTTTTTTCGTGTTTTCGTACTTTCGTGGTTTCGTGATCCGGCTGTTGATTTATTTCATCATGTTGCGGAGTACTTCGCATGAACAAAGGTTGGCGTTGGTTGCTGGTCATCATCGCCTTACTTGGGCTAGCACTGGCGTTGAAAGCCGGGCTGGTTGCGTTCGCGGGGTACGTGTTGCTGGGGGTTTACTTGTTGAGCCGATTTCTTGCTAAGAGTTGGGTGCAAAACGTCTCGGCGGAACGGATCGCCAAAAACGAACCGCTCGAAGTCGGCGATTCCCTGGATGTCACGTTGAAGTTTCGTAACAGTGGCACGATCCCGATCGGCTGGGTGTTGATCGAAGAACTGTTACCCGAAAAAGCGGTCCGGCAAAAGCCGCCCCGGATCACGGTCAAAGGGCGTCGCATCCAGGTGTTGTTTCTGCGCCCGTTGCAAACCAAAACCATTAAACTGAAGCTCACCTTCGAGGGGCGGGGCTACTACCCGATCGGCCCCATCGTGGCAGAAACCGGCGACGTGTTTGGCCTTCATCGTCGCCACCGATTGTTAGCCGCGCCCATCTACGTCATGGTGTTGCCGAAGATTTTGCAACTGCCGAAATACAACTTCGCCTCCGAACGACCCATCGGCGAAATCCGTTTGGCGAATCGCCTCTTCGATGACCCCACTCGAACCGCCGGCGTGCGGCCGTACCAACTCGGCGACCCGCTACAACGAGTCCACTGGCGCGCGACCGCCCGCACCGGGCAACTGCACTCGCGCATCTACGAACCCACGTCACTTGCCGGCGCCACGGTCATCGTCGATTTCCACAAGGACGGCTACCCGAAACGCGGCGAACCGTATCGGTCGGACTTGGCCATCACCACAGCGTGTGCGTTGGTCTACGCGGTGTCGATGTTGAACCAACAAGTGGGGCTGGCGAGCAACGGCCGCGATGCGGCGGAGCGAATCCGTGAGGAGTCGTTGCAAGAGACCGCAGAGGATGCCGACACCGCAGGCTATGAAACCCGCCACGCGACCCGCGATCGGTTTGAACTGCTGGAAAAAACCAACCGCATTCGACCTCTGATCGTGGATACTCGTCGCGGGTTCGACCAATTTCAACAAATCCGCGAAGCGCTGGCTCGACTAGAATTGACGGATGCGATGAAGTTCCCGCAACTGATCCTGGAAGTGGGTCCGCGTCTCCCACGGGATGCGACATTGATTGCCGTGTTGCCAGCCGTGTCAGTCGAAACTGCCATTGCGCTCGGTATGATGCGACGGCAAGGGTTTGCGATTTCTGCAATACTGGTTGGTATTGCCGACGACGGTAGTGATGATCGCGCCGTTGCAGTCGGGCGGTTAGTGGCCGAAGGCATCCGCGACGTGAGATTAGTGAATAGCGAATTGGAATTGCTCGCACTCGGTGACCGGAATGCGGGAACCGGGCCGCCCGATTATGCCTTCAAAACGACATTGGCGTGAGTGCTATGGATACAACAAAATCACAGTTGCTGGCCTACGCGCAACTCGTGCGACTCCCAAACGTGTTCACCGCGTCCGCCGATATTTGTCTGGCGGGTGCTGTCACCGGATTGATAACTAGCAACACCATCGCATTCCTGATTGCAATACTTGCATCGGGAAGTCTCTACTTGGGTGGTATGGTTTGGAATGACGTGTTTGACCGCAACGAAGACGCGAAAACTCAACGATTCCGCCCTATCCCGAGTGGTCGCGTTGGCGTAAAACAAGCCCTGATTCTGGGCGTTTTGTTAATGGTTGCGGGATGCGGCTTCGCCTTTCTCGCAACACAAAGTAGTAACTACTCCGGTCAGTTCCTACAACCGATGGCTATCATCGCCGCTTTGGTTGTTGCAATTTTACTGTACAACTATTGGCTCAAGCACACGCCGTTCGGCCCGGTCGCAATGGGGAGTTGTCGTAGCCTGAACGTACTATTTGGGTTGTCGTTGACAGGAAACGTACCCGATGAATTATTCCTCCATATCCCAGCAATCATCGGCGTCTATATTATTGGTGTCACCTGGTTTGCACGGACGGAAGAAACACATAGCCAACGGCGCCAATTGATGTTGGCAACAGGTGTCATCTTGGCAGCGATTCTGGGTGGACTCTCACTGACTGCCTACACCGAAGTTGTCAGTTTTCGCCCATACCCCTATTTGATTGCCATATTCGGGTTTATCATCGGGATGCCAATCGCCAAGGCGATACAACAACCCGAACCGAAGCACGTGCAGGCTGCCGTAAAACGTTGCATACTGGGGTTAATTGTGTTTGATGCGGTGTTAGCAACAGCGTTCGTCGGGTGGCCAGGGTTATTGATTTTGCCCCTCCTGGTACCGGCTATCGGGATTGGCCGATGGGTCTATTCCACATGATGATTTAATGTACTTTAACCGAGGTAACAGATGATGCGATTGATCTTGATCGGCGGATTTGTAATGACTCTGCTACTCAGTCATAACGGTGTTGCAATGGCTGATGTCGTGACGACTGCGAAAGCGGCCAAGTTCGTTGCCAAGCATGAAGCCAAGTTTCGCACCTTGGACGTGATTGCCGGCAAAGCGTGGTGGGACGCGAACACGACGGGAAAGGATGCGGATTTCAAGAAAAAGGAAGACGCTCAAAACCAGATTGATGCCGCACTCGCGGACAAGATTGTGTTTGCAGAATTGAAGTTGCTGAAAGCCGCAAAAGATAAGGGTGCGATTGATGATAAACTCATCGCACGTGCCGTTGACGTGTTGTATTTTCTGTATCTGGAGAAGCAGGTTGATCCGGAATTACTGAAGAAAATCACAGCCAAAGCGAACGCCGTCGAGCAAAAGTTTAACGTGTATCGCGCAACAGTTGATAACAGTGAGATGCGGGATAGCCAGGTGCGAGATGTGTTGAAAAACAGCATGGATTCTGGACAACGCAAGAAGGTTTGGGAGGCAAGCAAGGGCGTCGGGGCCTCGGTGGAAGTGGATTTGAAGGAATTGGTGAAGCTGAGAAACCAAGCCGCCACGGAACTTGGGTTTAAGAATTTCCATGCCATGACGTTGTTTCTGAATGAACAAGATGGCACCGAGTTAATTCAACTGTTCGACGATTTGGACCAACTCACCCGAGAGCCGTTCCTGAATGCGAAGTCGGAGATTGATGAAAAACTAGCCAAGATGTACAACGTGAAATCCACGGAGTTGATGCCGTGGCATTATCACGACCCGTTCTTCCAAGAATCCCCTGCCGTGTTTGATGTTGATCTCGATGCCCCATTCCGCACGTCAGATATTCTGCAATTGTGCCGTAAGTTTTATGCGGGAATCGGCTTGCCGATTGATGACGTGATTGCGAGAAGCGACTTGTATGAGAAAAGTGGCAAATCGCCCCACGCATTTTGCACGGACATCGACCGCGAAGGTGATGTGCGGGTGCTAGCCAACATCGTCGCCAATGAATATTGGATGGGGACGATGCTTCACGAACTCGGCCACGCGGTCTATAGCAGCAAGAACATGTCGCCACAGTTAACCTACGTGCTGCGTGCGGAAGCCCATATTTTGACGACCGAAGGCGTGGCGATGCAGTTTGAACGGTTCAGCAAGTCGCGTGCTTGGCTTGAGAAAATGAACGTCAAAGTTGATAAGCCCGAAGCGTTTGATGTGGCTGCCAAAAAAGTGCAACGCAATCAGTTGTTGATCTTCAGCCGGTGGTGCCAAGTGATGTTGCGGTTCGAGAAGGAGATGTATGAAAACCCGGATCAAGACCTCAATGCAACGTGGTGGGGGTTAGTAGAGAAATACCAAGGCATGAAGAAGCCACAAGGCCGCAACGCACCGGACTATGGTAGCAAGATCCATATTTGTAGCGCACCCGTTTATTATCACAACTACATGATGGGCCAACTCTTCGCGTCGCAGGTCCACCATACGATTGCCAAAGAGCTTTACGACAACAGTGATCCCGGCACAGTTCTTTACATCGGCGACAAGAAAGTCGGCGAGTTCATGAAGAAGAAAGTGTTCGAGCCGGGGCGTACCTTGACCTGGAAAGAGTTGACGAAATTCGCCACCGGCGAACCGCTCAGCCCGAAGGCATTTGCCAAAGATTTCCAAGCGAAATAGCCTGATTATGCCACTTTCGCCAGGATTGCGCCTTCACCGTTTCGTAACGTCACTTGCCGAACGGGTTGCCCGAGCGACCCGTCGGCCCGGACCGGCCGGTACCAGCCGTCGAGCCGGTGTGTCGTACCGGTATTGTCATTTGTGGTGCCGGTCTGTCCGCGTGTGTAGGACACTGGCTTATAAAGTACCAACGCATTGGCATAGTCGCGTTGATAGACCTTATACGTCAGTGCCGAGTTGGCAGGGTCGGTGCCCGTTGCGAACTGTGATTGCGTTGTGCGGGGTTTGCCAATGTCAAATGTGATGGCGTCAATGTAATGTCGTTTCCATGACGACGCCGGTTCATTGCCGCCGTTCACCATCAAGTACGAAAGATTGGCATCGGCCAGCGAATAGTACATCGCTAACGTTGCGAGTTGCATCCGCGGGTCGTTCGCATCAATACTGCCAGTCGGCAAGCTATCGAGTATTTCATAGGCTTTGCCGCCCGATATTTGCCGCCGGTACGCCAACGTTGCCGCCAAATCGTCGTACTGCACGTGGTTCGCCGACATCGGACGTAATGCAAATTCTTCGAGATAAGATACGCCATTTTGTATGATAGGTTCTGCCGTTGTGTTACCACCTGCCGTGTTGGCAATCAACCATTTGCCTTTGCTCATCAATTTCTTGTTGATGGACCCCAAAAGCGACCCATAGTCTGTGGAATAGCTATCAAGCGATTCCCTGACACCAGTCGTATCAACACTCAGCCGCCCAACAGAATTGTCCACAAAGAAGCCGGTTGCCAGTGGTTGCGACGCCAAGAAACGCACGTGGTAGTCTGCCGCCCAGTTGCGGAAGTTGGCGTCGGAAACATTGGTTGCGAACCGCATCGGACCGTAATTCGGGTAGAATAGGCGGCTTTCGTAGACAAACCGGGCGTCGTATCCTGATCGCCGTTTGGCATACTCGGCGTTGTTCAAGTAACCATCGTGGTCCGTGTCCGCTTGGGCGTCAAACGCGGGGATGGCGCTCCCTTTGGTGTACTCGCGCCCCAATATCGTGGTCACACTCGGCGCCGTGCCAGCACCCGTCGTTTTGACCCGGACGTAGTAAAGCTTCGCACTGCCACTGATCGTTGCGGGAACCCAATCCCGTGGCGGATCGAACGTGAGTTGGCCGTCGCGTTTCATGCCGTTTGTCGTATCGGTGAGCGTGTTGAGCGTGCTCCAACGGGTCGGGCGACCTTGGCTATCGACGGCGGAGACGTACTCCAATTGGGATGTCCAGCCACTGCCAGCGGCCGTCTGAATGTCCACGTTGAGTTCACGGAATTTTTCCACGTAGCCCACCGCAACGGAACTCCCACGGTCGGCGAACGTGATCGAATTCCCGGTGTGCTGCGAATCCCGCGTGAGGTTCTCCCAACTCGTGTCCGTCCCACGGTAGATGCCCCAAAACCGATTCACCGGCACAGCCGACGCGCTCATCCCGTTGTACGTCGTGGCTTTGTTGACGTGATAGAACGCGGCCTCCCGGTCCACGCGGTTTTGGTCGGCGTAAGCATTCCAGTCCGTGATAAGCCCCAGATAGATGTTCGAGACGTTCGTGTAGACAAACTGTGGCGTGCTGGGGTTGATCGCCGCGATGTCGTCAAGATACGTTAAGTTCGGTATGACCAGATCGACGCTATTTCGCAACAGGCTTTGTGTCGCGGTATCCAGTGGCGTGCCGTAGTACGCGAGATTGGCGAGGCGAATCCAGGAGTAGTTTCGCTTCACGATCGGTAAAGCGGGATTCGTTGGCGTCGGCGCCGGTGGCGGAACGATCGGCACCGTCGGCGGTACGGTCGTGCCGGGTAAGTCTTCGCCGGGCGGTTTCACAGTGCTGAGCTTGTCCGCTTCAGTCGGAATCGTGCCGGGTGCGGAGGCGCGGTCGGGTGCCGTCGTCACGATGAAGTTGTCGAACACCAGTTGCCCAGCGTACCCAGTGCCACGTTCCAGCCCGACCGTCCCGCCGGACCGAATCACGTTGTCACGCTGTTTCATTGCCCAACTGGGCGCTAACCCCCAGGTTCCGTCGGCGTTCAAGTATTGCCCCGTATCGGAACGGTAGATTTGCACCCGCAGTTGATCGCCGTTGAGCACCAGCGAGGCTTGCACCCACAACCCGCTGAGCCATTCTTTGGACCGGATGGTGGCAATGACGGTGCTGACACCGTTCACCACACGACTCAGTTTCACTTCCAGACCGCGACTGACGGTGAGGCTGTAATAGGTTTCGCGCGTCGTGTTCGCATTCGATCCACGGGCGAAAACACCAGCGGGGATGAGGCTATCGACGTAAATTGATGTCGAAATTTGCGCATCGGCTGGGATGGATTTGTTCAACCAAGCGCGAGCTTCGGTGGCACTCCCCGCATCCAGTCGAAGTGTTTCATCGGCGACGGTGTTGAACGTCGCGGCGCCGGCCTGCGTCCATTGGGACCAACCGCGTGGCAAGCCAATGGCGGGGTGACTAAAGCGTTCTTCGGTGATAGGCGTCGCTTGTGGCACATTGGCGGGTCCAACCCGCAGGCTGTCGATGGCGATTTGCCCTGCTGATTGTCCGCCACGTGAAAAGCCGACGTTTCCGGCGCCCTTGATGCTCCGGTCGGTGACTTCAATCGCTGCCGTCGGCTGGCGAGTCCACTTGCCATCGCTACCGAGAAATTGGTTGGTGTCACCAAGGTGGAATGACACCCGCAGTTTATCGCCGTCCGCCTTGATCGTAATCATCGCCCAGCGATTGCTGATGTAGTCCGGGGTTTTCACGCGACCCAGGACAGTCGTCTTGCCATCCACCACTTTGACCAGTTGAACTTCCGCCCCGCGAACCACGTTGACTGCGTAATACGACGGCGTGGCGGTGTTGAGTCCATAACCGCGAACGAAAAGTTGAACCGGAACGGTCGTGTTCAGATAAACCGCCGCAGATGTCTCAACGTCCGCCGCGAACGGCGCCGACAGCCAAGCCCGCCCGTTGACATCACTGTTCGCATTCGAGACCAGCCGCCCCTGATCCCCCAACCCGGCGTTGACAGTGTCAACGCTGAAGCCAGCCGTTTTGTCGCTACTCCACTGGGTCCACCCTTGCGGCAGGCCGTTCGCGGCACTGTGCTGGAACGATTCCACCACCCAAGGCGTACCCGCCGGAACCTCTCGTGGTTCGAGAGTTTCCAAGGATAATGGCAGCACGTGGGGTTCTTGCGGGTCGGTCATGGGGGCAGACCTTCCGTGGTCGTATCTTGTCAAAGGCCGTCACGAGACCGCGTCGGCACTCTCGCCGGGGCGAACGATACCCGCAAGAACTGTGCTGTCAACAGGATTTGTCCGAGATTAAGCAGAGCCGTTCCGTGTTTCCCATTCTGGCAGGTCGCCGTCGAGGCTTCGAGACGCGACACTCACCCATTTCCGGAGAAGCCCGTTTTTCGATTGACACCGGAGCAACCGTGCAAGACGATTGTTGAACCAATCCATCACCAACCGATGGCATTGGGTTTTGTCAGAGTACGACAGATCGGTCCTAAAATGGGCAGGGCGGGTTGTGTCGAATTCCTGTTAGGCCCAGATGTGGAGGTTGTTATGCGATGGTTTTCGGCAGTTGCGTTGGTTGTCAGCCTGATTGCCCTCGGCGTCTCGACTTGGACGTGGCAGGAGGCCGACGCACGAGCCGACGCTGCCCTCCAACGGCGGGAAAAGGCAATTGTTGACAAGTACCGTCCGGCGATCGTCAATATGTGCCGGGAGTTCGGCGTCCAGGGTCCACCTGAGAATGTGCAGACACTCGACGAGTTACTGCCCGCCGTCGAGGGATTGTTATCCAATTAGGAGTTACGCAGTCGCGGCATTTTGAAGGCGGTATCGCGGAGTCGTTCGGTACGCGCGGACGGCATCCTGGACGATCTGCCACTTCGCGGTCA
>JAYVXO010000232.1:0-30454 GCA_043785105.1 Fimbriiglobus sp.
GCTGGAGAGCGAGAGGTCGAAAACCTCCACGTCGGTCGGCGTGACCGAGAACACCAGGTCCCGAAACGCGCCCGTCGGATCGACCATCACCAGACGCGCTTTGGCCGCAACGGGATTTGGTCCAAAGAGCACCCGGATGATTTCATAGGTCAGACCCTTCAGGGCCGTGGTCTTGCCGGTGCCCGGCTTGCCCAGCACCAGAATCATTTTGTCGAGCAGCTCGAACGCATTCTGCTCGATCCCCAGGAACCGAAACGGGCGAAAGGTCGGGTGCCGCTTAAGCCACGCTTCGACGAACGCTCCCGTGGACGGCGGTGCGCCGCGAAACGGCACGACACCCGGCGGCGTCATCGCTCGCGGTCGGAGGGCGGCGAGGGCGGCCTGTTGGAGCGTGAACGCCGTGTGTTGGGCCGCAGGTGTCGCGGGCAGCGCCGCGAGTGCTCGCGCGGCGAGTCGCGCTTGCACGAGCTTCCACAGGGCCGTGGCCATGACGCCGAAAAAAAAGACTTGAAGCACGAGAGTCTCCTAATGGCCTTGTGACGGTGGCGGCGGGAGTGTTCGATTTGTTTGCGGCTTGGGCTTGGGTTCTTTGATCGGCGTGACTTCGATGTCCGGTTTGCGCGAGACCGTCGGCTCGACGTATTCGATTTTGGCCCCGTCCCGCTTGGCGATCTTTTCGAGAAAGAACCTGTCGTCCTGGGTCAACCTGCCGTTCGGGTTGTGAACG
The DNA here is from genome assembly GCA_043785105.1 of Fimbriiglobus sp. Taxonomy (GTDB): domain Bacteria; phylum Planctomycetota; class Planctomycetia; order Gemmatales; family Gemmataceae; genus Fimbriiglobus. Next base: position 728 of record JAYVXO010000232.1, read on the forward strand.
ACAATGGCGGTCTTTTCCCGGACGCGCTTGTGCGAACGGTTTTCGTCGAACACCTTCTCGCCGTGCTTGGCAACCTCGTGCGGATTGTTGATGCGGAAGAGGTGCTTGACCATTGCCTTGAAGGCGTTGGCGTGGCTGCGCGGAATCGACTGCGGGTGATAACGCTCGATGAAGTGATGAACTTCCGCCCCCGCTAGAAGATGACGAGTCTGCACCGGGGATCGGAAAATATTCTTGAAATACTCCTTCCAAGCGTTCACGACTTTCGTGACTTTAGCGTACCGATTCTCAGTCTTTGGCTCCGGCTTGGCTTTCTCGTCTGGCTTAGTGCGGGTGTGTTGGCGTTCGGATTTTTGCTTGGCTTTCTCGTCGGAGTGGGTGCGCTCGCGCTCGGGTTCCGGCTCCGGTCGCCGCTTCTCCTGACCCGAAGACTTCTCCCGTTCGACCTTCGGCTCGTCCACCTTCCGCGTTGGCTCCTGCTCCTTCACCTTGTCGATCACATGACGGGGCGCGAATTTCTCGACGGTCTCAACCGCCACAATCGGTGATCCCGGTGGTGCGGAGTACGTCAGCTTGATCTTGTCCAGGGCGTCTGGGTCTTTTTCCTTTCCGGCCCGGATGACCACCGATTGAATTTGCCGCTCGATCTCGGCCAGTGTGGTCTTGGGGAAGTTCACCGACTGCGTGATGACGTAGGCTTGAAGTTCCTTGATCGTCTTCGGAACTGTGATCGTCTTCGTGATGGCCGCGACGACGTTGTAGGACTCTTCTCGGTCTTGAAAGCCGTTCTTTGGACCCAAACCGGGCGTCGGCGTTTCGAGCGTTTTCTTGAGAGCCACCGGGTCGATCCCGAGTTTCTCGCACGTCGCGCGTACCGCCTCGACGCGGACCTGCGCCGCCTCGTTCACGGTGGCGTTTTTGGGGATCGCCAACCCCAGTTCTTTGAGTTCCCGCCCGATGTAATTCAGGTACTGATTCCCGGCGGGCGTGTCGGGGGCCCGACCCAGTTGCTTGCCCAGGTCGATGAACTGCTTGTTCGGCGACAGGGCGTCGCACAGTTCCTTGGGGATCGCTTTGACGTGACACATGTTGTCGCGCAATTCGACTTCGACCCCCTTGGCGACGAACTCGTCGGCCAGTCGCTTCTGGAACTGGGCCTCCATGACGGGGGCGTGGTGGAACAGCGCTTCCCGAAAGTTGCGGACGCACTGAACTTCCTGTTTCTGGTCGTTCCAGCCGAGGTTGTAGAAGACCTCGTGAAAGTGGCTCTGCGGGACGCCGAGCTTGCTCGCGCTGTGGGAGACGATGTCCACGACGCCGTGCCCGTTGGTGGCAACGCGGTCCTTGCCGACCGTGAATTCCTGGAGCGTCTCCAGTGCGATCGGCTTGGCGATGGTTTCGATGCGGTGCCGAGCCGCCGACGAGTGGTGCTCGATCGGCACGACGAAGGCGTCGTAGACCGAGACCGACTTGGACGCGCTTTGGACGACTTCAATCGCTCCGGTGTGGTCGGCTTGCGGGGTTCTGGCGAGCAAAACTCCGTCGAAAAGAACTTGGTGCGATTCGAGCGTCACGTCTTTGGGGACGGCCGTTTTGCCAGACACACCGTCCGGATAGACCGCCGGGTGCGTCAGCAACAACCCGACCCGTTGAAACTCTTCGGTCATGGGGTCGTGCTCTCGGAACAGGTAACCGCGCGTGGCGTGGCCGGCTTTGGTGCTCATGCGACACCGTCCGTCATCAGCAAGTTGTGGATGAACTCCGGCACCGGAACGTCGGGCGGGTTGTGTTCAACGTTCTCGCGGTAGAGCGATTCAATCTCGTCGGGGCCGAGATCGGGGTGCAGGATCGTCACGATGAATAGGACTTGGCGTTTGAACCGATCGGCGTTGAAGTCCGTCGCGTTCGTCGGCGCGTCGGGGCCGCACGTCGCCACGAGCTTTTCGCGGGCGAATGCGGCTAGCGCGATGTGTTCGGACTGCCGCTCAAAGCACCCCGTCACGCGAGCGAATTCCTCGGCGTCGAGGCGGACGATGATTTCCTTGGTCTTCTTGCCCATTTCATTTGTACCTTTCTGAAAAGTCGGGGAGTTTGTGCTTGGCCGGCGGTGAGTCGGGGTAAATTGTTTCGACCGGCGGCGCGGGCGTCTCAACCCACGCCGTCCAGTCCGTCGTTGCCACGACAAACCCGACGGCTGCCAGAACGAAAACGACGGACGCCGAGAGGCTGAACGCCCCCCGGACGGGTGCGAACGTCGCGCGCACGAGCGTCAACAGTCGCTTCGCGGTGACGCCCACTTGCCTCACGACGACCCTCTGACGCGGCAGGAGTTTCCGGTGAAGGTCTTCCAGCACCGTCACGAACTCGGGCGGTCGTGGCCGGTGCCCCGGTCCGTTCAAAAGTGCCCGCCGCATCAAATCGTCGAGCACCGGGGGGATGGATTGCGCGATCGACCAGTACGGCGGGGCGTGGGCGGCGTCGGTGTAGCGCGGGAACATTTTGCGGAGGGTCAGCGCGTTGGGATCGACCCCGACGTACTGCCCGCCGACGCCTTCGTGCGGGAACCGCCCGCCGTAAAAGACGCGGAACAACGTGACCGCCATCGCGTAAAGTTGGTCCTCGTGGTCCATGTGCGCGGTCAGGCCGTCAACGAGTTCTGGCCGTAAGTAGCCCGCCGTTCCGAAGACGACCGGCTCGGGTCGGACCGACCGCGTGCCGACCCGCACGCTCGCCGGCAGGATCGAATCCAAGTCAATTAGGCTCAGCTTGCTGACGCCCCCTTTCTGGTCGAACGCCACGAACACGTTGTCGGGTTTGATGTCCAGGTGCGACCATTGCCGGTGCGACGCTTCGAGCGTGGCCACGGACTTCGCCACTGCCAGGGCCACTTCGACGACCGTCCCGAAGGAGGGCGAGTCGTTCGGATCTTTGGTCCACTCCTCGGCAATGATCGACTCCAGAGACTTCCCCGGAGCGCGTTCCATGAAGATGACGTTGGGCGGTGCCAAGTCGAGAAACTTCACCACGCCCGCCACGTTCAAAACGGCTTCGTCCACGGTGTGAAAGCGCAGCGACATCGCCACCGCTTCCGGCAGGTTGACCCTGCACACCTTGGCGAGCCAACCGGGGCGGTCCGTCTCGTATACGATGCCAACTGCCCCCGGTGCCCCGAGGGGCTTGGTCGGGTCGTAGCCGATGCGGGTCTTCAACGATTCCGTGACGACGTATTCCATGTCTCTACTTCTTGAGGCGGAAGCCGGGTTTGATGTCCGTGTTCGACACGCTGCGCGAAGCCGAACGGAGTCGCTCGGCGAGTAGCTCGAAGAGCTTCACCCCGCCCGACGTGGCATCGACGAGCATGATCGGCGGCGTGTCGTTGCCGTCACGCTGGAAGATTTTGGCAACAACTGGGTCGAAGCCGTCATCCGGCGCGACCAGCACGATCTGGACGTTGGGAAACTCGTTCTGAACCGCGCGGAGTTCCGCGATTTTCGGAGCACGATCGCCGGTACTGGTATCCTGAAAATCGCTGATGACGACCTTCACGACCTGGACGATCGCCGCTTGCTCGGAGATCAGTTGCAGGTCGGCCTTGATCAACTTCCACGACTCGACTTCGCATGCGATCAGCGGCGATCCGCCGCCGAAGTCGGCGGCGGGCAACTCGGCTTGGTGCACCGCTTGGAGGGAACCGGGCCACAACCCGCCGCTGACGTAAGAGCCGCGCACGAGCACGTGCTCCTTGAACTCGTTGAACTCAACCGCGATCGTTCGGCAGAGGTCGGTGAAGCGTTGGTGCATCACGACGTGACTCGCTTTCGTCGAGCCGGTCACGTCAATCGACACGTCCACGACGGCGTACTTTCCAAAGTACCGCTTTGACAGTTCCACCAAGCCGTAAGCCGGTGGCGGTGTTGTGTCCGAGCGATTCACCGGCGACGACACCAAGGATTTGCGAGACGGGTAAGGCATTGAGAGACTCCAAAACACGAGGGTAAAACACGCCAAAATTTCTCGCACAACAGCGTGCGGGGAGTGGGGGACTTTTTGATCCGTCAACTTTTCGGCGAGACGACCGAGGGCACCACCACGTCCCCCTGCTCCCACAAATCGCAAACGCTAGACAGTTCGTTCAACCGCGCGAGCCGCATGGCTTCTGTGGCCGATTCCACGACAGCGGAGAGAGCGAGCACGTAGACGGGTTTGCCGGGCGGGTCGAATGCGGGCCACCCGCTCAAATTGGTGAACTGTTCGCAGAACAAGAGCGTTTTGATAAACGCCAGTTCCCGAAGCGCCGCGTATACACAGCTATCCTTGATCGGGACGTGTAACAGGCAGCGACGCGAGGCCGACGCGACAGCGTAGGCTTTCTGCGTTGCGACGACCTCGAACGACCGACGATCCGGATCGAAGCGGCGAGTGAAGCGGATGCCGCGATGGATATCCGGACGAATGACCGAGACTGCGGACTCGATCGGATGACGATCAGGCATAAATCATCCTTCCGGTCCTTCGACCGGGAGCAGGGTTTCGAGACGGGCAAGGCATGAAAACACGCCAAAAACAGGGGGGTAAGAAACAACGAATCGCACACGGTCAACAACACGGTTCGTCTCGGGACGTCTGGGCCTTTCATCGTCGGACGGCAAGTTTTGATAGCTTGTGATGCACGAACGAGAACGCCGCCAACTTGAAACTACCAAGCAACGGGTTAGTCATGGTTAGGTCGGAAAGATTTTGAACTGCGAACTCCGGAATTGGCATTCTGTGGCCGGACAAACGGGCTTGTGTGCTCGATGATCCGCGCCCGGTGTCCGAACCCGGTACACGTTTTCTTAGGTTCACTTCCGAAAGTGCGGAGCGGAGTGGAGGCTTTACATTTGGTGCCACCTTAACTGGTTGCGGCTGGGGACACGCTGGTAGAACGAACATCGCCGGGGCGCTGGAAGGAATGGATTAGGGTCAATCCGGTTGAGAGGTAGCGGCCCAACCGATGGGAGAGATGTCGCCGTCATCGCACGATAAGCAGGAATTTGCGGCGTCCAGCTACGAACAGCATGCCGCGTCCGAACGACAGCGTGGATGCGAAAGATTTGTTCCGTCAAGCGTTCAATAGTCTTGGGGGTATCGTAATTTAGTCGAGAGGACTCAACTCTCAATCTACAACGCGCGGTTCGAGTTCATCGTCCGCCGAAGAACACGAGGTCGCGGGCATCTGGCGGTCCAGCGGGCGTGAAAAGAAATAATTGAACGCGAAGTTTGGACTTCCCGAGTCGGACGACCCTAGAATGCAAATATAGTTAAAATTGTGTAACAAAGAGTAATGAAGTAGGGTCACTATAAAATCCTACTTCATTTTAACTTGATCGTTGATACCGCGAGTCAGACCCGATGATGCATACAGGTTCAATACAAGGCCCAATACGACTTCATAACGTCACTGAAAATGACTTAATCCAAGCAATTGTGAATGACAGGGACAATACGAAATTACGTTTGGAATATGCAGATTCGCTGGAGAGTGCAGGAGACACACGTCGAGCCGAGTATATTCGAGTAGCCTGTAACCAAAGTACTACGAATACCGACAGCGAACGACGCGACCTACAAGCACGCGAGCACGAGTTGCTGGACCTTTATCATGATGAATGGTCGCGGGATTTTTTGTCATTTGCAACAAAGACGAAGTATTCCCAAGGATTTTTAGAAGAACTATCGGTAGACGCAGAGTTGTTTTCGCGGCATGTCGGACGGGGGGTGTTTCGGAATATTCCGCTCCGCTCCCTCACCATCTCATGTGCTCATCCTGTTGACGATAAGCGGGATTTTGGTAGACGCGCTTTTCTTTCACTTTTGTTAATGGACCGCCCGCACAGCCTTGAGGCTTTAGATCTTGCCAATTGTCGTATCGGAGACGACGGACTGTCTATGTTATTGGCTTCTCCTATCGTTTCCGGACTCCGTGAGCTATGCCTAGAGATGAACAGTTTGGGGGTAAAATCTTGTGTAAAGTTGGCACAATGCGAGTACCTGCAATCAATTCGCAAATTAAATTTGGGGTCAAATAAAATAGATGACTCCTGCATATCCACTATCGAGTTGTCGTCGGCTTTATCGAATATGGAAGAATTGATTGTTTGGAATAATGACATCAGCGACGAGGGAGCAATCGCCATTGCACGGTCCGTCAACCTTCAAAAATTGTCGATTTTGGATTTCGGTTCTAATTCTATCGGCCCAATCGGTGCAGAGGCAATCTTGGCTTCACAAACACTACCAAACCTGTCGGTACTAGATTTGTCTGGAAACGACATTAGTCACGAAGGTGTGAGGCATATTTTGGAGTGCCCTTGTCACGTTAAACTTTCAAGAATTGTGCTCAATGAATTGGACCTTACACTAAACAGCATGAATTCAATAGATTCGTCACGACTTTTTGATTCTTCGCCACTTTTAAATTCTGGCGCTGAAATACGGTTTATCGAGTTCGGAACTAAACGACATATTTCTGTCAGCTCGAAAGGTGTCAATGTGACATAGGTGGGGTCAATTTACTGTCAATGATTAAACATGAAGCACGTGAAAATATTATACTCTATTCGCCTTGTACTGTGGGACGTAAATCAAGAACATAAGTCTTTTCCTGGCCTATCGACCTCTTATAGATGCATTCTGAGCCACCAAAACCAACCGATCGATATGAGACAATAAGTTTTTGCACCAGGCAAAGCTTAATCTGTTTAAGGTTATTCGATGTAATCGGTCCGCCAGAAAACGCTTTCCTACAAATAGTGTCGTTGGTATCGCCGTCACTCAATCTATTGTCATGCAAATACTTCAGCAACTCGTATTCCCTTGTAGAAATCGCATTGCAGTGCTTTCTACAAGGGTCCAACCGAGAGATTATTGTATACTTGTCCGGCAGAATTTCAAAACTAATCGATTCAGAATCGGGATTGTTCAGACGCTCAACTTCTTTAGCAAGTGCTGCCACATCGCAATATTCATCCGGAAGTGACAGTAGATCCAGATTAAATCGATACACCGCCCGGCCTTCAGAATCCGCAAATTTAGTCGTGGTCTCACCACGACGATTACAGTATGGAATATCTGCTTCATTCTGAAATTTATATTTCTTTAACTCTTGTAATGCGTGTTCGATTTTGTTTGGGCCGGGTTCTGGATAGCTCACAGCAATCACCCACTGAGGACCTTTGCCACGATTATTATACGCTAGCACTACTTCCGTCACGCCCGCTAGTAATCTTGCATGCGTCTCATGGGTAAATGGCCTATGAGCCACATAGCTTCCGATGTGGATATAATCAGATCTCAATACTTCTTCTCCACCATTCCGGACGAAGCCTCCTTTAACTACAAAGTCTTTGAAGGCCGGGTTCGACATTTTTGCTAGAAGTCGCCGTTCACATTCTGCCTCAGATACGATGTCAAACTCGTTCGCTTGTCCAAGAAGAATTGCTTGGGCAATCGGTTCGGTGATTACTTCGACGTGTGCATACCCAGTAACGGTTTCATTTTGTCCAGGATTCACCGACTTGCATATCCACCATGCCGATGGTTGAACTTGCTGATAGACTTTAAGCTCATTGAGGCTCATTAAATCTGTTTCGCCGAATACTTTTTTCGCCAATTCATTCACGGCGTTAAGTTCTTCTTCCCATGATAGTATTGAAGGTGGGATTTTGTCGTTCGGAACGGTTAAGTTCACCAAGTAAGGTTTGGTCAACAATCTTATAGATTTGGCCATTTCCCATTCCCGTTGGTTGGCGATATCAATCTAGTCAGTTTTATCGGATTTACACCAACTCTATATTTCTGCACATTATACAAGCAACTCATCGAGCGAAATATTAAAAATGTCTGAGAAGCCACTATGCCAGTCAATTGAAGTAAGCCGGCAAAATGATTAGTATTCGGTCTTACGCAGTTGGTACATTGGGTAGTTTAGTGGTGCGCGAACCGGCGCTTCGGAGGGTACTCACTCAAGCACCACCAAGATCAGGCGGGTTTCAGATTCAGCAGTAGTAGCTAGTTGAACTCCGCGAATCCACTCTCCACGAGTTGCTTGAGTTTTCACCGCTCATCACCCGACTCCGGTCTGAGCCACCTTTCGCTTTGAGCCAGCCGAACCCTGTTCAACCTTGCTTACAGAGCATCTGACTCTGTTGATAGCCCGCTCTCTCGATCCCGAACGACTTCCGCCGGTTGTGTGCCGATCAGGCCGTGGCCGTTCTCGGGCACCATCGCACCAAATCTGACGGGCATTTTGGCCAACGGCGACCACATCTGGGAACTGTCGAGATGGTGAACAGTCCGTTCACCTCCGGCCCCACACCCACTCAAATACATGAAGTCGCGGAAATTCCACTATCGGTCACCCTATTTCAATGTGCTGACACAATTCAAGAGTAGACGCAACCGCCGTAACCCGTTGCTAATTAAGCAAGTGCGATACTAACTCCTGAATTCATATTCAAGATTATTCAAACCTAACCATGACTAACCTGTTACTTGGTACTCTCACGTACTTACGGAGGCCGACCGGATCATGTCGCAAAAATGTCCGGCTACACAAAACACCGACACGCGATTTTTATCGCCGTATTGTTTTGAGGAGGATCGATATGCATCCATTACCCGTGGTTGCCGACACACGCCTTCTTGCGGTTGCTCGTGAACTCGTCGATGACGTGTCAAAACTACCTGATAGCGTATCGTTCAATGATGGCCATATGCCGGACCTTTTGGCACTCGCACACTTTCATGAATTCGCTGCGCACAATCCAAATGATCCCGATGTTAAGGAATCATACTCAATGTTTATTGCAGATAACCTCGTGCAATTTGAACACCTACTAATGAAAATTGAGATCGAACCGTGGCTTCATCCGACAGTTCGGCAACCCTACGGCGAGTCACCTGAACTTTTTGCCGATTTGAGACAGGGGCACCTGTTCTTTTTTACCGATGTCGATATGCCGCCCGACCACCCTCTCGCGGGGGATTCCGGGATCTCAATCCGTAGATTTCGCCTAACGCACAACCACATCTTTCGGTGCATCCACGACGCATTCGGTCACGGCTTGTACCGTCGCTCCTTTTACAAACCCGGTGAAATATCGGCTTGGCGCACCCATTCGCAAATGTACTCATCTGCAGCAAGTCTTGCCATGTGTAGCGAAACGATCACACAGACGGCATGGTTTTTTGCCGGCCCCTTTTCAGAGGTAGATATTAAGGTCAGGCCGTTCGCCAAGCAAAAAGCCTTCCTGGCACCGAAACAGCTTTGTCGTGCTCCATCACTTACACCCGCAAACTTGTAGGGTTTTAGGAGCGGGGCGGGGACACGACTCGGTGACCGCCGGGCCGACGTTGTTTGCGATCGGACCTACTTGATGTCAGAGTCTCGACATAGAAAAACGAATCTCGATGTGGTTGATCATTTGCTTGCGTTAGGCCGGCGGCACCTGGCCGCGCCGCGATCGAGCACCCCTTGAGCGAGCTCAATCAACTCATTGGGTTGCTCCTGGTGGGAACTCCGACATTTCTACAGTACGAAAAGAAGCTGTAGGCGACCGGCTGAACGAGGCCATTTCGCTCCAATCGCTCGGTTTGCTTGAAGAACTCTGGGGCTGGGAAAAAGGTATGATCGCAGGCCAGCAGACTGAGGTCCACGCACTCGCGGAATTCGACCGGCTGACAGCGGAGTGGCGGCACCTGATGGAAGGTGGATACCACGCCAAGGAACTCGGCTACTCCCCCTAGGCTAACTCGTCGGATCAGAATTGCGGAAACCGACATTGGCAAACATCGCCGTACCCAGCCTGTCGTGAAATTCAAATAATAAGGCGAATCGAACACAATGATCATTTAGATATTGAATACGGCCAACCTGGAAGCCCCAGACACGATCTATTCGGGACCATGTGACAAAACTGACGCCGCATAATCATTACGAACCTGTACGCTATCATCAGTGTCAATTACTCGGAATCATTACTTCCAGTCCGTATTGGTGGCTGAACCTGATACAAAATGCGATTGGGCCACGGCCCAAAGACGTAGTTGAGAAAATCTGTGTCTCTCTCTGATTACAAACATTCTAGTCGCTGATGTGATCGAATTTCCGTCGCGGCAAGGCCATTTGCAAGAGCATTTTTTAGGTGAGAAATGTCGCATCGCGGATCGCTTTGGCGGAAGTGGGATCTTCACGTTCACACGCCAGTGTCGTTTCAGTGGCGTGGTGAGCGGCTCAAGAAAGGCAACGTCGAGCAGGAAGCGAAACTCTATAAGGCCACAGTCGAGGCCATCAATGCTTGCGCCGCCGACGCAGTCGGGATCATGGACTACTGGACCTTCGACGGTTACGTCGGGCTGAGGAAGTTCCTGCTTACGAATCAGGAAATCAAACTGAACAAGGCGGTTTTCCCCGGCATGGAGATGCGTGTCGAGGCGCCCGTGTCGTTCCGCATGAATATCCACGTCTTACTTTCTAACGAGTTGACCGATCAAGAACTCGAAGACTTCAAATCGAAGCTGACCCTGGTGCTTCTTGAGCGGCCACTCTCTGACGAGGGCATCATGCTGACGGCCGAGAAAATGTCGCCCGACAAAATCAAGCACATCCTTCCTGAGTACGACGACCAAGGCGATACCGCGAATCGACGGATGGCTTTGGGGAACGAGACGGCACTGATTACCCGCCAGTCGTTGGAAACGGCGGTAGCGTCCCTCCCAAAGGGGAAGGTTCTCGTCATGGTTCCGTTCGACACATACGGCGGCTTGCTGAAGGTTGACTGGAAAGCCCACCCGCTCATGACGACTGTGTTCATGAATATGGCTCACTTGTTCGAGGCCCGAAACCCGAGTTACCACAATCTGATGCAGGGCCGGGTGACCGTGGACAACGAGCGGTATATCGACAATTTCCACAAGTCGATGGGCCACCGCTGGAAACCCCCAGTGTCCGGCAGCGACGCACACCGTCATCACGACTACGCAGTTTTCCCTAAGGACCAGCACGGCGACGAGCGTTGCACCTGGATTAAGGCCGACACGACGTTCAAGGGGATTCTTCAACTCTGCAACGAGCCGGCCCACCGGGTCTTCATCGGCCCCGAACCGCAAAAGCTGAAACTGGTGCGCGAGCATAGTACCAAATACATCCGATCACTGACCGTGCGAAAGAAGCCGGAATCGACACTCCTCGACCACTGGTTCGACGTGTCACTGGAGTTTAACCACGACCTCGTTGCGATCGTCGGAAACAAGGGCAGCGGCAAGAGCGCCCTGGTTGACATCATCGGCTTACTGGGTTGCTCCAAGAACGAAGAGGATTTCTCGTTCTTGAATAGCCAGAAGTTTCGTAACCCGCGCAGGAATGTGTCTTCTCACTTTGAGGCCAAGCTGACCTGGGAAAGCGGCGATTCCACCACCCGCACGCTTGACACGCCGACCAAAGCGGAGGAGGTCGAGAGGGTCAAATACCTGCCGCAGAACTATCTCGAAAAGATCTGCAACGAGATCAAAGACGGCGAGGGCAGCGGATTCGATACAGAACTGAAATCCGTTATTTTCTCGCACGTCCCGCAACCTGAAAGGCTGGAGACCGAAACGCTCGACGACCTGCTGGGTCTGAAAACCAAACAAGCCTACGAGACCGTCAACATTCTGAAGGACCAGCTTCACGAGATCAACGCTCAGATCGTCAAGTTGGAGAAGCAGGCGACACCCGAGCACAAGCTTTCACTGGAGAAACAGCTTGAGGCGAAGCAGAATGAGTTGCGAGCGCATGAAACATCACGCCATGTCGAGGTCTCCCCACCCGGTAATGACCCCGCAGCAGATTCGTTGATCGCCGAGATAGCGATCACTCGGGCCGACCAACAGGCCGCGGACGAGAAGATTACGGCCGCTAAGGCGGAGCAGCGACGGCTTGCGGTGCTCCGCTCCAAAGCGAATGCGGCCAATCAGTTGCTCGACAACTTCAAGCGGCAACACGACGAACTGGTGGTAAAGATCGATTCGGAACTAAAACCCCTCGGCCTGAATGCCGCCGATGTCGTCACATTAACCATCGACAAGTCCCGTTTACTCAAAGCAGACGAGCAGTTTCTCCCCAACACGAAGAACATCGAGTCCAGCCTTGATCCGGCCGTTGCGGGAAGCTTGGCGGCGGCGCGAGTCCAGACCCAGTGCAGGATTGACACACTCCAGACCAAATTGGAAGGCCAGGCGAAGGCGTTTCAAGAGTACCAGACCAAACTGACCGAGTGGCAACTCGCGCACGACAAGATCGAAGGGATAGCCAACGAACCGAATACCACCACGCACCTGCGCACGGCACTTGCGGCACTCGACATGCTCCCCGACCAGTTTGCAAGGCTTCAGGCCGATCGAGTCGCTAAGGCTAAAGAAATCTACGGGCAGATCTCTGCGCTCGCCGACACATACCGGGCCGTGTACAAGCCGGTGCAGGACTTCACACAAAAACACAAGATCATCAACGAGCGGTTCAAATTGAACTTCGCCGTGTCGATCCGCCCGAAAAGTGTTCTGTACGATGATTTCTTCCAGATGGTAAGCCACGGCGTAGCTGGATCGTTCTGCGGCGTGGACGACGGGAGTCGGATTTTCAAGGAGTTGGTTGCCAAGCACGATTTCTCAACAGAATCCGGAGCCATCGGCTTTGCCGAAGAGTTGTTGGAACACATGTCCCGCGACTACCGAGACCCCAAAAAGCCGCCTGTGGTCGTGGGGAAGCAACTCAAAAAGGGCCAGACAGTGGAGTCGCTGTACGATTTCATCTTCTCGTTCGACTACCTATCACCGCAGTACATGTTGAGCCTCGACGACAAGGAGTTGTCACAACTGTCGCCGGGCGAACGCGGGACTCTGCTACTAATTTTCTACCTGCTCGTGGACAAGGACGACATTCCGTTTATCGTAGATCAACCCGAGGGCAATCTCGACAACCACACGGTTTACAAACTGCTCGGCGAGTGTATCCGGGAAGCCAAGGAACGTCGGCAGATTATTCTGGTTACACACAATCCGAACCTCGCAGTGGCGTGCGACGCTGAGCAGATCATCTGCGCGGCAATCGAACCGAAAGACGGCCACCGAGTTCGTTATCTGTCCGGATCGATCGAAAACCCCGAAATTAACCTTACCGTCGTGAACGTATTGGAAGGGACGCGACCAGCGTTCGACAACAGAGAAGCGAAATACTTCGAGGACCAGATCGGGGGTTGACCTGGGGAACGAATTACAACTGTTTAGTCGATGAACGCGATAGTTGGCGTCGGCTGTCTTACAAAGAGGGCAGACGGCGTCGTCGCTGCCGAGCAGGTTCTGCGTTCCGTGCGTTCCGCTTTTTCCGCTTCTTATGTCATCGCTTCCGAGGTGATCAGACTGGAGCGAATGGCCGGCGGCAAACGGCGCCTCGCCCATATGTCGTGAAACTCACTTTGCGCGACATATAAACCATGCTATTCAACACGTCGAGATGGCTCCTAATTCGACGTACAACACTATTTCGTCAACATTCATCGACTCCGCACCCGCGTTCCAGCCGAACGCCGTTCTCAAAAACATCCCTGACCTCCGCCGACAACTCGGCGAAGCAGTCCAGGCGTGGCTGACTCGATCACCGTCGCTCGAAACCCGCGACGGCTACTCCCGCGACCTGTTCCAGTTCCTCGATTTCGCCGAGGTGCCGTCCGAAGCGTGGGAGAAACTCACCGAGGTCCGCCCCGCGACCGTGTCGGCGTTTCGGGACCAGATGTTGAGTCGCGGCCTCACTAACTCGACGATCAGCCGCAAACTCTCCGTCATCCGCAGTCTGTACTCGTTCCTCCGCGTCTATGGCTATGCCGGAGGAAACCCGGCGGAGACAAAATTCGTGGCATCACCGTTGATCCCGCGTGACGGCAAGACCGTGGCCCTGACACCGGGAGACTGCCGCAGGTTGATTGATTTTCCCTCGGCGACCACGCCGGAAGGCATCCGAGACCGGGCCATGCTCGCGGTCCTGGCGTTCACCGGGTGTCGCGTCGGCGAGATCGGGCGGTTGCGGATCGGCGATTGCAAGCAGAGCGCCGGGCACCACGTTCTGGAGGTTAGAGGAAAAGGTGGGAAGGAACGGCGCGTCCCGCTCCACCCCGAGGCCGTGGAGCGGCTCGACCACTGGCTGTCGATCTTGAACGAGAAAGAGCCGAACCAAGCGTTGTTTCGACCGCTGCGGACCACGCGCGGACATGGCAAGGACGGGTTTCTGACAAAACCCCTCGCCCGGCGCGGCATCCAGTACTTGGTCCGACGGTACGTAAAACGACTCGGTCTCGACCCGAACGTCACGGTGCATTCGTTCCGTGTGACCGCACTGACGACCGCCCGCGAACGCGGCGCGGACCTCGTGGACTTGCAAGACTTCGCCGGTCACGCCGACCCCAGGACCACACTGACTTACATTCGCAACCGGGATCGGTTGAGCCGAAGCCCGGCGTATGTGCTGAAGTATTGAGTGTTAATGGGAGTAGCCTGTCAATGCAAGCAATGTATTGCGGCATTGGCTACATGTAATATTTGTACTTGTTTAACGGCTCAACGCCGTTCGGCATTTCTTTCATGATAGACCCGATCCCTCTCGCAAACTTGATTGTAACGGGGTCGCCGCTAGCGAACGACGACGAGTTCCAATTGAGTTTTGTCAGCGCGAGAAGTTCGGTGCAGACGACATCAGCGGCAGAATCGCCGTGGTGCTCGACAATTTCCAGCGGGTTCGGGATTCTTGGACCGGGATAACACCGCAAGAACGGGACATATCCTTGCGTGTACAGCAAGTAATTGCGATACCCCAGTTCGATCATTGTGCCGCGAATCGGCGGTTCATGGCCGAGCCGCAAGAAGCGAATTCCACGTCGTTCTAACGCGAGAAAGTCGTGCGAATGGATCGCTCCCAATCCCGCGCGAAAACCGGCAAGTTCTTCCGGCCAAAATCGTGAGGTCTTGTGCAAGACAACTCGTTTCGGAGGCCCGTCGTGGTGTTGTGAATACAACGCCAAAGCGTCTTTCAGTAATCGTTCGGACGCGACACGACTCAGGTGAGGCTTTCTGTCCCTTTCGCGATCCCAGGTCACGCGATCACCTTTGAGTACCAGCCCTTCGCCGGTGTCCGAAAACGCTTGCGCCAGGGCCGTTCGCGTCGCGGCGTTCGGATCATCGCTTTCTCGATAAAAACTGATCCCGACGAAGCAAGTTCGCGGAGAAGAAAACTTCAACTCCCAAGGCATGTTGTCGGCCTTGTAATAAAGTGCAGTGCAGATGTTCCAGGCGACAGTAGCCGGGTCTTGCATCTTTCTTGAGCCTTCGAGCGTGCTTTCCCACACGAGTTGAGTCGTCAACGCGGACCGCATCGCGTGCGCTTTGAGGGCGTTGTGAAAGCTCCGAAATCCGGTCGTACTTGTGGTAAACCCGTCGTCTTCCTCGAACAAATTAAACAAGGATAGCTGCCCACGCTTTTGATCCTCAGCCAGTCGTTTTTGCCAGTAGCGATCGAGCTTCGGCAACCTCGCTCGCCTGGATGGATCGTTCGCCTGCCGTCCGCAGGCCGCTTCCACGGCCTTCGGCATCGCACAAATCACGACATCCGGCGGCGGGTTGCGATCTGCCAGCACCGCCAACCGACTCGATACCAATTCAATGACGCCGGCGATCCTGGCTTCAAACGTTCCCTTAGACAGTGCATGATCGATTTGACTTTTCGTCAGTGTGTCCGTTAAGCGATCCGTGAAAAGCAGTTCGCAATTGAAAGGAGAGTCGAGCGAGAAGCCGGGGAACGAAGGTGCCAGGAACGGATCGTGCGGCTTGCCTTTGGCATTCAACCCCGCGTCGAGCCTTGTTTTCGTCTTTTCAAGCCAGGCCCGCAGCCGATTGATCGTGTCGGCTGTTCCGATAACGCCCAAGCGGATCTGTCCTCTCGCCCCGTGATCCAGTGCCGCTGGGCCGTAGAGTTCGATTCCCGTTTTCGGATCAACGCTCAGATTGCCCTTGTGAAACGCGAGTGACGGTTCGGGGATGTGCCGAACATGAAACGACGACGGTGTTTGACGCAGCAGCTGGTCCCAGAGCACGGCACCTTTAGCCTTCGGGCGCTTCGTCATCATCGTCTCTCCCTTCGTGGCTCAGGCTTGATAGGACTTCTTCGCCAAGTTCGTTGGCAACGAGTTCGAGTTCGTCGTCAACTTGTTCCAAGAGCGACCGGAATTGGACGTGATCGTCGGCGATTCCGAAATTCGCGTTGGCATGAGCGGGAACCGACGAAACGATTACGTCTTGCCCGCCGGTTTGGAGATGGATTTGGACCTTATCCGAGGATAAGGTCCGCCCCCCAAAAACGATATGTCGAAGTATCGCCGCGTTGCGCTCTTTGCCACCCCATTTCACCGAAAGCGGCGTCACCGCTTTTCCGGACAGCGGGATCTTGCCGTCTGAGGTAAAGACGTAGCAAGGCTCCACGTGCAGGAAAAGCCCTTCGCCAAGTGTAAGGAACGAAAGCCACGCGGCATGATGGACCCAGAACGATTGTGTCTTCTCGGCATTTTCCTTTCTGGCTGCGACAGTGCGTTTGGGATCGCTGCCGTTCTGCCAGACGCGATCCGTCCCATCTTGATTGGGCCGGAAGTAGTAGCGACCTCGTTCGTCACGGGTAACAGCCAACCTGAAGACTCGCCGCCGAATGCAGCGGTTGAGAAGTGAGATGACCCACTTCCATCGGACGGGATCAGTTTTCCAGTCCGCGATCCTGGCCGTCCGCACCGTTGAGGAACTAATCACTTCACGGAGCGGTTCCGTCGGTGCCGATAAATCGGCGAACGTGTAAAGCCGCTCTTCTTTAAGCTCGAACGGTGCCGCGTCTTTGACTTTTGCCCACACGTCGGGAGGCCGTCGGGCCGTCGTAGACGCGGACCAAATCGTTTGCGGATAAAAAACAACGGGAAGTAGGTTCCCGAGCACGATTTCATTGCAGGCGTCGGGTACATCCGGCGCCCGGTCAACCGAAGTAACGAGCGGCGCAGCCGACGCCAGAGGGGTTCGTTGGCGGCCTCGTGGCGGGCGCTGATCTCGAAGCTTAGCAATGAGTTGAAGGAATGTACGCTTACATTCAGTCTTCTTGCGGAAATCGAACCAGTTTAGGGCCTTGAACGGCGCCGGGAAGTCCGCTCGGACTTGCAGCTCCTCAGAGAAATCTCGGACGAAGAGTGGGAGAAGCCGCCCTTTGCGGTTTGTAGGGTCATCCGCGACGATGTGTGTCCATTCAAAGGTCGGCCAAGAAGCTTGCAGCATCTCGGACGAAATCACGACCCCTACGAATCGAGACTTAGCGAGCCCCTTGTTGATTTCCACAATGACGTTGTTTCCCTTATCAATATCCCATTTATCGAACCAGACCCGCAGTTTCCGCCCTTGTGGCGTCCCGTCAAAAGTTTCGGATTCGATTTGCTCAGAAAGTGCCTCAACCCATGCTTTATCCGCGCCATTGTGGCAAAGGAAAAGATCGATTGTTTCATCGGTCGATGGGAGTGTGGGTGATGTGTCTGGTTTAAGTGGCTTCGATATTGCCAAGGCAGAAACTCACAGGTTGTATTCGAGTCAAAAACACCACACCTGCATTATCACAGATTTCTTGATGAGGTAGTAGCTGAGTAGCTTTCCGCTTTCCATGAACCCAAAAGTGACCTCTCGCATGTGAAGCAACTGTTTCTAAACCGCCTCATTTCCCCTCACCACTTCGGAGCGCTTCCGAATCGGTCATTTTCGGGCCTCACTCGCTACCAAGTTTTCACTATTGATCGGCGTCCAACCGAGGGGTTCGTCTGTCCCCGCCGCGTTAAACGGATGAAAGCGAAACCTACCCGCAATCGTTGTAGTCTCAACTGAACCCCTGAAGTCTCAGATCGGTTCACAACGGACAATCCCTGGCCGTTCAACATACCACCAGCGGACACACCATTTGACCTAGAATCTGAAGCCCCGTTGCGTTTATTTCGATTTCCGTGGTATGCTGTTGCTGTGGCGTTCGAGACGGGAGGGCAAATCATGACAACGGTCGCAGCGGGACGGAGCTTGGTCACGCCGACCGACGACGAGTCCAAGACGGCGCTGGCGTCCAGTCGCACGCTCGCGGCCCACCTCGGCGGGACCGGGTCCGGGCTGACCGTCCGGGTGACGTCCGGCCAGGGGAGCGAAGACCTCGTGTTGCCCGCACCCGCCGCCCGGCTGTTGCTGAACATCCTGACCGAAATGGGCCAGGGGAACGCGGTCGCGCTCGACACCGTGCAGCCCGAACTGACCACGCAGCAAGCCGCCGACCTCCTCAACGTCTCGCGGCCCTACGTGGTCCAGTTGCTCGACGCCAAGGCGATCCCGTCCCGGAAGATCGGCACCCACCGGCGCGTACTGAGGGAAGACGTCCTAGCGTATAAGCACGACATCGACCTCAAGCGGCACGCGGCGCTGGACGAACTGACGGCACTGAGCCAGGAACTCGGCCTCTACGACGACCCGATGAAATGACCCCGCCCGTCGCCGTCTACGATGCCTGTGTACTCTACCCGGCCCCGCTGCGAGACCTGTTGGTTCGGGTCGCGCTCGCCGGTCTGGTGCGGGCGCACTGGACGGACCAAATTCACGACGAGTGGACCCGCAACGTACTGGCCAACCGCCCGGAACTGGCCGCGAGCAGTATCGAACGGTCCCGCCGGTTGATGGACGCGCACGTTCACGACGCGCTGGTGACCGGGTACGAAGACCTCGTCCCGGCCTTATCGCTGCCCGACCCGGACGACCGGCACGTGTTAGCCGCCGCCGTGCGGATCAAAGCCACCGCGATCGTCACGTTTAACCTGTCCGATTTTCCACCCGAAGTCCTCCGCCCGCTCAACGTCGAAGCCGTCCACCCGGACGTGTTCGTCTCCCGGTTGCTCGCGGAATCGCCCGCCGAAGTGTGCCAGGCCGTGAACCGGCAGCGGGCGGGCCTGACGAGACCGCCCAAGAGCGTGGACGAGTTTCTCCCGGCGCTGGAACAGTGTCGGTTACCCCTGACCGTGGCGGGACTCCGCCGCTACGCCGATTTGATCTGATCTGAAGCGCCGTTCGACACGTCACTTGTTTCGGTGATTTGCACCGACCCGTCCAAGAAGCCCTGAAGCCCTGAGCACATCGGAATTCATTTCCTCGATAGTTGGTGGGTGCCGATTGGGCACCCACCAACACCACTCTTTGACTGCGTGGAACCCTTAGTCAACCGGCCACACCGAGTTTACTTCGCGGAAGGCTGACTCGGCTTGCCGGGACTGGGCTTGGGTTTCGGCTTCGGCTTGGGGTGACCGCCGTTTGCCATGTCGATTCTCCGAAGGAGGAACGGGTTTTAATAGTCCATTTTGGACTATTCCGCTTTTCACTTTACGATCTCCTGTTTGCCTCAGCAAGCCGGAAGATGGACAAATCGATCCACACCGCCGAGTACGCCGTCCTCCTTCGCCTGCTCCGTGAGGCGCGGGAGAAGGCTGGGTACACGCAAATCGAACTCGCCGCGTTGATTGGTCAATCGCAATCCTTCGTCACCAAGGCGGAAAAGGGCGACCGGCGGCTGGACTTGGTCCAACTCCGAACCCTTCTCAAAACGTTCGGCATTTCCATGACCGAGTTCGTGCGCCGGTGGGAACGGGAAATCACGAAAGACCAGTCGTCCGGCTCGTGAAGAGTTGTTCCGAGCGGGTATAGTACTTCTTGAGCGTGTCCCGAGACGTCAGGAAGAAGACCGGCTCCAACACCAACAGGGCGAGGTCACACATGTCGAACGCGCGCCACCCGAAATGGACGCGGTAGCCGAGATACGCGATCAGAACGGCCACGAACATGTTCGCGTAGAACTGGTAGTGCCGGTAGTGGATTTCGATCAGCAGTCGCAACTCCTCGATCTTCCCTGGGAGCGATGCGAAATTGAGGTCGGGCGGCGGTAGTCCGGTGCGAGCGTGAACCGTATCGATCGTCGCCCAACGCACGGCACTGACCGACATGCCGGCGGCGACTGAAGCCAAACTGAGGTAAAGAAGCCCGCTCACCGTCGGCGGGCTCGTTGGTGAGCTTGCCAGCCACGACTGAACCGTTGGCAAGAACGGACTGAGTCCAGCGAGGGTTGTCGCTCCGGGCACAAGATACGCAATCAGCGGGCCGAACGTGTGATCCGAAATGCTTTGCACACCGCCTGTCGTATCACACACTAGACTCTTGAGCCAAGACATCTCCGCTCCCATTGGGCGGTTACGGTTAACCCACGAACACGCCGCCGGTGAAATCGGCCAGTGCGTCGAAATCGAAATAGGCTACTGGCGTGCCACTGCTTGTGATGGACTTACCCAGGTAGCTCGTCACGCGACTGCTTGTTCCAGTACCCGAGCCGACCACCAGATCGGCTCGATCGTCGCCGTCGAGATCTTTCACCGTCACGCGAATTCCGCCGCGACTGTTCGTGTCCCCGCCGAAGAAATTCGCTATGGGAACGTACTGGTTGGAGAGCAAGCTTTTGCCATCGAAGGCCAGAACGCGCGGGCCACCTCCTGGGCCGCCGCCCGCGATCAAATCGGCGTACCCGTCGCCGTTCAAATCGCCCGCCGTGACGAAGACGCCGTTGCGGAGGGATTGCTCGAAGGCGAAGAAGTCGGCGAAAACCTTCCGCGGCGTGCCGTCCAGTGACTTGCCGTCGAAGCCGGCGACCCGCGACCCGCCGCCGAACCCGGCGACCACGATCAAGTCTGCCTGGCCGTCGCCGGTCAAGTCCGCGATGCTCGAACGCGCACCGCCTCGGAAGTTGGTGTCTTCGATGCCGAAGAACGCGGCCAGCTTCGGGAAGCCCGCCGCCCCGCTGTAGACATCGACTCGTGGCCCGCCGCCCTCGTCCGGCGTGACCGCGAGGTCCGGGATGCCGTCGCCGGTCACGTCGCCCACCGAGACGTAAACGCCGCCGGTGAACGAGTCTTCAAACGGCTCGACGGAGAACAACTCTTTCTGAGTGGCACCATCAATCACGATGACTCGTGTGGTTCGACCCGGCCCGGTGCCGACGACGAGGTCGGCGATGCCGTCGCCGGTGAAGTCGGCGGCGGCCGTGCGGACGCCGCCGGTAAAATCGCCGAACGGCGTGATCGAGAAGCGTTCGGTGGCGTCCGGGTTGTACAGCCGGGCGATACTGCCGCCCTTGTCCGACCCGACCGCGAACTCGTGAGGAACTTTGACGATGCGGCTCTTGAGCGACACGGTGACCGAAGCGGTCGTCGTTCCCCCGTTGGCGTCGGTCACGGTGAGCGTGATCGTCTGTGGACCCGCCTTCGTGAAGGCGTGGTTCACCTGTGTGCCGGACGGGCCGGCCACAGTCTGGTCGATGGTGCCGTCGCCGTCCCAGTCGAGGGCGAACGTGAAGCCCGCCGCCTGATCGACCGGGGACGGGTCGCTCGCGGTCAACGTGAACGTGACCGCCTGGCCGATGTTCGCTGTCGCCGGGCCGCTGATTGTCGCCGAAGGGGCGACGTTGGTGACAACGACGGCAAAGGTTCGGGTCGCGCTCATCACGGGGACGCCGTTGTCCGTCACCCGCACGTTGATCGTGTACGAACCGGGGCCGTCGGTCGGGGTCCAGAGGAACACCCCGGTCACCGGGTCGATGGTGGCCCCGGCGGGCGCGGCGATGAGACTGTAGGTGAGTGCGTTACCCGGCAGGTCCGGATCGGTGGCCGTCGCCGTGAAGGTGAGTGCGCTGCCCTCGGCGATGGACTTGTCGCCAATGAGGGCCAACACCGGCGCCGCGTTGACCTCGCGGACGGTGATCGTGACAGTCTTCGTGTCGGCAAGGCTCGGCGCGCCGTTGTCCACCACGCGGAACGTGACGGAGTACGTGCCGTCTTGGGCCTCGGTCGGGGTCCAGGAGAAGGCGCCGGTGGCCGGGTCCAGGGTCATGCCGGGTTGGAAGCCGGACACGATGGAATAACTGAGCGCGTTGGCCGAGCCGGCAATTCGGTCGGAGTCGGTCGCGCTGAGGGTGAAGCTGAGCGTGGTCTGCTCGTCGAATGTCTGGTCGCCGGGGCTGGTCAGCGTTGGCGCCGTGTTGACTTCCCGAACCGTGACTTGAACCGTCCGGCCCACCGTGACGCTGCCGTCGCTCACGTAAATCACGAAGGAGAAAATGCCGTCCTGCGCTTCGGTCGGCGTCCACGTGAACTGCCCGGTGGCGGGGTCGAACGTTGCGCCACTGGGCAAGCCGGTCGCGCTAAATTTCAGGATGTTTGCGGGCAGGTCGCTGTCGTGAGCGGTGGCCGTCAAGGTCAGGGTGTTGCCTTCATACATGAACTGGTCTGGGATCGGGTCGAGTACCGGAGGTGTGTTGACCTCGTTCACTGTGACGGTAATGGTCTGTTCTGCGAACAGTGCGGGCGTACCGCTGTCGGTGACGCGAACCGTAAGCGTGAATACTCCCGGACCTTGCGCCTCGGTCGGGGTCCAGTGGAACATCCCGGTCACCGGGTCGATGGCGGCACCGGCAGGCGCACTGATGATGCTGTAGGTGAGCGCGTTCCCCGGCAGGTCCGGGTCGGTGGCGGTCGCCGTGAAGGTGAGCGGTTCGCCCTCGTTGACGGACTTGTTGCCGATCGGGGCCAACACCGGCGCGGCGTTGACCTCGTTGACGGTGACGGTGATTGTCTTTTCGTCGAACAGCGCGGGCGTGCCGTTGTCGGTGACGCGGACGGTGAAGGTGTAACTCCCCGGCCCTTGGGCCTCGGACGGCGTCCAGGTGAAGACGCCCGTGACGGCGTCGATCGTGGCGCCCGCCGGGGCACCGATCAGACTGAACCGTAGCGCGTTGGCGGGCAGGTCCGGGTCGGTGGCGGTCGCGGTGAAGGTGAGCGGTTCGCCTTCGTTGACGGTGCGGTCGCCGATGGCGGCCAGGACCGGGGCGAGGTTGACCTCGCTCACGGTGACGGTGATCGTCTCGAAGTCGCTCCCGGCGGGGTTAACGTCGTCGGTCACGCGGACTGTGATGGTATAGGCGCCCGGCCCGTCGGCCTCGGTCGTCGTCCACGTGAACACGCCGGTGACCGCGTCGATATTGGCACCGGCCGGCGCGCCGGGGTCGAGGCTGAAGCGGAGGACCTGTCCGGCATCGGGGTCGGTCGCCGTCGCGGTGAAGGTGAGCAACCCGCCCTCGTTGAGGGTGCGGTTGCCGATGGGGGCAAGGACCGGCGGGGAGTCCGGCACCGTAGTGACCGTGTCCGGAACTTGGGGTGTGTTTTCATCGTGGCCGACGTTGTCGTGGGCGACGGTGTAGAAGGCGTAGGCGTGGCCGGCGACGCCGACGAAGTTGTAGGAGGTTGCCGTGGTTCCTTTCACGAACGGCACGAACACGTTGCCGTCCTGCGAGATATACAGGTCATAGCTAGCAATCCCGGAGCCGTTCGGGTCGTCCTGGCCGGACCAGGAGACGGTGAAGGCTGCGAACGGGGTCGTCGCAGGCAGCGCCGTGACTTGGCTGGTCGGCCCGGCGGCGTCGAGCGTGTTGCGGACGAGCGGCGTGTCGATCGGGTCGTTGGTGTCGAAGACGATTCTGGCCCGGTTGGTGATCGCGGTGCCGGAGGGCAGCCCGGCCTTCGGCTTGACGCGGTAGCTGACCGACCCCTGGCCGCGGCCGACGGCGTCGTTCGGGTAGAGCAGGCCGACGAGCGGGTCTTCGGGGGACCAGCCGGTGAGCGGATCGACCGCCCGCAACTTCAGAGTAAACTGCCGGGTGACGCGGTCGAGGTCGGCTGTCACAGTGACGCGGATCGGAGTGCCGTTGGCAATTACGGCGATGGTCGTCTCGTAATGGTTCAGGCCCGCCGGGACACTGATCCGCTGATCGGCGAAAGCGATCTCGGTGATCTCGAACGAGTCGAGATCGAGGTCGGCATCGAGTATGTCGGTGACGACGATCTCGCGTGCCGGGGCAGCGGCGTTCGACTGGTTCTCGAATCGGACGGTGTAAGCGAGTGAGCCGTCGGCCTGAACGAAGGTAGCGTCGCCGAAGCCAGCGGGGGCGAGCTTGTCGTTGGGGTCGCGGGATCTAGGTATATCAGACTTCTTCTTCTGTGGGTCGGGATCGGGATTCGGTATCGGACTAGGCTTCGGTTCTTGGAACTTGTCAAATCTCTCAACAGCTCGCTGATAAATGTCACCAAGCCAATCAGGATTGTCTTTACGGATCGCATCACCTAACTTTTGGTGAGCCTTTTGTTTTTCGTCCTTGTTCCTCGCGTTCCCAGAATTTTTGTCATGTTCGTAACACGGGCCTGACAAATCCCAGGGACCAATCCGATCAGGAACGATCCACCCGGAGTAATCACTGCCACACCCTACCGAATTGGCCGGCCCGAAGTCGATCAGCCCAAAGTCAATTGGAAAGAACTGCGTGTCCAGACCTGATGGATCTATCGCGGTCGTCGGCTCATTGAAGGCATAGCGGTAGAAATTCAGTCCGGCTGCCACACCTTTAGGATCGGACTGCAAAAACTGACTTCGTGCTGAAGAGTAGTATCGGGCACGCATGAACTCCAACCCGTCGCCCTCGTTCATCACGCCGTACTCGCCGACGTACTCGAACGGGTTGGCCACTGTTTCGGTCTTGCCGAGCGACAAGCCGAAGGGATCGTAGGCGTAGCGGTTCAGCACCGCCCCGCTGGTGCCCGTCACCTCGCTCGTGCTGCCGATGGCTTGAAACGTGTAGAACCCGGAGCCGGCCCCGTCGGTCCGCGCCAGCAGCCCGTAGCCGTGGTCGTAGCGGGCGATCAGGTTACCCGTGCCGTCGTACTCGGCGGCTACGTTGCCGAGGCCGGTCGGGTCGATGACGTAGCGCGTGGTCTGGCCGTTGTGCGTCGCGGCCACGCGGTTGCCGAGGGCGTCGTAGGAGTACGCCCACGTCTCCGTCGGGGTCGTCACGCCGACGAGTCGGTTCTCGCTGTCATAGGCGTAGGTCGTGGTGATGCCGCCCTCGGTCTGGCTGATCATGTTCCCGTCGGCGTCGAAGGCGTAGGTCACCCCGCCGACCTGCGTGTACTGGTTCAGGGTGTTCGTCGTGTAGGCGGTCGTGATGCTGGCGTCGATCACCTGACGGCGGTTGCCGGCCGCGTCGTAGTCGTAGGCCACCACGTGGCCGTCCGGGTACTTCACGCTGACGAGTTGGCCAATGGCGTCGTAGCCGTAATCGAAGCGGCCGGCGAGCGTGGTCATCGACGTGCGGCGGCCGGATATGTCGTAGGTGTAGTCGAACCGTGACAGGACCGTGGCGTCCGGCTTGAAGTTGACCAGATTCAACACGTTCCCGGCGGCGTCGTAGGCGTAGGTCGTGTAGACGCCGTTGCCGAGCGTCTTCTTGCTCAACCGCCCGGCGGAATCGTAGTCGTAATCGACGATGAGAGTGTTGGCCCCGTCGGTCATGCGGTCGAGCCGGCCGATCGAATCGTAGATGGAGTTCTCGACGTTGCCGTCTTGGTCCGTGCGGCGCGTGCGACGACCGGCGATGTCGTAGGCAAAGGTGAAGAACTTGCCGCCTGGGTAGTCGATCCGCGTCAGCCGGTCGGTGAGCGGCTCGTAAGTCATCGTGGTGGTGCCGACGGTGTCCGCCGCCCGCGTCAGGTTCCCGGCCGTGTCGTACTGGTACGTGAAATCGACGCCCGTCGTGGCGACGTAGTCCTTCGTCAGCACTTCGCCGAGGGCGTTGTAGGTGTAGTTAACCCGCTGGCCGCGGCGGTTGATCGCCGAGGCCACGTTGCCGGCCGCGTCGTAGGTGAAGTCCTCGTGCGTGGCGTCGGCGTAGGTGATCTTCGTGAGGTTGCCGCGGCTGTCGTACTGGTAGCCGATCCCGTTGCCCCTGGCGTCCGTAAATCCGGACAGGTGGTTGAAGTTCGACTCGTAGGCGAACCCGGTTTCCAGATTGAGCGCTTCGCGGGTGCCGGTGAGGTTGCCCTTCGCGTCGTATGCGTAGCGGTACTGCTCCCCGCCGGGGCCGCCGAGACTGTTGAACTGGAACTTGGAATCGTACCCGAACCCAACGACCCGCCCGTCCGGATCGCGGACTTGAGCCAGTTGGCCACCGAGGCCGAAGAACAACTTCGTGGCCCGGTTGGTCGAGTCGGTCACCGTCACATCGCCGCCGGTTCCGTATGCGAACGTGACCCGCTCGGTGTTGGCATCCCTCTTCGTCTCGATCAGCCGGCCGCGGGCGTCGTAAGCGAAGTAGTCGTGCGTGCCGTCCGTGTGGGTAACGGAAACAAGGGCATGGCTACGCGGATCGGAGACCGTCGCGATCGTGATTAAATGCCCACGGGGACCCATTGTCACAAGCGGCAACTGGGCCAGGGGTGCATATTCGTATTGAGTGACGCGGCCTCCGGGGGCAACGACGCGCAGGAGATGCTCGCGGGCCGCGTCGTATTCGTAAGTCGTGATCCGGTCGTCGGCGCTGCCCAGACCCATCGTGTCGGTAACAGACGCGAGCAACTGGGGTTGGCTGGCCGCACCAACGTAGCTCAGGAGGAGTTGCCGCCCGTTCGAGTGGGTCAAGGTGGCGAGCAGGCCCGCCGAATACCCCAGCGTGATGCGGTTGTTGTTGGTGTCCTGAACGAAGTCGAGTCGGCCATCGCTCCGGAATTGCCAGAGCGTCTGGTCGGTTTCGACCAGCTTGAGAACGCCAGCGGTGAGCGTGAGCTTGCCGTAGTCACCGGGCGCAGCGGAGTACGTGCCGTTACTGTTCTTGGTGAAGAAGCGATCGACACCGCCGGGGCCGTGAAGGGTGATGTCGCCGGTAGCCGTTGCGGACGAACTGATGTCCCAGTTGTTCGTCCAACCGCGACCCATCGTGCCCATTCGGAACCGGGACGCGATGTCCTGACCGTAAACGCGGCTGAACGTCAGCGGCAACCCTGGGGCGGTGATTGAAGCATCAACAGCCCCGGCGAGGGAGTGAACCGGATTGAGGGCGGCCGACGCATCGGCCACGGCGAAGCCCCACAGGGCACCGGGCGAACTCGTCTTCTGGCCGACCGAGGCAAGAGCGTTGGCCGTCTTCGACAGTTGCGTGACGTAGTCGGCCCACAGCGAGCCGTAGGTGCCCTGCAAGTTAAGGACGATGGCATTCCAGGCGTCGGCCGAAATGGAGTCGGGCCGGCCGGTGGTCCGGATCTCGTTCCACTGGACGACCAGATATTCCTCAAAAACGTTCGGGGGCGGAGGTGGGAGCCAGCTGACCGTTCCATTACCACTACCGGAGGTGTAGGTAGGGTCCACTGACCCCGGCCCGCTTCCGGCCGGGCGGCTGCGGACGGCGTACCTGGGCGGAATCGCCAGAAGTGGGTTGATGCTGCGAGACCCGGTCCGCGGACGTTCCCAGACGACCCGCTCGTCCGGGCTCTTGAAGTAGGCCACCTTCTCAGTCGTGTCCATCGCCGTCAGGCTGCCGAGCGTAAAGTTGACCCGATTACTCCGCAGGTCTTGCGACAGCCCCACGTAGTAAACCGGCAGGCGACCGGATTCGCCTGGCTGGAGCAAGCCGGGCGTCGCCGATGAGCCGATACCGAGCAACTGCACCGAACCGCCGAGACCGTTGGGAATCGCCTGTAGTGTCTGCACCGCGTTGGCCAGATTCTCGTCCGCCGTGAGCAAGCCGTTTCCGTCCGCGCTCAGGGTGAGCAGTGGAGCCGCCATTGCGATGGTGCCGGTATTGCGGTACTCGACCCAAACAATCTGTTTCACCGGGAAGCCGGGACTGACGCTGCCCGGTACGACCAGATTCGTCTCAAGCTTGGCGGTGCCGCCAGCGGTCAACTGAAAAGCCTGCGGCAGAACGAGACTAGCCGCCGCTTGTGTGACCCGAATCGTGTAAGAGCCGGGAACCCAGTTAAAGCCAGTACCGACTGGGGGATTCACCGAAGGGTCAATCGTCAGTGTCAGGGTATTGGGACTGAAGAGGAATGCCGGAACGCGGCGGATGATGTTCGCGGAGTTGATGAATTCGACGACGGTCGTGGAGTCGAACCCGGCCCCGGTGATGGTCATGGCCGTCGGCGCCGCGCTTCCGTGAACGGTCGGCGTGAAACCCGTCACGAAGAAGGGCGCTTTCTCGGCTGTCAACGTGTAACTGGCCGGGCCGGAGATTGAACTGCCATAAACAAGGACGTAATAGGTGCCACCGCCGTTGATAGCCTTGAGGGTGATTTCTTGATCCGCCGTGGGCATCGCCGAGCGCTGGTCGAACACCACGCGCGTGGGAATCCCCGCGTAACTCACGGTCAGTTCGTCGAGCGCTCCCGGCGTGGAGACGTGCAACTTCAATTTCAGACTCTCGCCACTGGCGAGCGTGATCGCGTAGTAATCCGCGCGGTCGGCGGTCGTCAATGTCCCCGTGGCCGGCGTCGTGGCCGTCAGTCCGCGCACCGAAAGCGGCAACGCCGCACTGGCGATGAGGTTGTTCGCCTCGTTCGTTTCTTTCTCCTGATTGGCGATGTCGGCGCGAACCAGAATCTGATAGTTCCGTGGCAACGTTCCCGGAATGATGACGGTCGCGGAGCCGGAGTAGCTCTGCCCGGTTGTGAGTCCCCCGGTGTGCGGGACTGTTGCAAGCAACGTGTCGTTGATGTCCCATGTCCCGTCGGTCGAGAGATAAACCGCATCCATCCAGTTGCCTGCTAGGGCGACTCCGGTCTGATTCTTGCCCTGCCACGACACCGTTAACGGCTCGCCGGCCCAAAGCTGACTTGCCCCGACCGCCAAGTTGTTCAGTGCGAGATCGACGGCGACCAAGTTGAACGTGGCATCGTAGACGTCGTCGATTGCTTCGCCGAAAATGCCGTCGCGGTCCTGATCGAGTTTGTTGCCGGCCCTGTCGCTGATGTCGGGTCCAATTTTGACGTGGTAAGTGCCAACGAGTGTCTGCGCCGGGAACGTAATTCGGAACGTGTTCAGTCCGACTTCGACCAAGCTCGTGACCGAGACGGTCTGAGCGTTCGGCTTCATGATGACGATATCGTTG
Organism: Fimbriiglobus sp.; assembly: GCA_043785105.1. Classification (GTDB taxonomy): domain Bacteria; phylum Planctomycetota; class Planctomycetia; order Gemmatales; family Gemmataceae; genus Fimbriiglobus. The sequence continues at coordinate 29,859 of JAYVXO010000232.1, forward strand.
ACAGTAAAGGTCGTCTTGTCGATGGCCTCGCTGAACGAGACATCGACGGAACTGATCGTCCCGGCGATGTCCCCCGGCGGGGTGTGAACGACGAGGCGGGGCGCCACCGTATCAACGGTCAAGTCGAAGGCGTAATCGTCTTCGAGGGTTTCGCCGGGGATGCCGTCCGCGTCTTGGTCGAGCCGGAATCCTTCCACATCCTTGACGGTCGATAGCAGGCGGAAGTGATAGGTGCCGTTCTCGGTCAGTGGGAACGGAAGGTCGATGCGGTAAGTGCGGTCACCGACGAGGGTGACAGAAGTCGGCGTAACCCGACCCATCTGGCCGGTGATCTCGAACGCGGCCAACGGGAACATGGCAAGGTCGAGGGGCTTGTTGGTCTTCGACGTGATCGAGGGAATCGCCGCATTCACGTAACCGTTACCCTGATCGACTAAACCGATATCGAGTCCGACCGGCAAGTGTGCGCGAACGTGAGTATGGAGAGCGCCTTGAACTAGGTACACGGTGCCGGCCCCGCCGCCGGTGCCGCCCAGACTGCCCGCAGAGCCTGGGGCGGTGATCGCGGCCGCGTTGAAGCCCCCGGAGTCTTTGGC
>JAYVXO010000233.1:0-11063 GCA_043785105.1 Fimbriiglobus sp.
CCCTCCGGGGTACGGCCGGGGTGGTGTCGAGAACCCAGGGTGCGCGACGAAGCGCCGCGACCCTGGGCTATTTCATTCAACCCCTTCGGGGTAGTCCGATGGGGGTCTAAGGTGACTCGAGTCACGCAACGTGAGTGACCTCAACACCGATCCGACCGAACGGAATCTCGCTTGTTACGAAGGCACAAGCAATCCGAGTTCCACAGAAAGCGCAACTTCAAAACTAGCGCGTCGGGCTGACCAATATGCAACATGGAAACTGAACGTGCTCTAACTAGCCAGCGCAACGTCGGCTGCCTTCGGCGTCTCCCAGATTTCGTCCAAGAGGTCGTGAATATCGCGTTATGTCTCTTTCAACTCGACATGGCGGATCACCCACGGTTGCTCGTTGATGTTGCGTTTCGTCGGCAGGTCGGCGGCGCGTGGCTGGACAGGCACCGTCACACGTGGTTTCCATCGCCGATCGGCGGTGAGCCAATTGGCATCACATCGACGGAGACCTTCACGGCGTGCTGACCGCCGCCCAGGACGACGCCCTTCACGGGACTCACGTCATCGTAATCGCGGCCCCAGGCGAGTAGTACATGGCGATCGGATGGAATCTGGTTATTGGTCGGGTCCAGATCGACCCAGCCCGGTTCTCCGCAAAACAGCGACACCCAGGCATGAGTCGCGTCCGCACCGATGAGGCGAGGGCGACCCGGTGGAGGTAGGGTTGATAGATAGCCGCTCACGTAGCGGGCAGCTAACCCCAAAGACCGGAGGCAAGCAATCTGGAGATGGGCGAAGTCTTGGCAGACACCGCGTCGGTTTTCAAACACCTCCGTGACAGGAGTAGCCACGGTGGTCGCACGCGGGTCGTAAAGGAAGTCCGCGTGGATGCGACGAGTGAGGTCTTGGGCCGCTTCCAGAATGGGGCGATTCGGTGTGAACGACAGACAAGCGTACTCGGCGAACAACGGCTGCGATGTCGCGTAGCGGGAGTCAAAGGAATACTGGTAGGCGTCCAACCAAGCCTCCGCGCGATCGTGGGTCAATCGGTCTCGGACGGCTTCCCAAGGTGTCGTCGTCTCGGGTGGAGGTGGAATCGGCGGGTTCACGCTAATCGTGTGACTCACGGCGATTTTGAGTGCTTTGTGGAGTTCTTGAACCGTGAAATACGTGGCCGGATTCCCGAAATAATCCAGGCGTTCTTCCAACACCGCAGGGTCGGGTTCAATCTCCAACGACGTGTGGTGACACACCTGGTGCCCCCATTCTCGTGGCTTCAAATGAGCCACGTTTTGACACAGCGAGACGCCCTCGCTGTAAGTGTAGGTGGTCACGTGGGTGATGCGATATTGAAGCACAGGGTTCTCAAGTGTCAGACAAATTGTTTGTGCAGGTTTTGTAGGTCGTGGTCGAGGAGGCTTTGCGACGAGGCCCGACACTCGACTGCAACCTAACAAACGGCTGCCCCTAATCCGGTCTTCCCTGAGTGTCGGGCCTCGCAACGCCTCGACCACGACCTACAAATCACGCCACCCTCTCTCACACCGACCCGGCTAGGTGCCGCGAGGTTTGTAGGTGACTGAGGTATTGTTGCGTGATCGTGTCTGACAGTACCGGCAACGCCGCACCGATGGCTTCGATCAAGTCTTTGAGTGCGGGCCGTTGACCTTTTTCGATTCGCGTGAGTCGTTCGACCTCGGCCAACCTCACATTACTCAGCGCTTGGAGCGTGATCCGTTGCTCCAGCCCGCGTGCGGCCCGGTTGTTGGGTCGTGGGAGTTGATCGACATCTTCGACAAGCGATGCGAGGGAGCACGCTAGAGATCGTGGGTTACTTTCGTCCAGTACCAGTAAATCCAGCACGGCATCCGCACGGAGGCTACCCATGTAGCGGCGGCGGTAGGTCATCGTGCTATCCGCGATTTCCAGAATCGCATCCAGGAGAGGGGCTTCCTGGGCGATGGGGGTTACGAGCGTTCCCTTCAGCAGATTAATCATGTGCAGGGTTCGTTCGAGCTTACGGCCGATGTCCAGGAAGCGCCAACCCTCGGTGCGAGTCATGCTCTCTAGCGCCATACCACCGAACGCGGCGAGACTGATGATCGTTCGGTTTAGCAATTCCAGCACGTCCGAAAGCGTCGGGCCGCCCTCGCCGAAATGGGTACTCGGGTCCGAGGGAAACTTGCTCACGTCGTGCAAGACTCGCCACATGTCGATGGAGATCCGATCGCGCACGACACTCGCCACACTGCGAAGCCCTTGCAGCACGTTCACCAAGCTGCCGTGCCGTTTCGTTTCAAAGACGTTGGCCAGCACCTCCTCGTCCGGTTGAGCGAGGCGCCGTTCGGCGCCGACTCCGATGAAGCCGGGGTAGATGTCGCAATGGAGTGTCAACGTGCGAAGCAACGCCGGGAGTTCCGGCACCTCCGCGAGTCCGGCTTTTTCCGTGAGACGAACCACGATGCCCCGGAGCAAACGGGTTGTGCCTTCAGCCCGTTCCGCATAGCGACCCAGCCAAAATAAGTTGTCCGCCGCACGGCTTGGGAGGTCACCCCCGGCCCGCGTCAGCTCAACGGGTTGATTCTTCGGCGGCAGGAGGCTGAAGGTGTTCACCGTCCCGGCGGAGAGTACCCAGGTATCCTTACTGCCGCCGCCGCGTTGCATCGTGACAATGTTGGTGTCGGGACTCGCACTGATGCGGGTGAGGCCACCGGGCATGACCGTGAAACCGTCTCGGTCGGCAGCAAGGTAGGTTCGCAAGACCATCTTGCGGGACTGCATCTTGTCGCCGATCATCACCGGCGCCGTCGAAAGCGAGAGTCGCTCATGCCCGACGAAATCGCGTGGGCGGGCTTTGAGTTGCTCGATCAACTTGGCGCAGTTGGCTTCCTCCAACTCCGCCAAGATCACGGGTTCCACATGAGATGCCAGGAACGCGGGCTTAATCACCATGTCTTGCAAGTGGGTCAACACGTAGTCGAGCGATTTTGAATCACCACACCACCAAGTTCGGGCGGATTCGATCCGCAACTCCTCACCGAGAAGTTGGCGACAAAGTTGCGGGAGATACGCCATCAACGCCGGGGTTTCGAGGACACCCGTTCCCAGGGCGTTAGCCACCGCGACATTGCCCGTGCGGACGGCTTGCACCAAACCGGGTACACCAAGGAACGAATCGGGGCGGAGTTCGAGCGGGTCGCAGAAGTCATCGTCGAGGCGACGAAAGATCACGTCAACCGCTTGCAAGCCGCCGAGAACTTTCAGATACACGCGATTGTCACGCACCGTCAAGTCGCCACCTTCGACTAGGGTGATGCCTAGATACCGCGCCAAGTAGGCGTGTTCAAAATAGGTCTCGTTGTACGGCCCCGGAGTGAGGAGCACGATGCGGGGGTTGTCGTTCTGTCGCGGCGCGATTGCCCGGAGGGTGTCACGGAAAGTGCGAAAGAACATGGCCAGCCGTTGAACGCGACAATCGCGGAACGCCTCGGGCAATGTGCGCGATAACACGATGCGGTTTTCGAGTGCGTACCCGGCACCCGAGGGTGCTTGCGTCCGATCACCAATCACACGCAATGTGCCATCGGTATGGCGACCGAGGTTGGCCGCGTACAGATGAAGAAAGCGGCCACCCGGCAGTTTGACATTGTGACAAGGGTGGAGAAAACCGGGGTTTCCGAACACGAGTTCGGGCGGGAGCAGCCCTTCTTTTAGTAATCGTTGTTCGCCGTACAAGTCGGTCAGTATTCGTTCGAGAAGGGTCGCGCGTTGGATGAGACCGCGTTCGATAATTTCCGCATCGGTCGGGGAGATCAGCAGCGGAATCGGATCCAGTTGCCACGGCCGGGATATGCCGCGTGGGTCGCCGTAGACGTTGTACGTGACCCCGTTTTCGCGGATCAATTGCTGGGCATCCCGCCACCGCCGGGTGAGTTCGTTCGATCCGAGTTCCGTGATGGAGCGAAAAAACGTGTGCCAATGGGGGCGTGGCACGTCCAAATCGACCGCTTCATCAAATGCGAGTGGTTCTGGGGAATATCCCAGGCGTGTCAAACCGTTCAACAGCACGGCGGTGGGCGGCACCGCCGTTGTCAGTCGGCTAAGCATAACGGAGAAACCTTTGGGTCAAACGTCCGGCACCACTATTCTACTGCACCGATCGTTTCGGCAACCAAATCGTTTTCGGGCGTTGTTCGGAGCAGTGAAGGATGATAACTGGTGGGTTCCGGTTGCCGAAGATCCAGTGTGAACGGGAACTCCGCGAGCGGTTCGGCGGGGGGAACGGTTACTGTTCCCGGCGTGTGGCCAAAGGCAAAGAAGCGCGACAACCGCCGCCCTTCGGCTTCCAACCCGTTGATGGGGAACTTTTCGTGTGCCCGCCCACCAGGGTGCGACACGTGGTACGTACAACCGCCGATGCTCCGATCGTTCCAAGTATCCAGAATGTCGAACACGAGCGGCGCGTGAACCGGAATCGTCGGGTGCAAGCACGTGGACGGTTGCCACGCCCGGTAACGAACCCCGGCGATGAACTCGCCGTTGGTCCCGGTCGGGTGGAGCGGCACCCGGCGACCGTTGCACGTAATCGCGTGACGAGGATCGGTCAACCCGCGAACCTTCACCTGCAACCGTTCCACCGAAGAATCGACGAAGCGAACGGTTCCGCCTGCCCCGCCCTCTTCGCCCAACACGTGCCACGGCTCCAGAGCTTGCCGCAACTCTAGGTGAACCCCGCGTTGGGTAATCTCGCCGTGTCGAGGGAAACGGAAGTCGAAGTGCGGCGCGAACCACGCCGGGTCGAACGTGTACCCGCCACGTTTCAGTTCATCGAGTGCATCCGTCAGGTCATCTTGCACGAAGTGCGGCAGCATGAAGCGATCATGCAACGCGGTCCCCCAGCGCACGAGCGGTTGCAGGTACGGCTTCTGCCAAAACCAGGAGATCATGGCGCGCAACAGGAGTTGTTGCAAACAACTCATTTCCGCATGGGGTGGCATCTCGAACGACCGTAATTCCAGCAGCCCCCGGCGCCCCTCGGTGTTGTCCGGGGAGAACAACTTGTCGATGCAAAACTCGGTGCGGTGCGTATTGCCGGTCCCGTCGATGAGTAGGTTGCGGAACAGTCGATCGACGAGCCACGCCGGTGGCTGCGGGCCGTTCGGATTCACTTGCTTGAACGCGAGGTCCAGTTCATAAAGCGAGTCGTGCCGGGCTTCATCAACACGCGGGTGTTGGCTTGTGGGGCCAATGAAGAGGCCGCTGAAAAGGTACGACAGCGACGGGTGGTTCGTCCAGAACGCCACCAGACTGCGGAGCAAATCCGGGCGGCGAAGTAGCGGCGAATCAGCAGGGGTTGGCCCACCGATGACCACGTGATTGCCGCCGCCGGTGCCGGTGTGTTTGCCGTCCAACATGAACTTCTCGGCGGTCAGTCGCGTGAGTCGGGCTTCTTCGTAAAGTGTCTTCGTGTTGTGAACGATCTCTTTCCACGTCGTCACGGGGTGGAGATTGACTTCGATGACGCCAGGGTCAGGCGTCACGGCGAAATGGTTCACCCGTGGGTCGGACGGCGGCTTGTACCCTTCGACGATCACCGGCATCCGGAGGTTGGCAGCCGTCGTTTCAATGGCGGCAACGAGTTCGAGGTAGTCTTCCACAAAACGAGTTGGTGGCATGAACACATACAACGTGCCGTTGCGCGCTTCGATACAGAGCGCCGTCCGGACGAGGTTCGTGGCGGGTTGATCGTCGTAGGGCCGGCTCGGTCGGAGGTCTTGGGTTTGTCCTGATCCTCGTGTGCCGTTGTACGTCGGAACCGGACCGGCTACGGATCGCACTGCTTGGTTCACAATGTGGGTCGGCAACGGACCGCGCGCGGCGAACGGGTCGCGCTCGTCCAAGAATTGCCGCAGGTGTTCTGGTTCCCACGGCAGCGAATCGAGCGGCAACCGGAACCCCATCGGTGAATCGCCGGGGTACAGGAACATGTGTTCTTGGCGGAAAAACCACGGTGCGGATTCCCATTCTTTGGAGCACGATACGCTCCGTCGAAGCGGCAACGCATACCCGACAATCGACCCCAGTTTTTGTTCAATCACCTTGGCCAACCGGGCGCGATCTTCGGCGTTATCGAGCTTGTTATTCAGCGGATCCACGTTTGTCGGCAGGCGTCGTTCCTTCCACATGTAGTACCACGCATCTTCGTAACCGGGGATCGCGTGTTTGGGATCGACACCCAGAACCTTTGCGAGTTCCGTCATGAACTGCGCCGCGTTTTCAGCGGTCATGCCGCGCGGGTATCGTTCGTTCGCCACGAGACTGTGGTCACGCCAGATCGGTTCACCGTCTTTGCGCCAATAGCAACCGAACGCCCAACGCGGTAACGATTCACCGGGGTACCACTTGCCCTGCCCGAAGTGCAGAAACCCGCCGGGAGAGAACTGATCCTGGAGCCGCACCAACAGTTCGACGGCGCTCTGTCGCTTGTTCGGCCCGACGGCTGCCGTGTTCCACTCTTCGGCGTCGCGGTTGTCGATGCTCACGAACGTCGGCTCGCCGCCCATCGTCAGCCGGACATCCCATTCGCGCAGGTCGTAATCAATCTTGTGACCCAAGGCGTCAATCGCCCGCCACTGACTGTCCGTGTAGGGCTTCGTGACCCGCGATGTCTCGGCAACCCGCGTCACGGTCATTTGGAAGTCGAACTTCTCGTCGATTTTGTCGTCCGGGTTCGACTCGTCTTTCACCCAACTGAAGCCCCCACTGATGGCGGCCGCAGTTTGCGGATCGGCGGTACAGGCCAATGGAATGTGGCCTTCAGCCGTGAGAAGTCCGGAAGTCGGATCAAGGCCAATCCACCCCGCGCCGGGTAAGTAAATTTCGACCCAAGCGTGGAGGTCGGTAAAGTCGATCGACGGTCCGGCGGGGCCATCATCCAGCGGCTTTTCATCCGCGACGAGTTGAATCAGGTAGCCTGAACAGAATCGCGCCGCGAGTCCCAGGTGCCGACACAGTTGCACCAACAACCACGCCGAATCGCGGCACGAACCGCTCCCGAGTTCGAGCGTTTCTTCCGGCTTTTGAACGCCCGGCTCCATGCGGATGATGTACTTCACCCGCTTCGAGATCGCTTGATTCAGTTCGACGATGTAATCGTTGGTCGTGATGTCCACTTTGCGATGGGCATCGACCAACTGCTGCAAGCGTGGCCCGATGGGTAGAGTTTCGAGGTACGGAATCAGTTCCTTGGCAAGCGATTCATCGTAAGTGAACGGGTACGTTTCGGCGGATTCTTCGAGGAAGAAATCGAACGGGTTGATCGGCGTCATCTCCGCGACAAGATCGACGGTGACCTTGAGTTCGGTAGTCGGCTTCAAAAAAACTAATCGGGCGAGGTGGTTGCTGAACGGGTCTTGCTGCCAATTGAGGTAATTCGACTCGGGTTCGATTTTGAGCGAGTAGCTCAGCACCGGGGTGCGGGCATGGGGCGCCGGGCGCAGGCGAATCACATGGGGCAGTAACGTGATGGGGCGGTCGTAGGTGTACGTCGTGGTGTGATTCAGTGCGACAAGAATGCCCATCGGAGTCCTCGAAACAAGGGCTAAACAGCGTGTCGGAAAGCTAACGGTTATTGTACTAGTCACGCCGCGTGGAGCATGGTTCCAGCAGGCAGTTGGCTGCGAATCGAAGCCAGGACCGTGCGGGTTGTGCAGGTTGCAAAACCCACCTCACCCCGGCCCCTCTCCGACGCGGAGAGGGGAGCAAAGACTGCTCTTCCTCCCTCCCCGTCTGCGGGGAGGGCCGGGGTGGGGTCAAACCTTCCACCCGATTCGGCAGGGCGTCTAACAGACCCCCCTCAATCCCCCCGTAGACGGGGGGAAGGAAGAATGAAAAGCCCCGTCTACGGGGAGGGTTACTCTCTTCAACCCCCCTTAATCCCCCCGCAGACGGGGGGAGAGAAGACCGCTCTTCCCCCGTCTGCGGGGGGAGGGGGTGGAGTTTACGCTTCATCTCGTCACGATTGACTTTGGGTTTGGTACTGACCCTGGCTTTGCGTTTGGCTCTGCGATGACACCGGCCGCATGTTTCGGCTCACGTCGAAGTAGGTGCCGTGGATCGCGGCTCCGATGTCATGGACGCTGTCCACGACGTGGGTCAGCGATTCATGCAAGCCTTCCCGGATGATGTCCTGAATCTCCCTCGTGTTGATCCACGTATAGAGTTCCTGAATTTGTTTGTTCGCTTCGTTGATCGGCACCCCGACCGGATCACCAGAGATTTTTGCGGATGCGAGTTGGCACTCCTCAATGCAGCGGTGGATCGAGCGCGGAAAGAGTTCGTCGAAGATTAAAAACTCGGCAACGGCTAACCCCGTATCGAGTGGACCGACACGAGGCTTCTTGTGGAACGGTTCATAGCCGCTGCAACTCATGAGGATCGCAATCCAGTGGGCGTTGTCCACCGGCGAACCGACATCCTCCACCTTCTGCAACAGCATGTGATACTTCACGTCCAAAATACGAGCCGTTTGGCAGGTGCGTTCGAGATACTTCCCGAGGCGGAAGAACTCCCAGGCTTCGCCGTGGGCCATCGTGCCGTCACTAATGCCGTGAATCAGTTGGTTAATGCGACGAATCTGGTTGTAGAACTCGCTGCGTTTGGTCGCGTAAATTGCCCGCGCTTCGTTCGATTGCATCCACAGGTAGTAATAGTTCATCCGCTCCCACATCTCGGCGGAGATGACTTCCCGGATGATCCGTGCGTTTTCCCGTGCCCAGTTCAATGCCGAAATGATGCTGAAGGGGTTATCAACGTCCCAAGTCATGAAGTCCTGAACGTGGTTCGCCGTCGTGGCCTCTTTGTAATCGTGAATGCCGGAGATAATGAGTAACGGTTTCCACTGTTGCTCAGTCGGGACATGGAAGTCCAACAGGAGGGTGTAATTCACCTCCAAGATGCGAGCCGTGTTCTCGGCCCGTTCCAAGTACCGACTCATCCAAAAACAGTGTTCCGCAACGCGAGAGATCATCGGAACCCTTTCAACACGGATTCACCACGAATCATACGAATCGAACGAATCAGAAACAAATACACGTTAGGCATAGAACTGAGAGGAGAACGCCGATACACAGGCGACACATCGTTTACGATCATTCAGATTTCATTCGTCTTATTCGTCTGATTCGTGGTGAATGATCTGGGTTAGCAGCTCTCCATGACCCACGTATCTTTACTGCCGCCGCCTTGGCTGCTGTTTACCACGAGGGAACCCTTCACCAGTGCGGTGCGAGTCAGGCCGCCGGGCAGTACCCAGGTCGTAGCCCCACTGATGATGTACGGTCGGAGATCGACGTGCCGGGGTGCGAGGCCCTCGTCCGTCCAGGTCGGGCAGGTCGAAAGCGTCACCACGGGTTGGGCGATGTAGTTGCGCGGATCGTGGCGAATCTTCTCCGCAAACTCCGCACGTTGGGCGGCCGTTGAGAATGGCCCCATTAACATGCCGTAACCGCCCGACTCGTTTACCGCTTTGACGACCAATTCATCCAGGTGGTCCAGGACGTATTTCCGGTCCGATTCCCGATCGCAAATGTACGTCGGCACGTTCTTCAGAATCGGTTCTTCGCCGAGGTAAAACCGAATCATGTCTTCGACATACGGGTAGACCGCTTTATCATCGGCCACACCAGTCCCAACGGCGTTTGCCAAGGTGACATTTCCTGCCCGGTAGGCCCGGAATAACCCTGGAACGCCGAGAAGGCTATCGGGCCGAAAGGTTTCGGGGTCGAGGAAATCATCATCCAGTCGGCGGTAGATGACATCGACTTTTTGGGCACCGCGTGTGGTTTTTAAGTACACGACTTCTTGATGCACGAAGAGGTCTTGGCCCAACACTAACTCGATGCCCATGTGCCGGGCCAGGAAGCTGTGTTCAAAGTACGCGGAGTTGTACGGCCCCGGCGAGAGCAACACGATGCACGGCGGTTCACCGGCGCCGTGAGGGGCCACCGATGCCAAGGCTTCGCGCAGCCGATGCGGGTAGTCTTCGACACGTCGGACGCGGCAATCGTGGAACAGTTCCGGGAAGACCTTCTTCATCACCGTCCGGTTTTCCAGAACGTAGCTGACTCCGGATGGCGTGCGGCCGTTGTCCTCCAACACCAAGAATTGTCCCCTTTCGTCGCGGATCAAGTCGGTGCCACAAATGTGAATGTACTGCTTGCCGGGGGGCGTGAAGCCGACCATTTCCTTGCGATAGCCCTTCGACCCCAGGACGAGTGACGCCGGGACGACGTTCTCTTTCAGAATGCGTTGGTCGTGGTAAACATCCAGCAGAAACAGGTTCAACGCCTGGATGCGCTGGATCAACCCTTCGTCGAGATTGACCCACTCGGCAGCGGGGATCGTTCGCGGGAACAGGTCGAAGGGGAAAATTTTCTCCACTCCACGTCGGTCCGAGTACACCGAGAACGTGATGCCCTGATTCACGAATGCCATGTCCGCACTCGCACGCCGGCTCAGGAATTCAAGCAGGTTCAGCTTTCCCAAACAGTCCACAAGCGTTTTGCAGTGCGCGTGCGGCTCCCGCAACTGAGCGAAAAGCTCGTCCCAAGCCGTGGGGTGAGCAACGTAGCCATCGAAGACCGGGCGATCGGCGCCAGGAGAGTGAAGTTTCATAGCCGGACTGTTTTTGGGAGAGCGGGCAAGTTTCGTCACGGGTTTAGTCATAGATTTTGTCATGGCATGACACTCGATGCCGGGTTGCTAAGCATCCGTTGCTAATAAATCGCGCAGCCAAGCCAACTCGGAGATGACAACCCTTCACAATTCTCGGCATTAGGAACTATCCGCACACCGAAAGCAACTTCAGCGCCGGGAATTTTTCCATTTTAAGTGCAAACTATTGTAGCCAACGCCTGCTCAGTTGCTGTGTTTTACGGACTTAGAATCAACTGAATGATGCTCAGTCGAATCCTCACTTATACTCTGCCCGGTAGTAAATGATCTTTTTCTGTGAGCTAGATTCTGTTCTACTCTCCTTCTCACAACGGAAGGGAGTCCCGAATGGCCGCCTG
>JAYVXO010000234.1:0-30207 GCA_043785105.1 Fimbriiglobus sp.
CTCAAGCGCGGAGACTTTGGGCTGGCTCATGCCCGCGACTATAGCCACCCTGCGGGACTTCGAGAACCCGACTCACAACACCACTGCGTAACTCCTAACTTCTTAAGTATCTGACGAAGGGATAATTTGTCAGCGTAACGCCGCATGAAGCTAAATCGCAAGGTCGGTAGCCGCTCTGTTCTAGGGACAGAGCTATTCCGCTAGGTTCACAGTACCTATTGTTTCGGATATGCCGGATTGAACGGTGTCGGCTTTAATCTCAGAGTCCGATTTCAAATGCTCTGAGTCGTTACGAGTGGATTAACCAAGATGAACTTCGACTTCGATGCCGTGATTTGTGGTGCGGGCGCTGCGGGGTTGATGACCGCCATTCATGCTGCTGAACGGGGTCGGCGGGTGTTGCTGTTGGAGAAGGGCAAGAAGCCAGGGGTGAAGATTCTGATGTCCGGCGGGACACGCTGCAACATCACCCACGACTGCGACAATCGCGGTATCGTGGAAGCGTTCGGGGCGAACGGGAAATTTCTTCACTCCGCCCTCGCGGCGCTGAGTGTCCGGGATACGATCGCGTTTTTTGAAGCCGAGGGTGTGGCCACGAAGGTCGAAGAGACGGGTAAGATTTTCCCGGTCAGCAACCGCGCGCTCGATGTGCTAAACGCCTTGCTGCGTCGGTTAGCACGAAGCGGCGCGACACTGGTTACAAGTGAACCTGTGCGGGATGTTATGCAACTGCCCGACGGCGGTTTTCAAGTGACCACGCCGCTACGCCAACTGAGTGCGGAGCGAATCGTCATCACCACCGGCGGGCTGTCGTTCCCCGGTTGTGGGACGACTGGCGACGGCTACGGGTGGGCGACCAAGTTTGGGCACAGCCTCGTTCGCACCCGCCCTTCCCTGGTCCCGGTGACGGTGAATGCCGTGTGGGTAAAAGACTTGAGCGGTGTCACCATTCCAGATGTCGGGTTGAAAGTGGTTCATGACACGAAGGCGTTGACATCCCGTCGCGGTTCGTTGTTGTTCGCCCACTTCGGCTTGTCCGGTCCGGTGGCGCTGGACGTGAGCCGGGCTGTCAGTGGCCACGACACGCCGAGCAAGCTGGCGCTGGAATTTGATTTGCTCCCCAACGAACACGAACAGCAGTTCGATGATTTCGTGCGAACCGAAACCCATTTGCGGGGCAAGCAGCAACTTGCCGTGGTGCTGTCAGACAAGCTGCCACGTCGGTTGTGCGATCACATCGTGGTTCAAGCCGGTTTAGCCATCGACCGCAAAGCCGCCGCACTCAGCAAACTTGAGCGACAATCCGTTGTCACTGCTACGAAGCGCCTCCGTGTCCCCATCAAAGGCACACTAGGCTACGAGAAAGCCGAAGTGACCGCCGGGGGCGTGAGCCTGGACGAAGTCGATTCCCGCACGATGCAAAGCAAGAAAGTCCCCGGACTGTACTTCGCCGGGGAAGTGCTCGACCTCGACGGCTGGATCGGCGGCTACAACTTCCAATCCGCGTGGAGCACCGGTTGGCTCGCCGGCAAACAGTTGTGAAACGAAACGAAGAAAAGCAGTTTCACCACAGAGGGCACGGAGAGCCATAGAGAAAGAATTAAGATTTGTTTTAGTCTTCTCCGTGGCTCTCCGTGCCCTCTGTGGTGAATCGTTTTAATTCTTGTTCCGCTTCGCGCGGACGCTGTGGGGGAACAGCTTTTCTTGGTTGAGGTTGCCAGCCGCGTCGAAGGGCAACTCGATCGGGCTGCCGACGACTTCGAGATCGGGGTTCGTCCTGGCTTCGGCGGCTAAGGACTCGGAGACCCAGAGGTCCGTGACTTCCAACGTGTTTGGGATGATGCAGACTTGCAGGCGATCTTGAACCGGCTGCCAGCAGGTGTCGATGGTGGATTGGATGCACTCCAAATCGGTGTCGAAGGCCAGTGGCAGTTTGCTTCGCCACAAGAACCGTGCCGTGAGGTTGTTCATGCGGAACGGCCCCTGCTCGATGGTCGCCAAGGCCCGATTCGTCGTCAGGTCGGCGATGCCGATGCCGGTGCCGTTGCCGTGGCTTTCCGGCGAAATGTCGAGGCACGCCATGCGTGTTACGCGGGGCTTGTTCGTTTCCGCTTCCGGGGTTGCTTCGATCAACATGCGGCCCACGACGTTCGGGTCCATCCCGGCGCCGGAGTAATTCTTGCCGCACTCACCGACGATGAGCGCATCCATTGTGGCAAAGGGCAGCTTGCCCATGATGCTACGGGCGCGGTCCAGAAGCAGCGGTTCCCGGTCGAACAGATCGGCTTTGTCAACCACTTCCAGATGGGCCGTTTCCTCGTTGGCGTTTTCGAGGATGCCCAGACCACCGAGAAACGGCGTTTTGACGAGCAACACCTTGCCCGTTTCGACCATCATGTCGCGCAAGCCACGGGTGCCCCACGAGTGGTGTTGATCCGCCCCTTGGCGTTTGCCGAGGCCAATCACGAGCATCTTCAAAATGCCGCTCTCGAAGGCGCCGCGAAAGTCGGTATGCGGTTTGATCCGCGACACCGTCACCACGCCATCCGCACTGCGGGCGTTCGAGTCCCACCAGCACGGCTCACCCCAAGAGTTCATGCCGACTTGCTCCACATCCATGCCGGTCACGACGGGCACGCCGAGATGGGCTTCATCAATGTCGTAACCGGCCAGCAACTCTCGTTGCCCTTGCGATGTCGCGCCACCGTGCGAACCCATCGCCGCCACGATGAACGGCTTGGCACCCAGTTCCTTCAAAGCATCGACCGTGGCACGCGCAATGGTCAGGTAGTTGCGAATGCCGCGACTGCCACAGGCGACCGCGATGCGCATCCCCGGCTTGATGCGGGCCGCGACTTTGGACGTGAGCCACGCCAGCCGGGTTTCGGCGGCGACATCCGCGACCCGTGTTTGGGGTGCGATTTGGCGAACGAGTTGGACGAGCGGGATCTTCACGAGTCAGCCCCAGGAGAGTGCGTGTGTTCGATGTGTTTATTATGTATCGACTTGCCGGTGAAAGACAGAGTGCGGTTAATTCCCGCTGACGACACGCAACGCTTGCTCTTCACGTAACGGCTTCGTGTCGCCATCGGAGGTGACAAGTGCTTGTACGCGGGCGGTTCCAACCGTTACCCCTTCAAACTCCGCCAAGAAAACTGCCGTGGCGCCCGCTGGAAGTTTATCCAGCGTGCCGAACGTGAGTCGCTGGCCGTTGACCTGAGCCGGTTGCCGGTCCGCACCCGTCCCGCTTGCCAGTTTCAAGCCTTCAACAACGAACGCGACATCCACCTTCGTCGCCGGTCCGGTTCCCGCATTCTTGACTACGATTCGCAACGCTGACTTACGACCGACGGTGATCGTTGTGGGAACTTCGGTCAGGTTCAGCGTGAGAACGGGTTGACCGAGGACCGCAATTGGCATCCCTATTTGAGCTTGAACCGGCGAGGTTGCGCCCGGTTTGCCTGCTGTTACGGTCGCGTTGAGCGTGGCTTTTTCGAGTAACTTCTCCGAAGTCGCGGTCAGTTTCACTGTTCGTTTTTGTCCGGGTGCCAAGAGACCGAGACGCCATTCAACGACACCCTTGTTCGATGCCACGCCATCATCCGATGCCGTGAGAACACGCATTTCCTCGGGAACATTCACTCGCAGGACCGATTCCGGAATCGCGCCGTCGCCCGTGTTAGTCACTTGAACTTGCCAGGTGGCTTCGTCGTTGACCATCACCTGACTCGGCCCGGTAATGCCGACACTCAGCGCCGCCCGGCGGACATCGAGCGTGGCAGTGGTGCGGGCTTTCAGACCGGCATCGCCGGTGGCGTTTACAACAATATTGAACCGCCCCGGTTGTTTCGCGGTGAGCGGGACTTCAACCCGTTTCGTCTGCCCCGCTGCAATTGTGCCGAGTGGAACTTCCACCGGGTTGGTACCGGACGGGTGCGTTGTGCCCTCGGGTAGTGTCAACCATGCCGTCACGTTTTCATCCGCAATCGCGCTCGGATTTTCGGCGAGTAGCACGAGCGGTATTCGTTCCCCGATCCCGGAAACGTCCGGCGCTTCGGCGGTCAGCTTCAACATCGGCGTGCCAATGTTTACAGTGGCGCGATTGTCGGCGTGCAATCCATCCGGTGTTTCCGCCGTTGCCGACAACGTTAATGAACCCTTGCGAAGCGCCCGGACATTGAGGATGATCGTGCGTTTGGAATTGCCTGTCAGCGTCCCCGCTGTCCATGTCAATTGCCGATCTTGTTGCACCGTTGGCGGCGGATCGGCGCTCACGAAATCGGCCCCGTCCGGCACGGTGGTGCGAATGGTAACCGGCTGGCTGGACGCGGTGCCGTTGTTGGCCAACTCCAAGGTGAACGCCGTCGGTTGCTCGAACGCAGCGGCTTTCGGCGCTTGCACATCGAGTGTCAGCCCGGCCACCAATTTCCGGTCGATTGGTACGGGCCGCTCACTGTCCCGTGTCGGATTGCGGGATGTTGTCGTCGAAGGCGTCCCGGTCAAGCGCGGTGAGGTTTCACTCGCGGGAGACGTAAAGTTGGTTTGCGAATCGGTCCAGGTTAACCGCGTCGTGACGGTGCGCCGTTCGTGGTCGTAGATCTCCGGCGCGTAGGCCGTCACCGTCGTTTCGCCCGGCACCGCACAACTGACGATACACCACGTTTGCCCTGGGTAAATCGTGAAGTCGTCACGCGGGTTTTCGGTGCCCCGGTTGAAGAGGTGTTCCCGATAATCGGTGTAGCTGATCGCCTTTTTCGTACCGTCCAAGTATCCGCGACCTGGTGTGATGCCGCCTTCATCGACTTCCAGAATGAACCCCGGACCGTCCAGAATCCACTCCACCCGCCGCTTGCGTCGGGGTTGGCCATCCGCATCGAAGATCGTGGCCACTAATACTTGTTGAGTTTTAATCGGGTTCGTTACTTGAGTCGGGGTGACTTCCAGCTTAACCGCTTTCGGGTCGAAGTTCGCAAAGTACCCGCGTCCCGCCGGCTTGGCGTGCGTTTGGATGATGTCGCCGGGTGGTAAATAAAACGGGAAGTACGACGGGTTGTAAGTACCCCCCAGACACCCCGAGAGTAAGCCACACGAACTCGCCAAAAGTAGCCAAACGAATCGGGATCGAGTTTGAATCATCGTCAACCGCTCCCGCACATCGCGCCGTAAACCCCACGGATTGGACCGCGATATACGCAACAACGGCAACCTACGCAAGCCGGACATCGCAGCTTACACTTGTGAGCATTCCCCGCATTTGCTAAAACCGCGATGACACCTGACCAAGGCAATTGAACCATGCGGAATTTTGCACGCGCGCTGAAATTCTCCTGGGCGTACTGGCCCCGGCTGCTCCTGTCGTTCCTCGCGGCCACGATGGTCGCCGTGCTTTGGAGTACCAACCTCTCGCTGATTTATCCCATGCTGAAGGTGATGCAGGACAAGAAAACCTTGCAGCAGTCGGTCGATGACGACATCAAGGAAGACCAGAAGAAAGCGAACGAGCCGGGCCGATTGAAAGAGGTGATCGAGAAGCGAGAGAACATCGCGTACCTCTCGAACTATCTCGAAAGCCATCCGCCCGAAGAACTGATTGAGCAGAAATTACGCAACAGCATCAAGGACTTAGCGAAGCTGGAGGGCGAGCTTCACGAGTTGAATCGCAAGCTGTGGTGGCGAACGCAACTGAAAGCGCATGTCGTCGATCGCCTGCCCGCGAGTAGCTTCGAGACGTTCGTGTTGATTATCGTGGTCATCATCGTCGGGATGGCCTTGAAGGGGTTCTTCGAGTTCTGGCAGGAGTCGCTTGTTGGCGGGGTGGTGTGCCGGTCGTTGCTCGACCTTCGCAACCGCTTTTACCGCTCCGCGATTCACCAAGACCCTCGGCAGTTGCAAGAAATCGGCACGGCGGAACTGATGTCCCGCGTCACGAACGACACCGAACAAGTCGGCACGGGAATGAAGGTTCTGTACGGCAAGATGATCGTCGAACCCCTCAAAATGCTCGGCTGCATCGCGGGTGCCTGCACGATTAGTTGGCAACTGACGATCTTGTTCATCTGTCTGGTGACGCCCGCGATTGTCTGCTTGACCCGTGTTAGTCGGTTGATGAAAAAGGCATCGCGCAAGGTGTTGGAGCGGATGTCCGGGCTGTATAAGATCGTGCGTGAAACGTTCGATGGCATCAAGGTGGTGAAAGCCTTCACCCGCGAACCGGCGGAACGGCGCCGCTTCCGGCAAGCCACGGAAGATTACTACCGGCGGTCGATGCGGGTGATTCACCTGGATGCGTTTACCAGCCCGGTGGTGGAAGTCCTGGGTGTCGCTGCCGTCAGTTTGGCACTGTTAGCAGGTGCGTATTTGGTGTTGGAGAAAGAGAACAAAATCTTCGGCATGAAGATGGCCGACGAACCGATGAGTCCGGAAACACTCATCACGCTTTACCTGTTACTCGGCATGATCGCCGACCCGGTGCGGCGGATATCGAGCGTTTACACCAAGATCCAAAGTGGTGCGGCGGCAGCCGATCGAATCTTTGCGATTCAGGACCGCGAACCGAAGGTTGCATCGAACGCCGGTGGCCCGATTGTGCCACGCCACGCCGAGTCGATCGAGTTCCGCAACGTCTGTTTTTCCTATGTTCCCGGCCAAGACCCCGGCACGCTGGACAACATCAATTTGCGAGTGAAGGCCGGTGAAACCGTGGCCATTGTCGGGCCGAATGGTTGCGGCAAATCGACGTTGCTTGGGTTGCTACCCCGCTTCTACGACCCCGACTACGGCGCGATTTATGTGGACGGTGTGAACCTGAGGGCCGCGAATTTGCGCAGCCTCCGCAAGCAAATCGGACTGGTGACCCAAGACACCGTTTTGTTCAACGACACGATCTTTGCGAACATCGCCTACGGCAAACCGGGTGCGACTCAAGATGAAGTCGAAACCGCCGCGAAGAAGGCGTTCGCCCATGAATTCATCGTCGAAAAGCCAGCGGCGTATCAGGAACTGGTGGGTGATTTCGGTGGGCAACTGTCCGGTGGGCAAAAGCAGCGGGTTGCGCTGGCCCGTGCGATTCTGCGTGACCCGCGGATACTGATCCTCGACGAATTCACCAGCCAAATCGACGCCGAGAGCGAAGTGAAGATTCACCAAGTGCTCAAAGAGTTCGTGAAGGGCCGCACCACGTTCCTCATCACGCACCGGATGAGTACGCTCGAACTTGCGGACCGCATCGTCGTCATGGAAGCGGGCCACATTCTGTCGGTCGGAACGCACAAAGAACTGTACGCCACCTGCGCCACCTATAAGCGGCTTTACGACACGCAAAACGGTTATGCCGACGGCCCACGCTTGGCCGAGAACGTGGCGTGATCGTCGCCATCTTCCAGTTGATCGGGCACTTCCGTAAACTTGTCAACAGGATTGGCGTGACCAAACTGACACCATGAGTTCTGTATGTCGATGCCAGAAATTGTTGTGGCGAATGACGGCGTGAGCGTGGTGATCCCCGTTCACAACGTCGCCGAGAAACTGGACACCTGTGTTCAGGCTTGGCTTGATACGCTTAGCCAACTCGGGCGTGACTTTGAGCTAATCCTCGTTGACGATGGCAGTACCGATGGTACCGACGTGAAGTCCGATGAGCTTGCGGCCAAGCATCCCGCAATCCGCGTGTTGAAGCACCCCACGAAGCAAGGGTTCGGCGCCTGTTTGCGGACAGCATTGCCTGAGACGAAGTACCCGCTGTTCTTCTACACCGCGTTCGACTACCCCTACACGCCCAGTGACATCACGCCGTTCTTTGAGCGCATGAACGTGTTCGACGAACGCATCAACCAGAAGACCGCACTCGTGGCGGGTTGTCGGGCGGGTGTGCCGGTGCCGGGGGGTTGGAAGGCGATCGGCGCAACGTATCGGTTCTTCACGAACTATGCGCTC
Organism: Fimbriiglobus sp.; assembly: GCA_043785105.1. Lineage (GTDB taxonomy): Bacteria > Planctomycetota > Planctomycetia > Gemmatales > Gemmataceae > Fimbriiglobus. The sequence continues at coordinate 7,933 of JAYVXO010000234.1, forward strand.
GGTATCCCGATCGACCCACTTGCCGGTTGGTTGGGATTGCGGGAACATGTCCGTTCTTGGCGAGCGTGGTTAGTCTACGGTGTCCCGCTCACAGACCCGAATTGCGCATTCAAACTGTACCGCAAAGCGATCTTCGACAAGTTCCCGATCCAGTCGAACGGCGACTTCGTCCACGCGGAGATCGTGGCAAAGTGTACCTTCCTAACGAGCATCATCGACGAAGTGTTGCTCACGCCGAAACCTGACCCGATCCCCACGACCGATTGGTCCGACTCCGGTGAAATCTTCCGCAACCCGAAGTTCTTCACACCACCCGTCGTCATCCCTGAATCGGTCCTGGATACCGTACAACCAGCCCCACAAAGTTCCTGATTCTTGGAGTCATCACATGGGAATGGAAGACTACAGCCGTCACCAGCAAGGCATCATCAAGCGGTACTATGCGAACGCCGATTCGTTGCAATTGCAAAGGCTTGCAGACTACGTGGGCGAGTTGTACTTGGCCGAGGGCAAGAAGCGCGAGAAGGTTTGGAAGTTGATCGTCACATTGATGCAAAAACTGGAAGTGCCGCAATCACGCATCGACCACATCGTAACGCAGAACAAGCCGGAATTGGTGGCGAGTCTCGTGCAAGAACTGCAAGGCAAGAAGTGACCCAAAGGATCAGGCGAACCGACTGCGTAACTGTTGGGTGGACAGCCACTTGCGGGAGGCAGTCCACCCAACAGCTTACACAGTCGGTTCGCCGGGAATTGATTACTGCCGGGTTGTGATGTAACCACGCAGGTTGCTGCCGATGGCGGCCCGTAAGTGGTTGTATTCCATGCGTTCGATGTCGTTTTGTCTGGTCACTAGGTAGACCGCATCACTGGCGGAACTCAGCACATCGCGGCCAATCGTGTGATCCCACACGCCGACATCAACGAGCACCCAATCGAACCATTGCCGCACTTGCGCCAGCAATCGCGGCAGTTCGACACCCATCGTGGCCAACGTCTTTTCGGTGCCCACGCCGGTTGCCAAAACGTGTAAGCCTTGCACGGCGGTCGTTTGAATCGCCCACGCCAGCGGCACACTTTGGTTCAACACTTCCGCAAGGCCAGGTGTATCACCCGCACCCATACGGGCAGCCACGGCGGGGCGGGTGATGTTCGTATCGACGACGAGTACCCGCGCACCGTTTTCTTGGGCCATCGCCACAGCGACGTTCAACAACACGGTCGTCGTTCCCGCAGCCAGATTCGCGGCCGTGAACACGACCGTCCGTTGTGCGTGGGTGTCGAATTGACGGCGGATTTCTTCGCGGACAAGCCGGTATTCCGCACTAATTGGGTGATCGGGGTAGTGATACGTCACCACTTCGGCGGCGATCCCGGTCGGCAGAATCCGCAGACCTGGCTTCGGAAATTTGTGGAACGCCACGGACAGCACCCGAGCTTCGGGCACCACCGTTGGGCGTGGTTCCGGGTGATGAACGGGAGCTTGCACATACCGCACCTGTTCTGGCATCGGCATTGACACCACACGGGTCACGGGGTGTGGAATCGGCATCGTCACCACACGTTGTTGCGGTGCCGTGTGGACGGTATGAACCGACCGGGCATAAGAAGTGACGACGCCTTCGGGGCCGCCAACTTCAACGAACGGAACGGATTCGGTTGCGAACGGATTCATAGTGGAATGAGTCCCCCGCTCGATCGTCTCGGCGGTTGAGTGCGACGGTTCGTGACCGCCTTCGGTAATGATTCGGAACATCCGTCCCATTGCGGTATCCTCTGTTAGTAAGAGTTCAGTTGGCACGGATTCGGATGAGTTCAGGCCGATCGGCGTTTCGTCGTCTTCGATCGTGTCGGACGAATCTCCGAACTGCCGGGTAACTTATCTTCATGGGATGAATCGCTGTCGTCGGTATTGGCCGGCATCGTTTGCCCTACCTCCCGAATCGGCATTTCTTCACATAGCTCTTCAGTCTTAACGCCGAGTTGTGTCAAAGCTTCCAACACCGACTCGGTGTCCACACGCCGTTCCCCGGCTCCGTCGCTCATCGTCAGTGCCAAGTGGGCGACTTGGTTCATGAGTCGTGGCCGACCCTGACACGACTGCGCACACAACGTCAGGGCCTCTTCCGTTATCACGTCCCCGGACCGAGAACCGGCTTTGGTAAGCTGATGGACGAGATAGGTGGCAGACTCATCTGCGGAGAGTCGCTCCAGTTGACACCGGACCCCGATTCGTTGGTTGAACGCTTCCAAATCCGGATGTTGTAAGCGTTCGCGTAACGAAAGCTGTGCGATCAGCACGACGAATGCGGCCTTGGTTGTCCGCCGTTCGAGGTTGCCGAGTAGTCGGATTTCTTCGAGCAGTTCGCTCGTCAAGTGTTGGGCTTCATCGAAGACGACGACCGTCGGCACTTCAGAAGAAAGTCTCTTCAGCAACAAGTCCGTCACGGCAAGTCGGAGTTCGTGTTCGGACATGCCTTGGTAGGGTGCGTCGTGGTCGAACAGAATCGTCTGGAACAAATCCGCAGCCCGCCCGAACCGTGCCGACGGGATGAATAGCCGGGGTACGTCACCGGGTAAATCTTCGAGGAACTTCAACGCGATGAGCGTCTTGCCCAAGCCCGGTTCGCTGTCCAATAGCGCAAGCCCTTCCTGATTCGCAAAAGCGTGTTGAAGGCTATTCCGTGCGGATTCATGAGTGCTGCTGGCGAAGTATGCGTTCGTGTCTGGTGTCGGGCGGAAGGGCCGCGAGGTCAGGCCGAATCGAGCAAGGTCCATAGCCCGCATCCCTGCGCACTCAATGTGGCGTGAGGTCGAATTGTGACGGCAACACCAGTTCCCCACCGCAATAGATCGACTATTAAAATACTCGACTTGAACTTGCCGGTTGCGAATCCCGCATTGGTCAGGGGTTAGGAAAAATCAGCGGATTTTCGGGTTTCTTTCTACGCTATGGCATCAGATTTTGACTTGCACGACTACCGGCACATTCGGTATATCTCTTCTCACACGACTCGCTTCGACAACTTGTGGTGGCGTATGGGGAACCGGGATGGTTCCACTCACTTCACCAGTCGAACGTATGAGACCCATCGGAACCAGGCTGCACGGAGGCGGTCGTTATGAGCAGGATGCTCACTTTTTTCGATGCCGTTTGGGCGTCGGCCCGTGACCACGCGGTTGCGGGCCGACGGCACCAAGCGCTAACAGCACTGGCGCCATTACTCAGTTCCCCGGCTGCACCGGAACGACTCACGTTACTAGCTCACCGGCTAGCTGCGCGGTTGTTTGCTGCGGCAGAGAACTATCGCAAAGCCCGCAAACACTTGCGGATTGCCGAGAAATGCGATCCCAACAACGCCGAGATTCACTTTGAGCTTGCGCAAGCCCAGGACCGCGACCCTTACGGGTGTGATCGTCGGGCGGCGTGCCGATACCAGTTGGCCGTGAAGCACGCTCCGCGAACCCCGAAGTATCTCGCCGCACTTGGGCGATCACTGGTACGGCTCGATCGGGTTCGGCGAGGTCTGCGGTATTTACGCGAAGCCGCAGCGAAGGCTCCTTGCGATGCAGTCGTACTCAATATCGTGGTCGAAGGATTACGCGAAGCCGATCGGATGTACGAAGCGTATAAGCTGGTGGCGCAGGCTAAATTTCGCACGCCGAACAACAAGGACGTTGCCCAGCTTTGGAATGACGTCAAGTTTCAGCTTGCCCAGAGCAGCCAAACAGGTGCCCCGAGAAAAGCCAAGCGTGCGGTTGTGCTTCCGTTTGTGAAGATCATCAGCGAACGTTTCACGTTGATGTCTGGTGAATCGCTGCGGGTCGATCCACCAGCGCGAATCGGGCCACACTACACACGGCTCCGAGCTTACCGTAGCGAACCGGGCTAAATCAGAGTTGGTCACCACGAATAACACAAATAGCACGAATTAGAATCAGAAATGTAAAAGCAGCGGGCCATGTACAGCACTCCTGTTCTGAACGTGGCATACTGAATTTATGGTTCTGATTCGATTCGTGCTATTCGTCTTATTCGTGGTGATTTATTTCGGTCGCGGGGTTCGGCCCCTTCGGTTCGCCGGCTTCGGTGGCGGGCGGTCGGCACGACGGGGTGGGGCTTTGGGGCGGATGACAATCGGTCGCGCCGCTCGAACAGGAGCAGCCGACGGAACGGCGTGATCTTCCGCCGTCCACTCGTCTTCGACTTGGCGGGCGATGTCGGCTTCCTTGTCAACCCGCTTCTGGTTCTGCGTGATGGTGACTTTCAGTTCTTCGAGTTCTTTCACGTTGAGTTTGCGGGCTTTGCCTTTGGGCAATTTATCGAGTTGAACGGGTCCGATGGCGATCCGCTTCAGGCGCAACACCTTGTGGCTAAGCTTGGCGAGCATCCGGCGGATTTCCCGATTTTTGCCTTCGGACAGCACAATTCGCAGCCACGTGCTGTCGCCTTGCGGCTTCATCCGCCGCACACTTTTCGCGCGGACTTTCCCGTCACTGAGCCACACACCATCCAACAGCTTCTGCAAATCTTCCACCGACGGCCGCCCTGCCACGAGGACGTTGTACGTCTTCTCGACGCCAAACCGTGGGTGCATGAGTGCGTTGGCCAACTCGCCGTCGTTGGTCATCAACAACAGGCCCTCGCTCGATTCGTCCAATCGCCCGACGGTGTAAACCCGTTGATCGACGTGCGGAATCAGATCGCCGGCCAACGGCCGGCCGCTGGGGTCGTGGTTGGTACACAGGTAGCCGGGCGGTTTGTGGACCGCCCAGTAAACCACCCGCTCCACGCGAACGGGTTGGTCATCGACGGAGACTTTTTGAATCGCCGGATCGACTTTGATGCCGAGTTCCCGCACCGTCACGCCGTTAATCTTCACGCGGCCTGCGGCGATCAACTCGTCGCAGTGCCGTCGGGAGCCGGTGCCGGAATGGGCCAAATATTTATTGAGACGTTCCATAGTGATTTTATTCTACAACACGCACCCGATTCCTTGGCAGGAAACCGAAACAACCCGGCCATTGGCCGGGTTGTTTCGGGTAAAACGCTGCTGAAAATCCCGGCTCAATCGAGCTTCGGCGTGGGTGGCGGAAGCATTTCGTCGGGCTTACTGCGTGGCGGGTTGGCCTTCTTCGGTACGATCGGGCTGCTCGCCGGCGGCCCGTATTGCCCTTCCATTCGAGCAAGTTTTTCGCGGCAGTCTTGAATACCCTTTTGCAGCTCTTTAATGACTTCATCGGTCTGTCTGTACTGTTTATCGCGGTGTTCTTTTCGCTCGTTATCGTAGGCTTGGTTGCGATCCAGTTCCATGCGCATTCGTTGGACTTCGTCGCGGGTACTCTTCAGTTCGGCCACCAAGGTGGTTAGCTTTTCTTTGATGCTATCGACGCCACCCAGTTCGGTTTTCAGGCTGCCTGTTGACAAGGCTTGATCTTTCTTGAGCGTCTCGAAGTCAGCAGTCTGGCGATTCAACCGCTCTTTCAAGGTGTCCACTTCGGCACGCTGACTGGACAACGTGGTTAACTGGGTATTGTTTTGCGCCTGGAGTGTTTTGATGCCATCCCACACTGTGGTGCTGCGGGTGGTAAATTCGTCCTTGCGAACGAGATCGCCACGGGCTTCGTTGGTGCGCGCGATTTCACTCCGCAGATCGGTATTTGTCCGAATCAATTCCGTGCGCAACTCGGTGATGTTCGATGTGAGGTTGTTGTAAATCGTTACGAACGCGAGGGCCGCGATGCTGAGGATGGTCCCGCCGAACACTTGCCAAAACAGTGGCAGCTTGTCCGTCCGTTCCGGCTTGGGCTTCAAGACGGTGCCAAACCCCGCCCGCAACGCTTGCAATTCCACCCCCGACTGATCGACATGCCCGTTGGATTCGTAGTGGTCATCTTGACCCGGTTGTTTGAGCGCCACGTCCTGTGCCCCCCTCGATCGCCTGCCGTTGGTTCTATTGAAGAACGAGCGGTATACCCCGACTTGCGCACGCCACGCAAGTGAGGGTCGAAACTTTTCATCAGTCTGTTCACAGAGTGTCCAGATTTCAAAAATTTCTACCCGTTTCGTGCATTTGGTTGGATGTTGTCAACGTATCGTTCAGTTGAAACCAGAAGAGAGATTGAGAACCAATTACAAGTCGCCGATTACCTCGCCGCCCGCCGGGGTGACTGCGGCCCAAAACACTTCCGGCGCGATGCCCGGACGAACCGTTCGCACACTTCCATCCGCCATTCCAATCACCATCCCACCGGGGTGCGGCGTCTGCGGGACGCGGTTGTCACAGTCGGCGGGTTGTCGGGGCAAATTGAGTTCCTCGAACGTGAACTGGTATCGTGGTCGTACCTGGAACGTCGCACCCGGACGGCTTGGTTGAGTAATAGGTGGACTACCCGTCGTAATCGGGTAGACATGCCATGAACTTGGCCCCAGCGGCATATCGCCCCAGCCCAACATCTGGTCGGCGAACGACGCACGACCTAAATTCAGATATTGGCTTTGATCGAACTTTGTCCATCGACATTGGGCATAGTGTTCGGCAAAAGCAATTGTGTTACTCAGTCCGTCAAACGCCGCTGTCTCGACAGTGGGATTTCGGAAGAACAACACGGCATTTGGGGCATAACTGGTTAATCCTTCGTTGGGAGTGAGTAACGCAATCGTTGGATCAGCGGGACTGACAAATGTCTTGAAACGCGACACGGTTGGATTAACCGGGTCACCAAGATAAAAACCAGCCGACACAAGCACGGTATAGTCCACAATAGTCGTGTGAGGTCGATTTAGTGGGTCCTGCCGCGCGTAGCCATCAACGGATGGGAAGCGGCCGTTACCGCGACCGTCCGCGTGCTGATAGAGTGCCAGCATGATTTGCTTGACGTTATTCGCGCTCTGCGTTCGCAACGCGGCCTCCCGTACCTGTTGAATGGCCGGTAGCAACAAGCCGATCATGATGGAGATGATCGCGATCACGACGAGAAGTTCAATCAAGGTCATCGCCCGTCTGTTCCACGAAGTGATCATAACCGATTCCTTCCAGGGAAAATGATTCCATACACTTTGGCCCGCCGGTGTTGCCGACGAGCCTGATTCGCGCGTGGAAGGTTTAAGGGACAGTGAACGGAGATGTCAAGAGGATCGCATCTCGCTTCACAGTCGATGCAGGGGTTGGTGGTTGCGGGGGTGGATTCTGCTTTTCCAACGTGGTCAACACAATCTTGGCCACAACCCTGATTTGGTATGACCCGGCCGGAAAGCCAGCGAAATCCACCAAATCGCCCATGCCACCGTTGGCGGTCGGATCCCATTTTTTCGACGTGTTGAAGGCGAAAGTCCCGTCAACGTTCTCACCCGTTCCTTTGAACTGAATCATCTGGGCCGCGATTGGTTGTCCTTGAGCATCGAGCGGAGTGACATACATGAACAAAGTCGTGCTGTCGAATCCGATCCCCGGTGTGCTGTAACCGTTGTACTTCACTTTGTCGAGCTTTCCAAAGGCCGAAATATGAGGGCGGCTATTGGGGGCAGGGTTTGGCAATACCGAAGGGGCGGATTGCCCGGTGTAGGGATTTGTACCCCACAAGAGGCCATCCACCACTGGTTGTTGTGCCAGGACATCAGTTGTCAAACCTGCTCCCATAAGCAGTGTCATGACGAAAAATCGGAACAGTTTCATCGGAGAGGACTCCCTGGTGTTGGCAACTTCCGATCCGGGCGACAGGCTCTGGATTGGACTCGCCATGTTGAATACAAAACTGCTCTACTGCTAATCAATAAAGCAATCTGAAACGATCTTACCCAATAAAACTTCACCCACTAGTTTATTCTGTCGATTTTGTTTTGTTTTGTTTTGTTTTGTTTTGTTTTGTTTATTGTAAAGTACAATCATTATAGTATGTGGCGACATCTTGTCCGCTGTGACTGCACAAACCGTCGAAACTAGAGTTTATTCACTCGTTGACTTGGGATTCTGAAACAGTCCTGTTTGTTACGGTTTATTCTGCGTCAGGTACCACTTGTTCCACTCGGCAACGGCTTTCGCTTTGGCGGCTTCGTCGGAATTGGGCGGCGGGCCGAAGTCTTGTTGGGTGAGGCTCTTGAGTCCGGCACGAGCGGCCCGAACGACGAGGTCCGATGAATCCGTGATGCGGTCGATCAAGTCCGGGATGTGGGTTTTGTCGTCTTTCATCGCGCAGGCTAATGTAGCAGCGCGGCGCAGTTCCACATCGGTTTCTCGTAGCATTGTCCGCAGTGTCTTGGCAGTCATCCGCGTGAGACGTTCCGCCAGGGCTTCGCGGGCTTGGGTTTGCCGATCCCCGACCAGCTTCGGAATTGCTTTGACCAATCCCGACGTGTACTCCGCCCCTTTGGTGTCGCGCGCTTCGCTAAGCTTCGCGTCCCACCCTGTGCCTTTTACCAAGTCGGCGGCAATGGCATCGGGCGTGTTCGTGGGAGGAGCTTCGGGCGGCGCGGGGGGACTGCCGCCATCGTTTTTGGTTTGTGGGGCCAGAAGTGGCGGTGTAAAGTTCTTCCCGGCACGCATTTCGGTTTTGCCTGGGTCTTTGACCTGCCCCTTGATCTTCGCCGTGAGGTCGGCCACGAAATTGGACTTCGACAGGAACAGAACCGCAAACGCCGTGTTCACATCCTCACCGTGCGATCCGCCACCCCAGGAGCCGTTCTGAGTTTGGGTGGGCAGCAAATACTCACAGCCCCACGCATACCAATCTTGATCGCCGATGGTCGGGAGTTCATAGGCCATCGCTACCCGTTCGACGGACCATAGCAAATAGTATTGGTCACCCAATCCGACGAATTGCCGGAGTGCATCGTTGCCGACACCAGGGTTGGCGGCATTCCCGCGACTCGCCCGAATCACCCCGCCGATCGACCGTAACGCCCCGTCGATCGCGGCTTTCCGCATCGCCGGTGTCATTCCTGGCACCAATGGGTTCACGCCACCGGCCAACGGAACGCCGTTGTCTTTCCCCTTCCTCGGGTTGAAAAACGGATCGTTCGTCGTGTCCGGTTTGCCGGGTTCGGGTTTCAGGTTATTGGCTGCGGGTTTTTCACGTGCGGAACCAATCGCCAGACCAAGCAACCCCGCACAAGTCATTGCCGTTGTCGATGCGCCCGCGCCACTGGTGTAGCCCCAACCAAAATCTTGCTGGTTTTGAGTGGTCAGAAAGTGAGCTTCCAGAAGCAGGAACGCATCGTCGCACGGGACACCATGCCGTGAGGCGACCCATAAACCGATTAGGCCAAACTGTGTGTTGGAATTGTCGCCGCCGGGAATTGCCCGACCGACGGCGCGGACCATCTGTCGGACTGCCGCGTTGTAGGGTGCGACACTCGGGTGCAACTTGCCGGGGTTGGCAACGGTCGGTTTATCTTTGTTCGGTTGAACGGTCGGAAACCCGTTGTCCGGCTTCGGCTTCTCGGTTTTCGGCCCCACCCCACTCTGCCCGGTCATCTGTTGGTTGCCGGGTTGGCCCAAGTTATTCATCGCTACCAGATCAACGCATTGGTAGCCGTATCCGCCGTCTCGGGTCATGCCACCGTACAGCCGCGTGCCGAGAAGCTGAATCGTCGGAACATCGCGGGGATCGCCGAGCCGATCGAGAAAAAGGATTGCCAACGCAATGTTGTACGTGGCAGTTTCCGATGACGCTCTTTGCCGGATGAACAACGTGATGTTTTGAATCGCTGGATCATTAGACTTGGTCCCACCCACGAGCATCGCAATGCCAGCCAACCCCGCTGAACCCACACCATGAGCGCCGCCAGAGTAGCCTTGTTGCTGATTATGTTGCGATTGAAGGTAGGCCGCCCCCTTCGCAATCGCGGCATTGATTTGCTGTTGGTCGGCACCCAAGGTCGAACTTGTGACGCCCAATAGAAGTGTCAGCCCGATGATGGAACGGAGCGCGATCATGGGTTCGATCCTCGGCAAGCAGATGGGGGTTCCGAGCTACCGCACCAGTACCTCGACCGCAACAAGGTGGTTAATCATGTAAGTGCGGCGGTCGATGTCCCGTTGTTCGGGTTGGGTTTGGCCGTTGGAATCAATGGCTCGTGTGACCAATTTTACCGGGCCACGGACTTCAGGCACGTTCCACAGGTATTCCCACGTCCGCCAACAGAACGGTTTTTCGACTCCCGTTAGCTTAGCATCGTTCCACGTCTTTCCACCATCACTACTTATTTGAACCCGCGCAATTTTCGATTCCCCGGCCCAGGCAGCGCCCGAAAGCAGATACGGTTTGCCGGCAGGAACCACTTCATGCTCCGTCGGTCGGGCGATCGAAGACTTCGGTTGAATTGCGGTGATCGGCTTCAACGTCGGCAGGCCACCATCGCGTCGCTCAAATATGGCGTAGTCGAAGGTTTGCCAGAAGCCGTTGTGCGGTTTATCGGTCACGATGATTCGGCTCAGCCACTTCACGGATGCCATGCCGTACCAACCGCCAATCACCGCTCGCAGTGGCGCCCCGTGGGATGGTGTGAGGTCATCCCCGTTCATCTGGTAAGCGAGGATGACTTCGGGTTTCGTGGCTTTTTCCAGTGGAATACTGCGATCAAAGTGAATCGGCCCCGGCGAAGCGGGATCGGAATTGATGGCACCCTTATCCGCACCGACCAGGATCACTTCCACGCTACCCGCCTTCACCTTGGCCCGTTCCAGAATCGCGGCAAGTGACACGCCGGTCCACTCGGCATTCCCCACAGCACCCGAACCCCATTGCAACCCGCGACCTTGCGGCACCAGAAATACCCGACCATTCCCGGCACACTCCAGCGTGAGCGGCATCGTGACCGGGGCCATTTTCCGGATGTCGTCGAGGCTCAATTCTAACTTATTTTCGACATGGCCTTCGACGGTCAACTTGAAAGTCTGCGCATCGACTTTCGGCACCGCGAAGTGGCTGCGGACGAAAAACTGTTCACTCGGCGTAATCCAGGATTTCAATTCGCTGAACGGGAACTCCAGGTTCTGCGGTTCCTGCATCCGCACCGTCATGCCCGGAAACGTCGGCTTCGCAGGAACGTCCTGCGCGAACCCCCGACCCGCCACAAATGGCAAGGCAGCGAGGGGAGCGGACTTCAGCAAATCCCGACGAGAAAGGCGATTCATGACGATCCTTCAAAGAGTCACCACGAATTACACGAATCGGACGAATAAATCAGAAAACAGTTCACCACGGAAAGCACGGAAAGCACGGAAAGAAATCCAACAATGTTAGAATCAGAATGGTTCGGCACTTAGTTACTAACACTCTTTTCTGATTTTGATTTATTTCCGTAATTTCCGTGTCTTCCGTGGTGAACTGTTTTCTGATTTCTCGGATTCGTCGGATTCGTGGTTAAAAGCCCAGTCCCTTGGTAGTCGTTTTCACTTGCACCAGTTTGTCGTTGGCGGTGATGAACAACGTGGAGCCGTCGCCGCCGAAGCCGCAGTTCGCGGTCGGAACGCCGGTTGCGATCGTGCCTAAGTGTTTGCCGGTCGAGTCGAAGACGATGACACCACCCGGCCCGGTGGCAAAGATGTTCCCCTTGGCGTCAACCTTCAGGCCGTCCGGCAGCCCCGGCTTCTTTTCCTTGACCCACGCGGTGGTGTCGAAGAACACTTTCCCTTCACCGAGCGTGCCATCGTCTTTCACCGGGAACGCTTTCCAAATTGCTAGCTCCGGGTCGGAGTTGGCGACGTACAGTGTCTTCGCATCGGGTGAAAATCCGATCCCATTCGGGCGAGTCATCTCTTTGGTCAGCAGCGTGAGTTCGCCACTAGGCTTCATGCGGTACACGCCTTGGAAATCGAGTTCTTTGCCCGGATCCTGCATCTGCTTCGGCAAGCCGTAGGGCGGGTCGGTGAAGTACAGATCGCCGTTCGGGTGGAACACGAGATCGTTCGGACTGTTCAGCCGCTTGCCCTGATACTTGTCCGCCAGCGTCGTGAACTTGCCGTCCTTTTCGAGCCGTGCAATCCGCCGGTCACCGTGTTGGCAAAGAATCAGCGAACCGCTCTTGTCGATCGCCAGTCCATTCGCCCCCGGCTCCTTGCCATCAAACTTCGCACTGCCCGTGTACCCGCTCGGTTTCAGGAAGTCCTTGAGGCCGTCTTTCTCCGACCATTTGCGCACGACATTATTCGGGATGTCCGAGAACAACAGGTGCCCGCCGTCCTTCACCCACACCGGCCCCTCAGCCCACATGAACCCGCCCGCCAGCACCTCCACCACCGCACCCTTCGGAATCAACTCGTCAAACTTGGCATCTTTCCGCTCGATCGTTCCGAGGGTCATCGGCTGTTTATCTTGCGCCCACGTGGGTAAGGCTAACGCGAACGATAGCAGGGTTAAGGCAAACCGGACGAACATGGGGAGACTCCGAGACGACGCAAAAGGAGTAGGCGGGCTAGAATTCGGTAGACTCCAGATACTGTACCGTAGCGGACTGGCGGTACAAGCAGATTTGGGCAGAAGTGATTCCGCAGAGCAATTTGAATAATTTCGCCTCCGTTCCTAAAGTTTCGTCTAGGTCCGTGGCGCCGGGCCGATTAGTATCTGCCAATTCGTGTCGTTGTTCATGTGGATATGGGGAGATCGGCTATGCGGGATGAGTATCGGATCATGCTCGTGGCGTGGGCAGCAGTCTTCGCGTGGATCGCGTTCATTATTTTCACGAACCGCAAGATGCACCCAAGAGCGCTCTTCATGCTCTTCATGGTGGAACTCTGGGAACGCTTCAGCTACTACGGTATGCGGGCGCTGCTGGTTCTTTACCTCACGGCGAAGACGATGAACGGCGGCTTCGGCATGGACGAGAAGCCGGCGTTCGGCATTTATGCCGCGTATGGGGCACTTGTGTACTTGACTCCACTGATCGGCGGTTTTCTTGCCGACCGTTTACTCGGGTTCCGCAAGTCGATTATTTGGGGCGCCATGTTGATGGCTGCCGGGCAATTCACACTGTCTGCCAGTGTTGGTGAAGAAGCCATCCTTTATGTTGGTCTCGCATTGCTCACCTTGGGCAACGGGTTCTTCAAACCAAACATCACGTCAACAATCGGCCGTTTCTACGCCCAAGGCGATCCCCGCCGCGACGGTGCTTTCACGATCTTCTACATGGGTATCAACATCGGGGCCTTCCTCACGCCGTTGACGTGCGGCACGATCGGTGAACTGGAAGGCTGGAATTACGGCTTCATGTGTGCGGGGGCCGGGATGCTACTCGGTTTGGCGATCTTCCTTTACACGTCGTGGAGCGGTTATCTTGAAAAACATGCCGACCCGCCAGAAGGCGCCGAGTCGCTGAAAGTCGCAGGCTTTCCCGCCCCGTTTGCCGTTTACCTCGGAACCTTCTTGGCGATCCCCGTCGCCGCCATGATGATTTATCGCAATGAAGTGATGGATTACTTGCTTGCCGTCGTCGGTGTCGGCGCCATCGGCTACATGATTTACCTGTCGTTCCAGTACCCCGTCGTGGATCGTCAGCGAATGTGGGTCATCATTGTGCTTCTGATATTCACTGCCATTTTCTGGACGTTCTTTGAACTTGCTGGCAGTGCCCTCAGCCTCTTCACCGCAAAGAATGTCGATAAGTCGATCTTGGGGATGTCCCTCACCACGAGCAACTTTCAGGCGACGAACGCACTCTTCATCATGCTGTTCGCGCCGTTGTTTTCGATCCTTTGGGTTCTCCTGGCGAGAAAAAATATCGAGCCGGCGGCGCCTCTCAAATTTGCTGCTGGCCTCATGCTCCTGGGCGCTGGATTTCTAGCGCTGAACCTCGGCAAGCCGGCCGTCGTCGCCGGAATCATGCCGGCGATTTTCTTGATTCTGCTGTACTTACTCCACACGTTGGGAGAACTGGTGATCTCGCCGGTCGGGTTGTCTCTCGTGACGAAGCTGGCCCCGCCGAAGATCGTCGGGTTCATGATGGGATTCTGGTTCCTATCGTCCGCGATTGCGCACCAAGCTGGCAAATGGATTGCGAGTGAAACAGCCGCCGATAAAAACGCCACGCCGGAACAGACCCTCGATCTGGCCATTGGCGTGTTCAACAATGTCGGCTACTTCGCCATCGGTTCCGGCGTCGTGCTGCTTGTTCTTTCACCGATCCTCAAGAAGTGGATGCACGGCATCAAATAACGTCGCGATAACCTGTTAATACCGTGGCACGGTCGCGTCCACTTGGAGCGACCACGCTTCGATGCCGCCGGCCAGGCTGACGACATTCGTGAAGCCCGATTGTTGCAGGAAGTTCGCAGCGCTCAGGCTGCGGACGCCGTGGTGGCAGTACACGACAATCATCGCACCGGCGGGCGGTTCAATCTCGTTGGTGCGGTGTTGCAGTTCCCCGAGCGGGATGAGTTGGCTGCCTGCGATACGGCAGAGGGCGTGTTCTTGAGGTTGGCGGACATCAAGAAAGTGAAGCGGTTCCCCCGCGTCGAGTTTGGCTTTCACATCTTGGGCCAGGATTTGGCGAACCATCGGTGTCAATCTCCAGCAATGTCGGGAAGGCCAATCGCCTTCAGGTAGTGTCGTTCTTTGACACGCATCACGGCAGCGTGTTTGTCGTCCGTGTCATCGTAGCCGCACAAATGGAGGCAGCCATGCACGACGTAGAGTAGCAGTTCCAGAGTCACGTCATGCCCCCGGTCCGCTGCATATTCTTGGGCAATTTGATACCCGATGACCACGTCGCCTTCGAGCTTCTTCGATTTGGGATCGGAGTACGGAAACGTCAGCACGTCGGTCGGTTCGTCGTGGTTCAAAAACTGCTTGTTGAGTCGATGAATGTGGGGACTATCGACGAACGCAATCGTGACCTTGGCGTTGGTGATAGCTTCACCCTCTAGCACCGTGCGTGCCGCCGACTTGAGGGCGGCGAAATCGAGTTCGTATTCGTAGGGGTTGGCCAGGGAAACGGTAATCATGTGGGGAAGTATAGTGAAAAGCCCACTGACCCAGAAAGCCCATGAACGATCGTTCATGGGCTTTGGAGGAATCACTTTGTTGTCTCCGTGCGGAAATCCCACACCCAGCCGCCCTCTTGCTCATGGCGCAAGATGTAGCCGAACACATTGAGTTGGTGCTGGCGGTCCTCAATGGGAATGATTTTGCTACGTATTGCCCACAGCTTGCCGGTCCAATTGAGGGCTTTCAACCGAAAGGTGGCTTCCCGCTTCGCATAGGCGGTCCAGAGACGTGGTGTCGGTCCGGGTGGCATCTTGGCCAAGAAATGCACGTGTTGGCCGTTCACACAAAGACACAAAACCTGTGCCCCATATTCTTGGAGCTTCTCCCGCATCGCGTCGCCGACGACAGGCCGTAAATTGGCGGGGATGACAACGGGTGGTTGCTTCAACAGTTTTCGACTGCGCTCGAGTTGGGTTGTGTACTGGCCTTGGGGTGGTCGGTGTTTGTAATCGCCTTCGATATGTTCACGGTGGTGACGGGTGCGAAAGCTGCGGCCGTCGCCATGCAGCCAGGCACCGTAGGTGTGAGTGGTGATGTGAAACCAACGGTGATCTGGTGGGGGCATGATGATACTCCTGGGGGCAAAGCCCAGGAACGATCGTTCATGGGCTTTCTGTTGGGGTGTTCATACCGTACCCAATCATTACAACCAGTAAAACTAAAATCATCGCACTTCCACCTGTTGCTACGGCTTCGATCCTTGCCACCGAATCCACACCCCTTATAACCTGCTTTACCTCTCTCGGACCCGCTTGACCAAGTGGTCGGCTTGACTCGTTTCGTCGGCCCAATGCCCCCGGAGCGGTCCGCACTGTTCGGGGCGTCATTTTCCTTTCCCACACAGGAGACGGTTCACCACAATGGCTAGCAACCTTCGGCAAGAAGCGATCAAGGCGATCGCTACGACTCACCACGAACTGAGTCAAATTGATTTCCGCACGACGCACATCAAAGACCTGTTCGGGATCAACGTCTTCGGGGAAGACGAACAGAAGCAACGCCTCCCGAAGACGGTGTTCAAATCGCTGCAAAAGACCGTGAAGTTGGGCGTACCGCTCGACCCGACCGTTGCGGACGCCGTTGCCAGCGCGATGAAAGATTGGGCGATCGAACACGGTGCCACGCACTACACACACTTATTTCAACCGCTGACAGGGTTAACCGCTGAGAAGCACGATAGCTTCCTGAACCCGACCGGCACGGGTCGAGCGCTGGCCGAATTTAGTGGCAAAGAGTTGGTCAAAGGCGAACCGGACGCCAGCTCGTTTCCGAGTGGTGGCATCCGCGCGACGTTTGAAGCACGCGGCTACACCGGCTGGGATCCGACCAGCCCCGCCTACATCCGCGAAGCGGCCAACGGCTCCACGCTCGTGATCCCGACGGTGTTCGTCTCCTGGACTGGCGAAGCACTCGACAAGAAAACGCCGCTTCTGAAGTCGATGGAAGCGTTGTCGGTTCAAGCCCTCCGCATCTTAAAGTTGTTCGGCCACCCGGATGTGAAAAAAGTCTTCACGACCGTCGGGCCGGAGCAAGAATACTTCCTGATCGACAAGAACTTCCTGTACGGCCGCCCGGACTTGCTGAACTGCGGTCGGACCCTCTTCGGGGCAAAGCCGCCGAAGGGCCAGGAGATGGAAGACCAGTACTTCGGCACGATCCCGGAACGGGTGTTGGCGTGCATGGCCGATAGCGAAGCCGAAATGTTCAAGCTCGGCATCCCAGTCAAAACCCGGCACAACGAAGTCGCGCCGAGCCAGTACGAAATCGCGCCGATCTTTGAAGACTCCAACCTCGCCACCGACCACAACCAACTCACGATGGACGTGATGCGGCGCACCGCCGAAAAGTATGGCTTGGTCTGTTTGCTGCACGAAAAGCCATTTGCGGGCATCAACGGTTCCGGCAAGCACAACAACTGGTCCATGTCCACGGACACCGGCGAAAACCTGCTCAACCCCGGTGACACGCCGCACGACAACATGCAATTTTTGGTGTATTGCGTGGGCGTCATCCGCGCCGTGGCGAAGTACCCCGAACTGCTCCGCGTCAGCGTGGCGAGTGCTGGAAACGACCACCGCTTGGGTGCCAACGAAGCGCCGCCGGCGATCATTAGCATCTTCTTGGGTGACCAACTCCAAGACGTGATGGACCAACTCGAAGCGGGTGCGCTCAAGAGCACCAAGCAGGGCGGTCAGATGGAAATCGGCGTGACCATGTTGCCACAACTGCCGCGTGATGCCGGCGACCGCAACCGCACCTCGCCGTTCGCGTTCACCGGCAACAAGTTCGAGTTCCGTGCCGTCGGGTCGTCGTTCAGCATCGCCGGCCCGAACACCGTGTTGAACACGATCGTGGCGGAATCGCTCGATTACATCGCCGCGCAATTGGAAACCGCCATCAAGGGCGGCAAGGCGCTCAACGTGGCGATTCAAGACTTGTTGCCTGTGATCTTGAAGGAATCGAAGAAGGTCATTTTCAACGGCGACGGCTACACGGACGAATGGCAGCAGGAAGCCGCCAAGCGTGGCCTGCCGAACATGAAGACCACCGTGGAATCGATTCCATCGGTCATCAGCAAGGCGTCGATCGACCTGTTCGCCAAGTACAAGGTCTTCACCGAAAAGGAACTGCACAGCCGCTACGTGATCTTCAGCGAAAACTACGTCAAAACGATCGTCATCGAAGCCAACATGATGCTGATGATGGCCAAGACGATGATCCTCCCGGCGGCACTGCGGTACCAAGCGGAAGTGGCCACGGCGGTCACGACGACCAAGGCAGCGGGTGTGGAAAACGGCGCCCAATTGGAAGCATTAAAGGAACTGACGGCGACCATTACGAGCTTCCAATCAGCCAGTACCGCCCTGGATAAAGCGGTCAATCACCATGCTGACGGCGACGTGTACGCCCATGCCAAGTACGCGCGGGATAGCATCGTGCCCAAGATGACCGACCTCCGGACGTTCGGCGACAAGCTCGAAACCCTCGTCGCCGACGACCTCTGGCCAATCCCGACGTACCGCGAGATGCTGTTTATCAAGTAACGGTACTATCAAAGTTGCTCCCAAAACGCCCGCCAAGAATCTTGGCGGGCGTTTTTGTTGCTCATTTCATCATCCGCGTTTCGTGCCGTGAACTAGGGTTGTCTGCGCCCAGGAGGCCGCCGACCATGAAGCGTGACCAACCCAAGATCCTCTACATCGAATCCATCCGGGGCATCGCGGCGTTCCTAGTCGTGTTCGCGCACATCGTTGTTGCGTTGGATTCTCCACCTTCCACTGGCGTCCCCTGGTCAGTTTCTGATGCGAATCCAGTCGTTCGGACTGGTGTGACGATCCTCTTTTGGCCGCTTGCAACGGGACGGCTGCCGGTCGCTACGTTTTTTATCCTCAGTGGAATGGCACTGTCCCAAGGGTTTCTTCGCGGCGGCGGACAGGACTATTTACGGTCAGCGGCCGTGAGGCGCTATTTCCGACTGATGATTCCAAGTCTGGTGTCCGTGCTTTTTGCGTTCGCACTGCTGAAAAGCGGGATGATGCACAACCGTGAAGCGTCCGCGATGATCGGGGTGGAGGGTGGTTCCACTCTTTGGCTCGATTTGTCGTTCAGCCAGAACTGGACGTTCAACGACGCGGCACGGGAAGGCATGTGGACAATCTTCTTTTCGGCGGAACCCTTCCACGACACGCCACGGTTGAACGACGTGCTGTGGACGATGCGGCCGGAACTGATCGGCTCGTTGATTGTGTTTGCGTTCCTCGCACTGTTCGGCCACCACGCCAGTCAGCGAACGTTCGCTTTGCTCGTCGCGGTCTTGCTGGCAATGGCCGGTTTCACAATGCTAGCGCTCTTCCCGATCGGCGTCTGGGTGGCGCTGACCCGACAAAGTCTGCCGCACTTCCGACTCTCGATGCTCCCCGCATTGATGTTAATCTTGGTCGGGTTAGGACTCGGCGGACTTTACGACTACACCGGGCGTCGTGAGTTGACGATTCCGCTTCTGCAAACGGTCGTCAACTCCGCAGAAGCCGCACCGTGCGTTGGTGCCGTCCTGCTTGTACTCGGGCTGGTGTTCACGCCCCGGTTTACCACGCTTTTGGAAGCAAAAATCTTCGTCTGGCTCGGCAAGATTTCGTTCGGACTGTACCTGTGCCACGTGCCGATCATCATGTCCGTGGGGTGCTGGGCTTACGTGACCGCGCGGGCGCAAAATGGCGTCTCTCATGGTGTCGCGTTGTTAGCCGTCACTGCCAGTGTCGTGCCGTTGTCACTCCTGGTCGGGTGGGTCATGCACTACGTTGCGGACCAGCCGTCGATTGCCTTCGGTAAACTCGTGGCGAATCGCTTACTCAACTCAGCCGATGTGACAACGACCCCGCTACCCGTGAAGTCGTTGCGACCGATCGAAGTGAGTTAGTCACTTTCCGTCAGGCGGAATGGCGGACACACCCGGACTGCTCGGCACGGCGAACTTTTCGAGTGGGTCCGGTTTCGCTGGATCGTAAGGTTGAACATCGTCAGCAAGAAGTTTTGCCAAGTCCGACTTCTGTGTCCGGATGCCTTCGACCACACACTTCGCCAGTTGGTACGCGCCGTAGTTGTTGTGGTGGGTGCCATCGCCGGTTTTGAACAACACGCCAGATTTGTCGGGACCAAGGGATTCGTACAACGCTTCGCTCATCGCATGAAGATCAATCAGCGGTAGGTTCTGTTCTTTTGCCAGGCTGCGCACGGCGTCCGGAAAGTCCTTCAAGCTATTGGTCAGTTTTTGATCGCGGAACGTCCGGCGGTGCATCGGCGTGACGAGGACCACGTTCGCGTTCAATTTCGTCGCGTCGTCGGCGAACCGCTTCAGGTCGAGCTTGTACGCCTCAGCCGTCACGGATTTCATGTCGTTGTGGCCGAACTGTATTAGCAAGTGATCCCCCTTTTGCATTACGCTCAGCACCTTCTCCAATCGCTTGGCGGACAGCGTACTACGCAACGATTCCCCTGACTGTGCATAGTTGGCGATGGCAACCCCAGGGCCGAAGAAACGCGGCAGCATTTGCCCCCAACTGGCGAAAGGTTCGGAGGGTTGATCGCACACCGTGGAATCACCCAACAGGTAAACCGTCGGGACGTTCGCGGGAACGATGTCGATGCCACAAACGCACGGACGGGAGCCGTTGAATTCGAGCGTGAGCTTCTCGTCCCAGGTCCACTTCTCGCTGGTCTTTTCGCGGTCCTTCAACCGCACCTCGCCGCCAGTTTTGATCTTCGGCGTGCGGATGTTGACGACGAAGGACCGCGTCTCGAACTGTCCTTTCGCGGTCGTCACGTTCTCCAACATCAACCGCCGCATTTCAGCTTTTACTGTGGTAGTCGAAGTGCTGGTCGGGTCACCCAGCTTCAGCGTGACCGTGTAATTCCCCTCGGGCAGCGCGACCGAGAAATAGAACGGCTTGTCCGCCGTGCAAACGCCGTCGTCACGCAACTGAACTTTGGCACCCGGTTCAAACCCGAAACCCGCTTCACGGGAATAGAGTTTAGCTTCGGCAATGCGTTCAACGCCGCGCTCGATTGGCCCAGCACCGAAGCGAAATTTGTGGGATGAAGTCGGCTCTTGGGCAAATGCTTGTGGCAAGCAAGCCAGTCCAACGACAATTGTGATGATCCAGCACCGTCGGGCGATTTTGTTCATGATGATCTCTCGATTTACCGTTCCACACGGGCCGAACCACCGCGAACGAGTTTCTCGACTTCGTCGAGGCTGGCCATTGACGTGTCACCGGGCGTGGTCATTGCCAGGGCACCGTGGGCGGCACCATATTCCACCGCGCGTTGTGCGTCGGTGCCAGTGAGAAAGCCATAAATCAGCCCGCTGGCAAAGCTATCCCCACCACCGACGCGGTCGAGGATTTCCAGTTCAGTGCGATGGGTGGATTCATAGAAGTGGCCGTCGTGCCAACAGAGCGCACCCCAATCGTTGCGGCTGGCACTGTGAACGGTGCGAAGGGTTGTGGCGACGACTTGGAAATTTGGAAACTCGGTCACAGCCCGTTCGATCATCCGCTTGTACGCGGTGTGGTCGAGTTGCGTGAGGTTGGTACTTGTCCCTTCGACTTCCAACCCCAGGCACGCCGTAAAGTCTTCTTCGTTGCCCAACATGACATCAACGTGCTTGGCAATCCGCCGGTTCACTTCTCGGGCTTTGACATGTCCGCCGATCGACTTCCAAAGTGACGGGCGGTAGTTCAAGTCATACGACGTAATGGTGCCGTGCTTCCGCGCCGCGACGAGTGCTTCTTCCACGACTTGCGACGTGGTTTCAGACAGCGCCGCGAAGATGCCGCCGGTGTGGAACCAGCGAACGCCCAGCGTCCCGAACAGATGGTCCCAGTCGATGTCGCCCGGTTTCATTTGCGATGCGGCAGTGTTGCCACGATCCGAGACACCGACCGCCCCGCGAAGCCCGAACCCACGTTCGGTGAAGTTCAACCCGTTCCGCGTCACACGCCCCACGCCGTCGAACGGCACCCATTTCACGAACGAGGTATCAACGCCACCTTGCAGGATCAAATCTTCGAGCAATCGGCCCACGTCGTTGTCTGCAAACGCACTCACAAGCCCCGTCTTCAGGCGAAAGCAACGCCGTAACCCTCGCGCAACGTTGTACTCCCCACCGCCTTCCCAAACTTGAAACTGCCGGGCGTTACGAATCCGCCCCTCACCGGGATCGAGGCGGATCATCACCTCGCCCAGCGAAACTTGGTCGAAGTGGCAGGAAGCGGCAGGCTTAATCATCAGTGGCATGGGTTGACTTACATCGCGGGTCGGGGGAAGTATTGGCGAAACGTTTCGATCGTCGTGCGGGCGGCTGTCTCGGAATCGGGACGGGCAAAGGCTTCGGCGGAGAGGTAACCATCGTAGCCGATGTCGCGTAAAGCCGTGGCAATCGGGGCAAAGTCCGTGTGGCCCATCCCTGCTGCGGAGCGGTTGGAATCGACGAAGTGAACGTGCCCGATGTCCGCCCCGGCCCGCCGGATCGCGTCCGCCACGCTCGCTTCTTCGATGTTCATGTGGAACAGGTCCGCGAGGATTTTCACGCTCTTGGTCGCCAACCGCTTCAGCAGTTGGCTGCCGTCGTCCAAGGTGTTGAGCAAGTTGGTTTCGTAGCGGTTCAGCGGTTCGATGAGCAGAAATTGCTTCTGGGATGCGGCATGTTCGCCCAACAGGTTCAACTCGTCTTCCAGGTACTTCAACGCGGTCGGGGGGGGGGGGCCCGCGGGCGCCCCCCCCCCCCCCCCCCCC
>JAYVXO010000235.1:0-10973 GCA_043785105.1 Fimbriiglobus sp.
CCTCGATCGCGAGTTGCGCGGCGGCAACCGAGGTCGGGCCTCTGTGGTGAAAAAATTCTGTGCCTTGCTTCCGTGACCGAAGTGGCCCACAATACGCGAATGCTTATTTATCCCGCGATTGATCTACTTGGTGGCCGGTGTGTGCGACTCGTTCAGGGGGACTACGCGCAGGAAACGGTGTTTTCCGATGACCCCGTCTCAGTTGCACAATCTTGGGTCCACCAAGGAGCAGATCGGTTACACTTGGTCGATCTCGATGGCGCGAAAGCCGGTCGGCCGGTGAACGGCGACGTGATCCGGCGGATTGTGAAATCGATCGGCGTGCCGTGCCAATTGGGCGGCGGGATTCGGACGGATGCGGATTTGGCGGACGTGTTCAGTTGGGGCGTTCAGTGGGCGGTTCTGGGCACGAAAGCGTTGCAAGACCCGGCGTGGGTCCGCACCGTTGCAACGCAATATCCTGGCCACATCGTGCTAGGTCTGGACGCCCGCAACGGGTTTGTCGCAACGGAGGGCTGGTTGAGTACCTCGACGGTCAAAGCCACGGAACTTGCTAAACTTGTTCACGATTCACCGTTGGCCGCAGTTGTTTACACGGACATCGCGCGGGATGGTATGATGAGTGGCCCGAACTACGACGCCCTCGCCGAAATGCGGGCCGCGACGACGTTGCCGGTGATCGCATCCGGCGGCGTGAGTAACTTGGAGCAAGCCCGCCGGTTGGCTGAATCCGGCACGTTCGGCTGCATTATTGGCCGAGCGCTCTACGAAGGGCAGATCAAGCTGCCCGAGGTTCTGGCCCTATCTGGGGCGGAACCCCGCCGTCAGGCGGCGACTCCTCTGACGCGACCGGGCCAGTAACCCCGCACGCCACCCGAGCCACCACCTCCCGACAGGGAACCGCTCCGGCTGTGAGACAACTCACAACCGCAGGCGACTGTTCTCAGCCGCACGACCTCTTACCCCTCGTGCGGGTCATTTCACCAGGGAGGATTGTCATGAGCCGACATCTCGTCGAAGACGTGCGCGACATTGCGTTAATTGGCCACCGGGCCGCCGGGAAAACATCCCTCGCCGACGCCCTCCTTTTTGAAGCGCATGCCGTGGATCGACTGGGCAGCGTGGACGACGGCACGTCGTTCGGGGACGTGGATGAAGACGAACACGCCCACCATTATTCCATCGACACCCACGTCTTGAACGCCGACCACATCGGCAAACACCTCAACATTCTGGACACACCCGGCAGCCCGGATTTCATCGGTGCGGCTCTCGAAGGGTTGTCCGTTGTCGAAACCGCCGTCATCGTGATCTCCGCGACCCACGGCATCGAAGTGAACACGCGGCGGATGTTTCACGAAGCCAGTGAGCGGGGCCTCAGTCGCGTCATCGTGGTGAACAAACTCGACACGGAGAAGATTGACTTCCTGGCGTTGGTCTCGCAGATTCAAGACACGTTCGGGAAGCGGTGCATCCCGTTTAACGTGCCGAACGCCGTCGGTGAAAACTTTAGCGAAGTGTTGTGCGCCCTCGACCCGGTGCCCCACGTCCCGGCGGGGTGCCCACTCGATCCGAACAGCGTGCGGCAACAGTTGATTGATGCGGTCATTGAAGCCGATGAAGCGCTCACCGAAAAATACCTGACCGACGGCCACGTCTCCGCCGAGGAACTCGAAGCGGCCATCCCGACCGCCTTCGCCGCTGGCACGTTGATTCCGATCTTTTGCACGTCCGCCAAGAAGGACAAGGGCGTCAAGGAACTACTAGATGCGCTCAGCCGGTTCGGACTGTCGCCGAGCTATTCCCAGCGTCGGCTCAACGGCATGATGATGGGGATGAACGGGACCGCCAAGCAGCTTGAATGCAAGGAGTCGTCCGAATTCTTGGGCCAAGTCTTCAAGGTCGTGAACGATCGCTACGTGGGGCACCTCAGCTTCGTCCGCGTGATGTGCGGCAAGTTCACGGCGAACCACCAGATTGTGAACATCAACACCCACAAGTCGATGCGGATCGGCCACCTGTTCAGCGTGCAAGGCAAGACTCACACGCCGGTCCACGAAGCCATTCCGGGCGACATCGTCGCCATTGCCAAAGTCGATGGCTTGCACATCGGCGACACGATCGCGTTCCGCGCGGATGCGCCGCTGTTACCGGCTTTGAAGTTCCCGGCCCCGATGTTTGGCTTGGCAATCGAACCTAAGAACCGGGGCGACGAACAGAAGATTGCCAACGGCCTCCACAAGATCGCCGAGGAAGACCCAACGATTAAAGTGACCCACGACGCCCAGACGCACGAACTCGTCATCTCCGGCCTCAGTCAGTTGCACCTCGAATCCGTGCAAGAACGCTTGAAGCACCGATTTGATGTCGATGTCATCACGAAAGAACCCAAGATCGCCTACCACGAAACGGTCACGCAAAGCGGGGCGGCGGACTACCGCCACCGGAAACAATCGGGCGGTCGCGGCCAGTTCGCCGAGGTTCACTTGCGGGTCTACCCACTCGATCGGAGCATCACGACCGAGAAGGAACTGAAGGAGCAGTTTGCCAACAAGACCATGTTCGAGAAGATGCGCAACGTGACCTACGAACCGGCGATGAACTTCGCGTTCATCGACCATATCGTCGGCGGGTCGATTCCGATTCAGTTCGTCCCGGCGGTGGAAAAGGGGTGCCGCGAAGTGCTGGAGAAAGGAGCGCTTGCCGGGTTCCGGATGCAGGACATCGCGGTGGAAGTCCACTTCGGCAAGGAACACGCCGTCGATTCGTCCGAAGCGGCGTTCAAAACGGCGGCGCGAATTGCCATGAAGAAAGCGATCATGATCGCGCGGCCGCAGTTGCTCGAACCGATCGTGAAACTCGAAGTGACCGTTCCCGGACGCTTCACCGGCGCCGTTCTCGGCGACTTGCCGACCAAGCGTGCCCACGTGGTGAATCAGGACACCCTACCCGGTGATCTCATGGTGATCTTCGCCCAAGCACCGCTTTCCGAAGTGGCCAAATACTCCGCCCAACTCAGTGGAATGACGCAAGGCCAAGGCGAGTTCACGATGGAACTCAGCCACTACGAACCCGTCCCCGCCAGCGTGCAAGCCGCGATCGTGGCCCGCATCGGTGAGCAGCGCGACGAGGAAGAATAGGGACAGGAAAAGCCCACGAACGATCGTTCGTGGGCTTTTCAACGTTCGTTCGTGGGCGTTGCTTCGGGTTTGTCGCCAACAGGTCTGCTTGCTGAGTTGTTACACATCTGTAATGCTAACAATCTAGGATCAACACCCCATCCGCACCTTCCGGGCGACCCCGCATGAACGCGCTGAAGAACTTCTTCGTCAACGATTGGTTTTTCGCGGTGCCGATGACCGTGATTGCTTTCATCGCCTTCGCCCTGGTTGCGTGGCGATTTTTGCTCAACCTGTCCGCGAAGTCACGCCTCGATGAGGTTTGGCCGGACTTGCAAGAGACCCTGAAACGTAAAGGCGTCGGCGGCGCAATCGCACTGTGCCAACAGGAAAAAGGACTGATCCCGCAGTTGTTGTTTGTTGCGGGGTTGGAAGCGTCCGAACAGGGCGTTGCCGCGATGCGGCGGAGTATGGCCAGCGCGATCGAACTCGACATTATCCCGCGCCTGAACTTCTTGCTCGCGCCGATTCTTGCCATTGCCAAAATCTCCACAATGGTCGGGTTGCTCGGCACCGTGATTTCGATGATCGACACCTTCAACAAAATCTCCGAAGTCAAAGGCGGCGACCCACGGGGCATGACGACCCAAGCCGGGGCGATCGGCCTGGCCCTGTTCGCCACCGCGATGGGGCTGATGACGGCAATCCCGCTGGTGTTCTGCCACGTGCTGTTCAAAGATTGGATCCACCGGTTTGATACGAAGATGAAATCGTCCGCGCAGAAGCTGATCGTACTGGTACAGAACACCAAACCCGGCACCGTCGAGGCCCGTGCCGCAGCGGTAACCGTGGCCGACCGGGTCCAACGCTAGCCACGAATCAGACGAATCAGACGAATCAGACGAATGAAGAATTGCAATTGGATACCATGCCGCAACAGGATCGAAATTTTGATTGATTCGTCTGATTCGTGTCATTCGTGGTGAAGATTCTTGGCTACACCCGTTAGGAGTTAGCACCGTGGCGAAGGCAGCCGAAAAGTTCGACGTGTGGTTTGTAACGGCGGATCAGGTGTACCGTAGCGTGCCGTTCAGCGTCGTGACGGGGTGGGCGGAGCAAGGTCGCCTTGCCACGGACGATCGGGTCCGGACGGCTGGCAGCCAAACCGCGTGGCAACGGATCGGGGACCACCCCGTCATCCGGGACTTTCTGTTCCAATTCACCAAGCCCAAAACGGAACGGGCCGAAGACATCAGCGAGCAG
This sequence comes from Fimbriiglobus sp., assembly GCA_043785105.1. Lineage (GTDB taxonomy): Bacteria > Planctomycetota > Planctomycetia > Gemmatales > Gemmataceae > Fimbriiglobus. The sequence goes on from JAYVXO010000235.1 coordinate 4,383, forward strand.
ATGCAACCCGTCGTACTCGATGTGCCCACGCGAAGCCGTCGGCGCCAGGATAGCGACGACGAAGTGGATATGATTCCGCTGATCGACATTAGCCTCGTGTTGCTGGTCTTTTTCATGATGACCACCGTCGTGTCGGCGTTGTCGCCGATCGAAATTCCCGAGTCGAAGTACGCCGAAGAGTTCACGAAAGAAGTGGATTCGTTCACGGTGCAAATCGACAAACGCGGGCCGGATGACGTGGTCTACACCTTGCGGGTGGGCGACAAAACCGCACTCGAAGATAACAACCTGGCGACACTCGGCGAACTCCTCACGCGGATTGATGCACGGCTTTCCGGCGTGCAACAACCCCCTGAAGTGCGGATTGCGTTCCACAAGGATTTGCCGTTTGAACTGTTCCGCGAATTGACGAAAGAACTCGATAAACGCCAACGCAAGAACCTGATCCGTGTCTATTCTGCCGATGTCAACGAGGCAAAAAAATGACCATGTGGCGAGTTCGACACGAAGGTTCCCCGGTCACGGTGGAGATGCCGACTGCCCAAAAAGTCCTGGACGGTGTGCGTGACGGGGATTGGGAACCGACGGACGAAGTCCGTGGGCCGACCGACAGCCGTTGGCAAGCAATCGAAGAACACCCCGTGTTGGCCGAAGCGATCGCCGAACTCGAACCACCACCGGACGAACCCGAGGACGATTCCCACCTCGACATGAACCCCCTCATCGACGTGGCGCTGGTGTTGCTCATCTTCTTCATCCTGACCGCGACTTACACCACGCTCACCCGTAGCGTCGAGTTGCCACCGGAGCAACCCGACGATCAAAAGACCGAAGCGAAAATCCCGAAGCTGAGCGACATCCAAGACCGCATCTTCAAAGTCACCATTCGCATGGACGGAGAAGTCGTGATCTTTCGCATCGACAACAAAGTGATCCTCGCCGATGACCTCGAACGCGAGATGACCGACCTCGTGCGCAACAAAGGCAAGGCCGAAGCGCTGATCGACGTGGGCAAAGGCGTGCAATGGGGGCAAGTCATGAAAGTGATCGAAGCCACCCGCGGCGCCGAAGTGCGAAGAATCTACTGGCCGAAGGGGAAAAGCTGATCCAGGTAAAAAGCCCACGAATGATCATTCGTGGGCTTTGATTTTGAATCAATTACCGTCGTCGCGGGCGTTCGGTTTGCTCAGAGACAACTAGCCGGTGGCGACCGCCGATAACCGAGACTTGGTACACGGTTTGTTCAATGTCATCCGGGCGGCGGTTGCGGTATTTCTTTTCGAGATCGGCGAGTTCTTCCTCGATTCCCTTCGGGAACACGGCCCAAAACTCGGTCGGCGTGAAGTTCAAACCCAGTGCTTGGCCCACGCTGACTGCGGACTCACGCTTGGGGTCGCAGAACTGAATTTGTTGGGCAAATTGGATCAGTTCCGAATCCGTCGCCAGGGTTCCGGGTTTCGGGTTCGAGAGGTCGCGGAAAATGTACATTTGCTTTTTCTCGGGCGGCACCGCAACCAACACGATGGCCCCGAGTGCTTTCATTTGGTCGAGATAATCCCGACCGCCGTCGGTTTTGAATCGCATCACCCAACGTAACGACCGGGCGCGGGTACTGCTCGACCCCACACCGCCCGGACCGGCACCGGGGGCACCGTCGCCTTTGCCGGGGCCGGGATTATTCCCTGGTGCCATGCCGAGGATTTTGTTCTTCAGTTCTTTGTCGAGCGTGTCGTAAGATTTCGCGTTCTCGGGTGTGTTGGCAATGTCGATGGCCGTCGGGTCGGCGGCTTCGATTTCTTTCCGCAAGTCATCGCTCACCGCCGGCAAATCCTGGGGCTTCGCAACGGCAACGTCCTGTTTCTGATCGGTGGGCACGGTCGATGTGGCGATTTCCGGCGAGCCACTACCGCCGCCTTGCGAGCCATCCCCAGCGTCGTCTTGGCCACCATCGACGAGGCTCATCGGCACCGGCTTTTTGTCCGGGCCGGAACTCAGCATCAGCACCATGAACAGCACGAGCAAGCCGAACATCGTGGTCATCAGCAACGTCGAAATCATGAACGAAAGCGGCATTTCGAGGTGGTCTGAATACTTCTTCCAGAACGTCGGTTCGGGCGGCACCAATTCCAGAAGTGTTGGTTCGTCGTCTAAAACCAAAAGTTCGTCGCCGTCGAGTTTCATCGAATCACGCATCGTTTTCCCCTCCGAGGAATGGACTCGGTCTATTCAACGTAACCGATGAGGGGCTGTTTGCAAAATACAGAAATGAACAAAGCCCACGGATTATGATCCGTGGGCTTTCGATGGGATTTCAGTTGGTTATCAAAAGTTGCGGTTACTTCTTGACTTCGTACTCGGCGTCGATCACGTCGTCGCCACCCTTCTTTTCCTCGGCGCTGCTTGGCGTTGTGCCGCCGGGGGTCTGCGGACCGGGTTGGCTGTACAAGTGCTGTGCCATCGCTTGGCTGGCGGTGTCCATTTCGCCGACGGCGATTTTGATGGCCGCGAGGTCACTGCCGTCTTTGACGGACTTGACCTTGTCCATAGCACGAACCAGCCCGGCCTTGTCCGCTTCGCTGACCTTCTCGCCGTTCTCCTTGAGAAGTTTTTCGAGGCTGAAAATCTTGTTCTCGGCTTCGACCTTGGCGTCGGCGAGGTCGCGTTTCTTCTTGTCGTCGTCGGCGTGGATTTCCGCGTCGCGCTTCATCTTGTCGATTTCTTCCTTGCTCATCGCGCTCGGCTGTTCGATCCGCCGGGTCACTTCCTTACCCGTGCCGAGGTCTTTGGCGGAGACGTTGATAATGCCGTTCGCGTCGATGTCGAACGACACTTCAATTTGCGGCACACCACGCGCGGCGGGCGGCAGGCCGTCCAGGTGAAACTGGCCGATCTTCTTGTTGTCCTGCGCCATTGGCCGTTCGCCTTGGAAGACTTGCACTTCCACGGACGGCTGGCTGTCGCTGGCAGTCGTGAAGACTTGGCTCGTCTTCTTCGGGATGGTCGTGTTCTTGGCGATCAACACGGTCATAACGCCACCGAGGGTTTCAATCCCCAGTGACAACGGGGTGACATCGAGCAACAACAGTTCGGACTTGGAACCCAACAGCAGTTGAGCGCCTTGGATCGCGGCACCGATGGCGACCACTTCGTCCGGGTTCACCCCGCGATGCCCTTCCTTGCCGAAGATTTCTTTCACGAGTTGTTGCACTCGTGGCATCCGCGTCATCCCACCGACCATCACGACTTCGTCGATTTGCGAGGTCTTCAACCCCGCATCGGTCAACGCGGTGAGGACGGGCTTCTTGCACTTTTCGATCAGGTGATCGACCATCCGCTCGAACTGGGTTCGGCTGATCGACAGCATCAAGTGCTTCGGCACACCGTCGATGGCGGTGATGAATGGCAGGTTGACATCGGTGTTCGCTTGCTGCGAAAGATCCTTCTTGGCGCGCTCGGCGGCTTCTTTTAACCGTTGCATCGCCATCGGGTCTTTCCGCAGATCGACGTTGTTATCCTTGCGGAACTCTTCGGCGATGAAGTCGATGACCACTTGGTCGAAGTCGTCACCACCGAGGTGCGTGTCACCGTTCGTGGACTTCACTTGGAACACGCCGTCTTCGCCGACTTCGAGCACCGAAATATCGAACGTGCCGCCGCCCAGGTCGAACACGGCAATCTTCTGATCTTTCTTCTTGTCCATCGCGTAAGCCAATGCTGCGGCAGTCGGCTCGTTGATGATCCGCATTCGCTGCTTGGTCTTCTTCTGCGTCTTGGGGTCTTCAATTTCCCATTCGATGTCGAACCCCGCCACGGCTGCCGCGTCGATGGTTGCTTGGCGTTGGGCGTCGTTGAAGTACGCCGGCACGGTGATAACCGCCTTGCGGACGGTATGCCCGAGGTAAGCTTCGGCGGCTTCCTTCAATTTGCGAAGCACCATCGCCGAGATTTCGGGTGGGGTGTACGCCTTGCCGTCGATGTCCACCTTCACGAGATCAGTCGCGCCGCCCACGATCTTGTACGGGACGAGCTTTTCTTCGGACTCGACTTCGTTGTGTTTCCGGCCCATGAACCGCTTGATCGAATAAATCGTCTTCGTCGGGTTGGTGATCGCCTGACGCTTCGCCGGGTCGCCGACGAGCCGGTTGCCGTCTTTCGCAAACGCCACCACGCTGGGCGTAATGCGGTTGCCTTCTTGGTTGGCAATGACTTTCACTTCGCTACCTTCCATCACGGCCACAACGGAGTTGGTCGTGCCCAGGTCGATACCGATGATCTTCTCTTCAGCCATGTGTCAGTCTCCAGATATTGGTGATTTGTGTGAAATCGCTCAGGTCATTTTAGGCAATTGTCAACGAGTCGGGTGTACTTTTGCGGTCTGGTTTGCGTACTGAATACCCGTTGTGGGAACCCACTGAGTTCCAAACAGTTCGTATCAACTTCCATGCAACCTGTGTGCCACGAGGTGTTTTCAGTGCGAAATTGTCACAAAGTGGCCAATCTACAATGGGTTTGAGACAGTTTCTTGCAGGCGATTCGGGTCCGAATTGGCTGGTCTGCCATTCCGGCATTCTCACTCCCAGCCAAGTCATTCGATCGCCAATGGCCGCTGACCTGCATAATCTGTAGATTCTTGCCAGTTTATCACGATCTTGGTGGAACACTTCGTTGACGCTACTCCATGCTAGCCATACCATTTCTGTGAAAATGCCTCTCGCTCACCCCGCATTCGTGACGGTTCCATGACCCGCAAGAACGACACCGGCTCCGTTAACTCCGCAAATCTCAAAGCCTTGCGCGTCCAGATCGACAAGCTGGACTTGGAGATTCTGGAGAAGCTCAGCAAGCGGGCGTCGGTCGCGGCTCAAATCGGTAAGGTGAAGTCCGAAACGGGCGGCGAAATCTTCAGTGCATCTCGTGAAGAAGAAGTGCTACACAACATTTTGACCAGTAGCAAAGGCCCTCTTGGGGAAGTCACGCTCAAGGCCATTTTCCGCGAGTTAATCAGCGGTTGCCGGGCGTTGCAACGGGTCCAACGGGTGGCCTTCCTCGGGCCGGAATACAGTTACAGCCACTTGGCGTCGCTCGAACGGTTCGGCGAAGCGGTCGAATTCGTCCGCGTCGGTTCGATCCCCGCCGTGTTTGAAGAAGTGAGCCGCAAACACGTCGATTACGGCCTCGTCCCGCTCGAAAACTCGACGGACGGACGGATTGCCGACACGCTCGATTGCTTCGTGCGAATGCCGAACATCAAGATTTGTTCCGAAGTGCGGCTCCGGGTTCACCACAACTTGCTGTCCAACGCGGAGCAAATGGACGTTCGCCGGGTGTACAGCAAAGCCCAAGCACTCTCACAATGCCGCCACTGGCTGGGCAAGAACCTCCCGCACGCCACGCTCCACGAAGTCTCCAGCACCGCCGACGCCGCCCAATTGGTCAAATCCGACCCCAACGCCGCCGCCGTCGCCAGTCGCCAAGCCGCAGTACGGTACGGCTTGCGTGTTCTGTTCCCCAACATCGAAGACCACGCTCAAAACGAAACCCGGTTCGCAGTGATCGCCCAACACGATTCGACCAGAACCGGCAACGACAAGACCGCGATGATGTTGCAAGTGTCGCACACCCCCGGCGCCTTGGTAGACGCCCTGTCCATTTTCAAAGCCAACAAAATCAACCTCACGTGGGTCGAGTCCTTCCCGTACATGGAAGCCAAAGGCGAGTACATCTTCTTCGTCGATTTCGACGGCCACGCCGAAGATGCCAAAGTGAAAAAAGCCATCAAGTCACTCGAAGAAATCTGCGAAAGCGTCCAAGTCCTCGGCTCCTTCCCGATGGCCAAAGCAATGGATGAATAAAAGCAATACGATGAAGTACGGCGTGACACTCTTATTGCTGGCATTCGGCTGTTTCGCCTTGGCAATACTGACCTGGGATGTTGTCGGCTGGTTAATTGTCTTGATCCTGTACGCTGCATGCTCATTCCTTTTGTTTGCAGTGACCTACTTTGCTTCTTGGCCGGGATTGCTATTGAAGCGAGCATCGGGGCATCAATCTATTGGGGCTTGGGTGCTATTTGGGCCGTACTTTACGCTCAACGCTTTGGCCTTCGGCTTGTACAGATTGGTATCGCGAGAGCCGCCCTACGCGCAAGTGATGCCGAACGTGTTTTTCGGGCGACGACTGTCGGCAAGTGAATGCACAGCAGTTCCGTGGACGGGTGTACTCGATCTTGCTGCCGAATTTGCGGAAACACGCCCGCTCAGTAAATTGGCAGGTTACAAGTCGATGCCCGTGCTTGACGGGACGTGTCCGACCGAACATCAACTTGTTTCAGCCATGTCGTGGATCAACGCAATGGTGCATTCCGGTCCAGTGTACATTCACTGTGCGTTAGGGCATGGTCGGAGTGCGTGCGTTGTGATCGCGTATTTGCTAACGGTCGGGGAAGTATCAACAGTCGGGGAGGGTGTGAAATGCCTACAGGTATTGCGCCAACTAGGTTATACTCTGCCCGGTAGTAAATGATCTTTTTCTGTGAGCTAGATTCTGTTCTACTCTCCTTCTCACAACGGAAGGGAGTCCCGAATGGCCGCC
>JAYVXO010000236.1:0-3398 GCA_043785105.1 Fimbriiglobus sp.
AAGCGCGGAGACTTTGGGCTGGCTCATGCCCGCGACTATAGCCACCCTGCGGGACTTCGAGAACCCGACTCACAACACCACTGCGTAACTCCTATAATAGTTAAAAAGAAAGGTGCAACGACAGAAAAAGAACCTGTAAACGATTACCTTCTTTGGTACTCGAAAGACCGAAGTCAAATCAAGACCCGTAGTGCTTATCTGGAACGACCTACACCAGATGAAGATACCAAATTCAACACTTTGATTTCTCCAACTGGTGTTCACGTTCGTATTAGAGGTAAAACAAATGAAGAGGTCAGCAACTTATTAGACAGTGGCTCTCGATGGGCAAGGGTCAATTGGCCATTAGTAAGCCAGGAACAGAACGAACGTAGCAAAGACTTCCATTGGAACGGCAAAGCCTATCAATGTGGTTCAACTCGTCACTGGACATACGACCCCGACACGCAAATGCAAAAACTTGCTTTATCAGCAAGACTCTTCGATGGTGGCGGCAAATCTTTGGGTGGTGTGGTATTTTGGAACGATTGGCCTTACATTGCGAGATCGAATATCTGGGATGACTTGCATGGCGACCAAGAGGTGATATATGTCGTGCAAACGAATCGAAAAATTCTAGAACGATGCGTTCTCATGACAACCGATCCGTGTGACCTCGTGCTCGATCCGACTTGTGGTTCGGGGACAACGGCTTACGTCGCGGAGCAATGGGGCCGACGGTGGATCACGATCGACACGTCCCGCGTGGCGTTGGCCCTGGCCCGCACGCGGTTGATGGCCGCGAAGTTCCCGTACTACTTGCCCGCCGATTCCGCAGCGGGTCGAAAGAAGTTGCGGGAGTTGGGCGTGAGCGATGCCGATTCGACCGCGTCGCACGCGGACACCCCCACGCCGAACTTGAAGAAGGGGTTCGTTTACAAGACCGTGCCGCACGTCACGCTCAAGAGCATCGCCAACAACCCGGACATCCACGAGGGCATGACCCGCGACCAGATCGACGCGGCCATCCGCAAGCACGCCGACACCGAAACGCTGTACGACCAGCCCTACGAGGACAAGGGGACCGTGCGCGTCTGCGGGCCGTTCACCGTCGAAAGCCTCAGCCCGCACCGGATGCTCCCCGACGCGCCGGGTGCCGATGGCCCCAACCCCGCAACTGTGGCCGCGAACAAGGTGAAGGCCGACTTCGTCACCGTGATCCTTGACAACCTCCGTAAGGCCGGGGTGCAGAACACCAAGAAGGGCGAGCGGATCCAGTTCGACCGCCTCGACCTTTACCCCGGTCGGTCGCTGATCGCCGAAGGGGAGTTCACGAGCGCCGACGGGAAGCGCAAGCGCGTCGGCGTTTGCCTCGGCCCCGAGTTCGGCACCGTCGGCCCGGAACTGATCCACGACGCCGCCAAGGAAGCCGTCCGCAGCCTGCAACTCGACTTCGACCTCGTCCTCGTGTGCGGCTTCGCGTTCGACCCGCACGTCTGGGAAGAGGGCAAGGACGTGGAACGGCAGGTCGGCAAGATGAAGGTGCTGCTCGTGCGGATGAACCCCGACCTGGCAATGGGCGACGAGTTGTTGAAGAAAACCGGCGCCGGCAACCTGTTCATGGTCTTCGGCGAGCCGGACATCGAGTACGCGAAAGACAAGTCCGGGAAGTACACCGTGACCGTGAAGGGCGTGGACATCTTCGACCCGACGACCGGCCAAATCCGCTCCAGCGGCCCGGACGACATCGCCACGTGGTTCATCGACACGGACTACGACGGCAAGAGCTTCTTCGTCCGCCACGCCTATTTTCTCTACGGCGGCAAGGACTCGAAGGAAGGCCCCTACGACCGGCTCAAGAAGGCCCTGAAAGCCGACATCGACGAGGCCGAGTGGGCCAAACTCTACAGCGCCACCAGCGTCCCCTTCGACCCACCCAAGACCGGCAAGATCGCCGTGAAAGTCGTCAACCACTACGGCGACGAAGTGCTGAAGGTGTATAGCGCGAAGTGATGAAACCGTGTACAGTACGTTCACGAACAAAGCGGGGCAGCGTGATTTTTTGTAGTACAGATTGCGGGGCGGCAAAATGGCCATCGAGACGCGGAACGGCAAGCCGTATTACTACACGTCTCATCGCATCGGGGAACGGGTCGTCAAGGAGTACCACGGGTCCGGGTGGAACGTCTTCTTGATGGCGCGGGTGGACGAGGGCAACCGCGTCCTCCGTAAAATCGACCGCGACACGGACCGGCTCCGGTCCGCCAAGCGTCAACGGGTCAACGCGAAGTTGCGGAAGTGGTTGGCAGGGATCGACGCCACTGTTGCGGACGCAATGCTGGCAAACGGGTGGCACCAACACAACCGCGAATGGCGGCGCAAACGGGAGAACGCAATGGGAACTTTGGCGACGACCGACACAGGGCTTCAGACGTGGGTGCCGTCGGAACTCGGGACAATGGTCCTGGATCGCATCAGCCCCGAAGTGAAAGAGAAAGCTAAGGCCGGGGACCGCTCGGTCCTGCCGGAGGTGAATCGGTTCCTCGACAACCCGGCGGCGAAGGCCCTGTTCGGCGACATCGGGCGCATCGTCCTTCACAAGCTGGTCGATCTCCAGGCCAACGGCGACGTGCTTTGGGAGCAAGCCCTGTTGCGGTTCGCGTCGGACCTGCGGACTCGGCTCGCGGGTGAGAACACGTCCGCGCTCGAGTGCCTGCTCGCGGAGCGAGTGGTGATCGCGTGGATGTTCGTGAACTTCGCCGAGTTGCAGTACGCGAACCAGCTCGAAAAAAGGACGACCGCCGCGCAGGCCAAGTACCACTTCCAGCGGATCGAAATGGCGAACCGGAACCTCCTGTCCGCGTGCCGAACCCTGGCCAAAGTGAAGAAGGCGAAACTCCCCGACGTACTGGCCGTGGTCAACGTTAGCACTGCGGACGCTGGTAAAACCCTCACTTGAACACGACCCGGAACCCGTTTTGCCGCTCTTTGCGTCTTCTTACCAGTCATAGCATTTGTATACCAAACGGTAAGCCAACGGGCGTCACGACCCGTTGAAAGCCTGGGACCGGGCGGTCACTGTCAACCGCACCCGAACCCCAAGGCCCGCCGAAACTTGGGATGACAATGTCTACCTATCGAACGTCGCAGGCCGTTTCCGGCCTCAAAGCCGTGTTGGATCGTGTCAACGGGTTCGAGAAACGGTTCCAAGACAACCCACTGCGTGCCGTCGGCATCTTTCCGGAAGGCGTTCTCAACTGGGACCGCTCCCACTTGAACGATCCCCCGCCCGTCGCACGTTTCCTCGTCGTCCCGGTCGAACAGATCGCGCGGGTACAAGGAACGGTCTACGAAAATCGAGACACGACCCACGAAGGCCCGTACTTCGTCTATCTTCCCACGGGAGCGACCGGCGGCAA
>JAYVXO010000237.1:0-3392 GCA_043785105.1 Fimbriiglobus sp.
CTCGTGTACTATCCGCCGTACCACAGCAAGTACAACCCGATCGAGCGGTGCTGGTCGATTCTGGAACAGAAATGGGGCGGCACATTATTGACGAGTGTGGGGGTCATGATGTCGGAGACGCGTCGGATGAGATGGGAAGGGCAGCACCCGACGGTGCATCATGAGGAAGCGACATACCGGGACGGCGTTCGGCTGACAAAGGCAGAGATGCAGCCGATCGAAGCGCGACTGGAGCGTTCTGCGACTCTACCCAAGTACGACATCGTCATCCACCCCAAATCAGGTAAATCATGACATGCCTGACGCCTTAAAAGTGGGGACGCGAAACGCGAGCGGCCCCGAACGCACCACAGGGTGGCATTCGGGACCGCTCGGGAGTGTGGCCAGTGCTAACCGGTCCCATCAAGTATTGTGACGCATTTCGGCGATTGATTTAGTTGCGCGGCAGACGCGTGTCGCAAGTGCGGCGATCCCGATTCCCATCACGCCCAAACTCGGCAAATTGCAAGACATACTTGTTGCTGTCAGTGTTGTGCTACTCGGGGCAAGGCGAATGCTACGTACCATACAAAAACGGTCGGGCGAAACACGTGCCCGAGATTGAGCACGTGCTTCGCCACCCGCTAAAGTGATGCATGTTGGAGCCTGTCCGCGCGTCCCCTCCCTTTCTCAGCGAAAGGCGAGGAGCGATTTGTGGTAACGGGATGAGACATTTTTTCCGCCGCGAACGGCGTGAGTAGTCAATGACCCACGACACCTAAAAACAACGTGACTGAAGTGTAAGGTTGCGGCATGGTGGACGAAATCACGGGGGCCGACCGTTACGAGGTCGCAAATTTTAACTGCGCCCTCGAAGAGGTTCAAGTTCGAGGACCATACGACTGCCCCACTAGTCCGCGAGTCTACCAGGAAGGGGAGTACCTGTCCGTACATTGCGACGACAGCCATGGATTATGGACGATGTCTGGCCATCACGGTCCTGGCGAGGTTGACTTCGTTCCGCCGGCGGTCCCGCTAGTCTTCCTGTTCGAGGTAACTCACGAAGAGTCCGCCCAGGATGCTGATGAACGCGCCCAGCACGGCAAATTGAGCCGGGAGAGGAGCAAAGGTCGCCACCAGCGCCATCGCAAGCGAGCCAACCAATGCAGTGCCGAAGAACCGGAACGAGAGGAGAGCGGTCTGGCTATGAGGAGATGGTGGCGCGGACATGTGCCGACATGCCGATTCTGTATTCGGGTGAAGCCCCTCACCTGGGCGGTGAGGAGATGGTGGCGCGGACATGTGCCGACGGTACGCAACGTTGGACCGGGAAGCAAGTGGGGAGACCTAGCGTCCCGTGAGGAACTCCCCGGCCGTCGCGAAGGGCCGGGGAGGGGTTCCGCACACGTTCGGGTCTATTCCGTTGCTATCGGGCAGCGGGGCGACACCGAGTACTACTCCTTGACCTTCACGTGGAAGCCGGCCTTGTTCAACGCCTTGACCAACTCGGCGGCGTCGAACTCGCCGGCCCCGTCGGCCGCTGCCGGACGGTGCCGCTAGCATCATGAGTCCGGCGGGCAGGCGTCGGGATGGCGACTGTCCACCGGCGGGTCTTCGCGTAACGGCGGCTGAACTTTGGGTTATCCGCAACGGCCGATCGTGCCGATTATAACGGAGTGATGCATTCCCGATGTCGCGTTTTGGGGCCGTTACCATTCGGAAAGTACCGCCGTGTATGTTCGTATTGCTCAGCATTCTTTCGCTAGTCGCGGGGTGTGCGGCACCGCCACGCCCGGATTCGTCCGTCGCCTCGTCAACCCCTCGCCTACAGCCTCAAGTTGAGACGGGCCGGAACGGCAGTCCGCCCGTCGAGCAAGCCTCCCATTCGACGCCCGCGCCGCCCGTAGGGCGCGACCTCATGACAGCCCCGACTTTGACTGCCGAAGACCTCATCGGCCTCGTCCTCGAACGCAACCCCACGCTCGAACAGATGACGGCGGCGGCGGCCGTGGCGGCCGCGAAGTACCCGCAAGTGATTTCGCTCGATGACCCGATGTTCGGCTTTCAGACGTCCCCCTTCTCGGCCGGGTCGCCGAACGCCGATTACGCGGCCCGCGTGGAACTGTCACAAAAAATCCCTCTCTTCGGGAAACGAGAACTGAAGGGGCAGGCGGCCCGCGCCGAAGCGTGGGCGGTGGCCCAGGACGTGGACGACGCGAGACTGCAACTGGTGGAGGCGGCGAAAGTGGCACTGGCCGATTACTTCCTGGCCGAACAGTCGCTGGGCGTGGCCGCCGAGAGCCTCAAACTGCTCCGCGAATTCCGCCAGAACGCGGAAACCCGGTACAAGAACGGGCTGGCCCCGCAGCAGGACATGCTCCAACTGGATGTCGAGGCGGTCCGGCTCGAAGAGCGGACGGTGTCTCTCAAGCGGGCACGTCAAGTCGCCCGTGCCCGGATCAACACGCTCGCCCACCTGCCGGCCGACGGCCCGCTCCCGCCGCCGGCCGAGTTTCGCGTCACGGCCCCACTCCCGGACCCGACCGACCTCCGGCAGCGTGCCGTGTCGAGCCGTCCCGACGTGAAGGCGGTGTCCGACCGTTTGGTGGCCGAGCAGGCGACACTCGGCCTCGCCCACCAAGAGTACAAGCCGGACGTGGAACTGTTGACCGCGTACGACGGCTACTGGCAGGGTGCGGCCGGCCGGCCGCTCCAGTGGCAGGTCGGGGCACGGGTCAACTTGCCGATCCGCTTCGGGCGGCGGGACGGGGCGGTGTCCGAGGCTCAAGCGAAGATCACCCAGCGGCGGGCCGAGTTGGCCCGGCTCACCGACCAAGTCGGGTTTCAAGTGCAGGAGTCGTACGAGCAGGCGCGTGAGAGTGAGCAGGTCGTTAAGCTCTACGAGGTGAAAGCGGTACCTGCGGCGGAAGCAAACGTCAAGGAAGCCCAGGCGGCGTACGTGAACGGGAAAGTGCCGTTCTTGTCCCTCGTCGAAGCCCAGCGAAATCTCATCACCGTTCGTGACCGACTGAACGAGGCACGGGCGGATGTGTTCCGCCGCCGGGCGACCCTCGACCGCGTGGTCGGAGTATCGACTCCGGTGGTGAAGGCTAGCGGTCCGAAGTAGGACCGCTGACCCGGGACAAGACGTAGAACGGGGTCGGCGCGGTTAGTTCTTCTTCGTCGGCTTGTCGTCGCCGGTCTCGGTCCATTGACGACCGATCGTGTCGAGCGACTTCGGTAGGGCGACCTTCGGCACATCGTAGCCGATGGCCTTGCACCGCGCCTCGCTGATCTTCTCCGTGTTGCACTCGAAACTAAAGTGGACCCCGTTTGCAAGACCAAAAAACGGTCGCCGAGCACTCCTTTCTTCCCCGCGTGATTTCGGTTGTCATCGTTCTGTCACCATCGCG
>JAYVXO010000238.1:0-3387 GCA_043785105.1 Fimbriiglobus sp.
GCGTTCCGCAACGTGAAGATTCGAGTCTTGAAATGATTGGTTTCGTAGGTCGTGGTCGAGGCTCTGCGAGGCCCGACACGAACGAGTGAACGGAAATGGTTCAGCCAGTAGTTCGGTGGATGTCGAATGTCGGGCCTCGCAAAGCCTCGACCACGACCACGACCTACAAGTTCACCTAAAAAACGACCACAGGGCGAGCCATTGGCTCGCCCTTCCTTCGTTGAGTTTACGCCCAGTTAGTACGTCAGCGTCAGGCCGAACGTGAAGCCGTGGATGAACAGGTCGCTTTCGTTCACCCCGGCGACGGTCTTCGTCAGGCCGCGTGTCGTGTAGGTTGGCACCGTTGGCAGGTTGTTGATGTTGATGCTGCGGTTCACTTGGTCGCCGGAGCGGGCCACGCTACTCAGGTACATCACTTGGTAGCCGCCGAAGACGTTGAGCCAGGATGTCATTTGGTAGCCGAGTTGCAGGCTCCCTTCGGGCAGCACGGCGAAGCGGTTCTCGGAGCGTTCGCCGGTGGCCGCGTTGTTGGCGTAGAAGCCACCCGGCGTTGTCGCGGTCGAAACTAAACCACCGCCGCCCAACAGACTTGTGGTGCCGTCAACGTTCACCACTTGACGCACGCCGCCGATTGCGATTTTACCAACCGCGTCCAGGAACAGTGCCCCACGGGTGAAGCTGAGTCGCCCACCGATGTTCGCACCGTAGAACTGGTTGCGGACGCTATATTTGTCGTGTGTTGCAAGGATCGACGGCGACGCCAAACCAATCCCGTCGAACGCCGAGACGCCACCGGGCAGTAATCGCGTCGAGTCGTAAATGTCAAGCCGCTCGTTGACCGACATGTACCGGAACCCCGTCACGACATCGAGGCTGACCGAGTTGCCTTGTACGATTCGGAAGAACGGGTTCGTTTCAAAGCCCCAAATCTGGTTCGTGTTGTTGACCGACAAGCCGCCGATGAACGCGCCCGGTGCCGCGATAACCTTGGACGATTCCCGTCGGCTGGACACGTCGAAGAACGGCCGGGCCAGAACCGTCGTGGCCGTCGGCCCCACGTCCATGTTGTCGTTGGCACGACCCAGGACGAACACGTTGGCTTCAAAGCCGACGCTCGTGGCCCCGACCAACCCGCCGACGCCGACTTTGAAGCCGGGCATCGAGCCGTAATCGACCGATTCGTTTCCGGCAAAGAGCGTCGTGCCGGGTCGCCCCACGATTCCGAGCGACGGGCCGCCGGTCGCAATCGGGAAGTTTTGCTGGCCCTTGTTGATCCACATCAACAAGAAGCTGGCTTCGGTATAAATCTTGGCACCAGGGCTACCCGCCGCACCGCTACCCACGAGTGTGCCGCTGCCGGCGAGCACATCGGTGGCGCCGGAAGACCCGCCGTCGTTGTACGACACGACAGGTGCGCCCCCGCCGCTCCCCCCGCCGCTCCCCCCGCCGCTCATAGCACCCGAGTGCGCATCGGCGGAAGCCGAAACGATCGGGGCTGGGGATTGGGACGGCAGGCTTTGAGCGCCCGCCTTCCCGCTAATCAGGGCCAGGGCCGCGCTGGCACCGAGGAAGAACTTCTTCATATCAGCTCCCCGCATCGTAGTTGCGATTCCAAAAAACTCTCGGTAGGCCGAGGGGCCGAACGTGGCCGACCCCACCTAACCCGGACTAACAGTACCATCGGCTAAATCAGGGCAGTCGAACGAATCAATTTTGCCGATTCG
This sequence comes from Fimbriiglobus sp., assembly GCA_043785105.1. Lineage (GTDB taxonomy): Bacteria > Planctomycetota > Planctomycetia > Gemmatales > Gemmataceae > Fimbriiglobus. The sequence goes on from JAYVXO010000238.1 coordinate 1,725, forward strand.
ATCCGCCGACGCGGTAATTCTTGCCCAATCGCTACGAATGCTGAGTCCGCAGTCGTTGTAAATTACCAGACTTACCAGCGAAAGTGGCACTGTGGGGGACGATCGCTAGCATGGCGACTCTTGAATCAATTCGTGCTGATTTGCAACTTACAGTGTCGCTCGTGATCTCAAACTCCGCCTAACCGGCACAGCTTCGCATTTCATTTCGTTCTCGCTCCGGATTGGTCAGGCTTTCGCGCAGTCGGACGGGTTGCATGTTTTACAATCGGAAGTGGTGAGGACTGTTCGTGACGGAGATGTGCCATGCGCCGGTTCCTAATCGCTGGATTTGCAGTGGGATTACTACTCTCCGGGTTGGGGTGCCGGCACAGTCTTTTCCGGCGGCCATGCAACACCTGTAACGATCCTTCGCCGCGCAACCGGGACGGCACCCGCCTCGAAGACCCGCTCCCGAGTAGCGGCAGTCACATTTCACCGCCCGGTGTCCCGACGACGCCGAACGACAACTTCCCACCCCCGTCCGTGCCCGAACGCCGATTTCGGATTGACCCTTACGCCCCGCCCGATCGCCAGTTGGTCCCGACCGAAGTCGTACCGGGGCCGTTGCGGATACCGCCCCAAGATATTTTGCTACCGCCCGATAACCCGAAGTCCGAAACACTCGGGCCAGTGGTTCGCAGTTACTTGAACGAACCGTTGCCGCCCGCAGGAACACGCTTGCCCCAACGTGAAGTCGCGTCGCCCACGACGAGCGGGGATTTGCCACCGCGATTGAATACCAGCACTCCGCCCAGTCAGACGAATGCCAAACCGATGCCCGGAAGCTTGAAGGGATTACCCGACTACACCTCAATTGCGGGGCGGGATGGTGTTGCCAACGGGAAACTGCCGACGCCCGAAGGTCTTGACACGTTGAAGGCAACCGGGTTCCGCACGGTGCTGGTTCTGCATGACCCAAGCAGCGACGTTGCGGCAACGAAAGACATGGTTGAAAAGCGCGGGTTGAAGTTCGTCGCCATCGCTGTGTCGCCGACGAACCTCCGCAAATCGCTGGACGATTTTGCGCTCACGATTACCGACAGTGCTACGAAGCCGGTGTACGTCGCGGACGATACCGGCGTCCGAGCGGGGAGTTTGTGGTACCTGTTCTTCCGCACCAGTGAAATGCGCAGCGACGACGTTTCCCGCGTCCGGGCCACGCCGCTCGGCCTGCCGAACACCACGACGGAAGAGGGCAAGCAGTTCTGGCTCGCCATCCAACTGGTTCTTGCGAAGGCGTAGCTGATTGACGCGCTAGAGCACCTGCATTGCCCGTGTTACGTTTTGGTTAGCCCGACGCGCCAGTTTTAAAGTTGCGTTTTCGGATTACCCTGAAGGGGTTCAATCGAATAGCCCAGGGTCGCGGCGCTTCGCCGCGCACCCTGGGTCGGACCGGAAACGGATCTTACCCCGAAGGGGTTACATGTGCGCCACGAGGAACGATGGAACCCCTTCGGGGTACGGCAAGGTGGTGTCGAGAACCCAGGGTGCGCGGCGAAACGCCGCGACCCTGGGCTATTACATGAAACCCCTTCGGGGTAGTCCGATGGCGTCCTTAGTTACCCCGAGTGATGCAACTGAACCAACCGCAACACCGATCCAAACGAACGGAATCTCGCTCGTC